>JAMWCZ010000090.1 GCA_023819225.1 Candidatus Omnitrophota bacterium
GAGAAAGAATGGATTTTCTATTTGAAAAGATTGAAAGATTAAAAGAAGAATTAAGATATTTAAAGGATAATAAAGAAAAATTTTTAAATAAATCGCTCAATAGACATAAAAAATTGCAGTTGACTTTGCTTATAGATTTGTTTGTATAGGAGGACTGAGAAATTTTTCTTTCTTATGATTATACAAAGGACACTGGGGAAGAACTAAAAAAGTTTTTAAGAAAAGGTATTCAAATTCATTATACATACCCTATTTCTACCTTTTTGTTTTGCACAATAGAGTGCCTCGTCTGCCATTTTTATCAAATTATCTCTATCCTGTGCATCTGAAGGAAACTCTGCCACACCTATACTTACTGTGATTTTTTTACCTGGCCGGCTTTTTTCTTCTCCCTCAAAAACTGTATTTTCAACTATTCTTCTGAGATTTTCCGCAACAATAAAAGCCGATTTTCTATCCGTTTCCGGTAATAAAACGGTAAATTCTTCTCCACCATAACGATATATCAAATCTGTGCTTCTAAGGTTAGAACTGAATACATTAACTATCTTTACCAGAATATCATCTCCTTTTTGATGCCCATAGAAGTCATTATATTTTTTAGTAAATATTTACTAAGCCTCGTTTTATATTTTTCCTGTCAAGTTAGCGTATAGATAGGGTAGACAGGTAACACTTTTTCATTTAATTTTTTGTTCAAGGGTCCCCACACCCTAAACCCTCTCTTTGCCCCTCACCCATACCCTCTCCCCTGAGGGGAGAGGGAAAAGGAAAGGGGTCTCCTCTTTCTTCCCTCGCCCCGCGCAGTGGGGAGAGGGTAAGGGTGAGGGGAAAATCTATTGGTCTTTGACGGGGTTCAGTAAGGATTTATATTTTTTAAAATAGTCAATATCTATCATCAAGAGAGAAAATGTTCTACCATACCTTTTCGCTCTTGAAAATTCCTGCAATATATCTTCTTCAAATTTTCTTCTATTAAAACAGCCAGTTAATCCATCTCTGATTGAGAATTCTTTTACTCTGATATATAATCCTGCCCGTTCTATTATTACCGAAATCTCACTGGCTATCAACTGGACAAAATCTACATCTTTCTGGCTGAAAAAGTTATATTTGTTGGAATCTAAATGTATAATACCTTTTACTTCGTCCTGGATAATAACTGGAATACATATTAAGGAATTCATAGAACAACCATCAGGGACACAGGATGAGAAAGAACTGTTTTTTACATCTCCTGTCACAATACCCTGTTTCGTTTCTATTATATATTTTATAGAAGGTGTATCAGTTGTAAATTTAACCTGCCCCAAACTTCTCATAAATCCTTCTTCTGCTATAACTTTAACCTCCTGCCCTTCAATCAGCATAATAGCACACCCTGAACAGTGTATTATATCTATAATCTTGTTAACCAGTATCTTACATATTTCCTCTATTTCTAATCTCGCACCTACTGCATGGTGTACTTCTAAAAGCACATTGAGGACTTGTTTCTCATAATCCATATTCCTCCTTTTTTTATCTTTCTACCTTCCTTTTCTGTATATATCCATCTACCGCCTCGTAAATTACAGGGATAAGATAGAGTGTAAATAAAGCAGAAATAAGCACCCCGCCTATAACTGAGACAGCCATAGGTGCCCTGAATTCAGAACCCTGTGACCTTGAGATAGCCATAGGAAGCATACCAAAGACAGTTGTAAGTGTTGTAAGTGTTATTGCCCTGAGTTTTGTCACACACCCTTCAATAAGTGCTGTCCTTACATCTTTATTCTTCTGTCTTCTTAAAAGGTTTACATAATCCACAAGCACTATTCCATTATTTACTACAACACCTGCCATCAAGATAATTCCTAAAAATGAACCAATATTCAATGTAGAACGGAAAAGAAGCAGTCCTACTATAACACCTATCATTCCTAAAAGCACTGTAAACATAACCATAAAGGGATGAAGGAGTGATTCAAAGGTTGACGCCATTACCATATAAACAAGAAAAACAGCAAATATAAGCGCTATAAGAAGCCCACCAAATGCCTCTTTCATCTTTTCATATTGCCCACCAAACTCTATATAATAACCGAAGGGTAATTTTACATCACTTATCCTTTGCTCAACATCCTTCACAACACTTCCTAAGTCCCTACCTGATATATTAGCCGTAACTGATACCTTTCTCTTCTTATTTTCTCTTTCTATCTTAACAGGACCTTCCCCTATTTCTGTTTTTGCCACTTCCTTCAAAGGCACCTTATATCCAGTCATCGTTGGAATATAAAGGTTTTCTATATCTTTTACTGTCTTTCTACATCGCTCTTCAAATCTTATCCTTACATCATACTCTTCTCCACCCATCTTATACCTTGTGGAGACCTCTCCTAAAAATGCAGTTGTTATTGTCTGCCCTATAGAAGCAGTAGAAAGCCCTAATCGTGATGCTTTCTCTCTATCTATGCTTATCTTTATCTCCGGCTTTCCTGTTTTCAAACTTATATCTACATCCTTCAGCCCTTCTACACCTTCTACTCTTCTCTTTATCTCTTTGGCAATTTCATATAACTGGTCCATATCACTACCGAATATCTTTATCACCATATCCTGTGTCTCTCCTCCGGTAGAGGTCATCATCCTGCTCATATCGGAAAATTCCCAATGCACTTCCTTTAAAGAAGGGAGTTTTTTTCTTATGGTCTCTTTTATTTCTGCCATACTCCTTTTTCTCTCTTCCTTCCACTTAAACCTTGCAAATGCCTGTGCCTCATAGACCTCTGAAGAGCCACCACCGAAAGCCACATCTGTTTTACCCCCTTCGCTTAATCCTCCTGTTGTAGCAATATGTATAAGTTCTGGCTCTTTACATGCCTTTTCTATCGTAGACATTATGTACTCTGTATCTTCCAATGGTGTTCCTACTGGCATTCTTAAACTTATAAGTTGCATAGGTGTATCCATTGAAGGAAAGAACTCCTTACCTACAAACCTTAATGACCACATACTCAAAAGAAAAAGCACTATCGGAGGAATAACAAAGAGTGTCTTGTGGTTAAGAGCATAAGACAAACTATTACTGTAAATTTTCTTTATCTTACCAAATTCCTTCTCTTCAGCCATCTTTAATTTTTCTCCTTTCCCTCTAAAGAGACCTGAAGAGACCATAGGAACAAGTGTAATTGCTGCAATGAAAGAGGCAAGAAGAGAAACAGTGACTGTAATAGCGATGGGTCTTATCAGCCGTGCTGTAATACCTGTAACAAATACAGCAGGAAGGAAAACAATTACAGTTGTAAGGGTAGAGGCAAATATCGCTGCCATAACCTCATTGGTTCCTTTTGACGAAGAAATCTCTACATTTTCACCCTGTTCCATATATCTAAATATATTTTCCATAACTATGATAGCATTGGAGACAAGCATACCTATCCCCAGACCCAGTCCTGTCATCGTTGTTATGTTAAGGGTATAACCAGCCGCATATATCCCGATAAAAGCAACAAAGATGGAAAAAGGAATGGAGAGAGCAACCACAAGGGTTGGAATAAAACTCCTTAAAAGGAATAAAAGGAGTGCAACAGTTATTACTCCCCCCACCATAACATCAATAGCAGTCATCTTTACCATCCGTTTTGCCACATTTCCAAAATTCATCAGTTCTGCAAACTTCATATCAGCAGGCATTATATTTTTGAGGGATTCAATCTTTCTACCCACCCTGTCTGATACCTTTACTATATTTGCACCTGACTGTTTCATTATCCCGAGTACAACACAATCCCTGCCATCAACCCTCGCGAAACTCCTTACCTCCTTGAAGGTATCTTTCACTTCCGCAATATCCCTTAGATAGACAGGAGCACCATTGTATACACCCACAACAGTGTTTTTTATTTCCTCCACACTCTTATATTCTCCAGGTGTCCTAAGTAGATACTCTCTATAACCTTCCTTTATACGGCCACCAGAGATATTAAGGTTCTCATATCTCATCGCCTGACTTATCTGGTTTAACGAAAGGTTGTAGCCATTAAGTCGCTCACCATCTATAAGGACATTGATTTCCCTTGTCCTACCACCTGAAAGGAAGACATTTGCCACACCCTCTTCACCTTCAAGACGTGGTTTTATCTCATCATTAAGGTATGTTCTTAACTTTAGTGTATCATTACCAAAGCCAGTCACAGCATAGATTAAAACAGGCATATCAGAGGGATTATACTTAACCACTATGGGTCTATCTGCATCCTTAGGTAGATACTCCTCTATTATTGAAAGACGGTCCCTTACATCCTGCGCAGCAAAGTCAAGGTTGGTTCCCCACTCAAACTCAATCATAACAGCAGAGATTCCTTCCATTGAAAAGGATGTCACCTTTTTTATATGCTTGACCAGTCCTACGGACTCTTCTACAAGTTTTGTAATTCCTGACTCTATCTCTTCTGATGCAACACCTTCATAGGATGTAACGACAGCCACCACAGGAAACTCAAGGTCAGGCAACATATCAAGCCCTAAATTGAAAAAGGAAAGGATACCTATAGCAGAAAAAATTAGAACCAGCATAAGTGTGGTAATCTTTCTCTTAACAGAAAATTCAGGTATATTCATTCTGCAACCTCCACTTTGGTTCCATCTTCAAGTCCTATACCACCTTCAACAACCACCTTCTCCCCTCCAGAAAGACCTTCTGTTATCTCAATATAACCATCCTCAACCATACCTGTCTTCACTTCCCTCTTCTTTACAATAAAATCATCCACCACAAGTACATAACTTTTGTCTTCCTCTTTAAATACCGCCTTTTCAGGAACAACAAAAGCATTTTTATGTGTACGGAGTATGATAGTTGACCTTGCAAACATTCCTGGTTTTAGCAACTGGCTATTGTTATCCACTAAAATCTCCACCTCTACAGTTCTTGTAATCGGGTCAACAAAAGGAGAAATTTTATATACCTCTCCATAAAAGACCTTTTCAGGATATGCATCCACCCTTACTTCTGCCTTTTTCCCTTTTCCTATCCTACCTAATTCCACCTCTGCTACAGAAGCTACTATCTTGACTCTACTTATATCTGCAATGGTAACAAGAGGTGCGTTTTTC
>JAMWCZ010000091.1 GCA_023819225.1 Candidatus Omnitrophota bacterium
AATTTCCTATCTATTTGATTGTTGGACCTATTCACATTTTCTCTCGCTTTGTTTTCCTCTCTTTCCCCTCTCCCTTCTCACGGTCCTGACCACCAAATCTTGTAGCGGCGGGTTGCACCGCTACATTGTGATTTATGGAATTTTAAAAGAGAGAATAGGCAAGACAGGTGAGAGGGAAAAATTATCTCATATCTTTAAGTTTCTTTATATCTTCCAATGTATCAACAGATGGCGAATCCCTCTGTATCACTGCTACCTTTAGTTTATATCCATTCTCAATAATTCTTAACTGTTCAAGTTTTTCAATTTGCTCAAGAGTACTTAAAGGGAGTTTATGGAATGTCTCAAGGAAGTCCTGCCTGAAAAGATACACCCCTATATGTTTATAGAAACACACCTTTTTAAGCAGGGCAGGGGTATTCTGGGAGAAGTACAATGAAGGATATGGTATAAGTGCGCGGGAAGAGTAAAGTGTATAGCCGTCCTTATCAAAGACAATTTTTACAACATTCGGGTCATATAATTCTTCCATCTTTCTTATTTTGGTGGCTGATGTAGCAACATAAATGTCCTTATCTTTCTTCATCATCTCCAGTGGCTTTTCTACTGCCTCAACAGGTAAAAACGGTTCATCTGCCTGGATATTCACCACAATATCTAACTTCATCCCTTTTATTGCCTCTGCGACCCTGTCGCTTCCACTCCTACAACTGGAAGAGGTCATAATCACATCTGCACCAATTCTTCTCCCTTCCTCTGCAATCCTTATGTCGTCTGTGGCGATGTATATGGCATCAAAATTCTTTATTTTCAATGCCCTTTCATATACCCGGTGTAGAACTGTCTTTCCGTTTATTTTATAAAGGACCTTGCCTTGTAACCGTTCAGACCCGTACCTCGCAGGTATCACACATACAATTTTTTCTTTTTTCATCCTAAAAATTGTATCATATAATGTAATAAGATGAAATAACTATTTATGGAGAAAACTATGGGAAAGATAATAAGGTTCGGGGTCTCAATGGAGGAAAAGCTCCTTGAGACATTTGACCACTTTATAAATAGAGAGGGATATAAAAACCGCTCTGAAGCCATAAGGGATGTCATAAGAAAGGAGTTTGTGGAAGAAGAATGGGAGAAAGATGTAATTGTTGCTGGCTGTCTATTACTTGTCTATGACCATCACAAAAGAGACCTGGTTTCAAAGATAATGGAGACACAGCATAACTACCATGAGATTATCATCTCCACACAGCATATACATATGGACCACAAAAACTGCCTTGAAATCATAGTGGTAAAAGGTAAGGCAGAAACAATAAGGCGGCTGTATGGCATTTTAAAAGCCCTGAAAGGGGTTAAATATTCTACCCTCTCTAAGGCAAGCACAGGAAGGAAGATATAGAACTCTTCAAATCAACTAAAAAATATTTATTTATGCAAAAAGCAAGACCTGACCCTGTTGATAATACCCTTGACTGATAAGAGAGATGCCTTTTTTGCCTGTAATCTCTCCTGCTACCTTTGCTTTAATCTTATACCTATCCGCTACATCTATAACTTTTTCAGGATGTGAAGTAATAATAAGCATACCCTGCCCCATATTCCATACCTTATATGCCTCTCTATCATCCACTATTCCATATCTCTGACAGATAAGCATTATCTCTGGTGGATTAAATAAGTCCGTGAGCTCTGCTCCAAGCCCTCTTGTAGAAAGGACTCTGCCCAATTTACCGGGGATACCTCCACCTGTGATATGTGCTATCCCATCTATAAAATCAAAGGTATCCAGAACTGCCGGTGTGTAAATCTTTGAGGGGATAAGAACCATCTCGCCTAATGTCTTTCCCTTTGTCTTCTTTCTATGCCATCTGTCTCCGTACCTATCCTTTAAAATTTTCCTTACCAGAGATATTCCATTGGACCTGAAACCATCTTCTTTAAGAGCCACTATATACTGTCCTTTTTTAATCATTTCTGGTCTCATCTCTTTCCGGATAACACTTAAAACCGTTCCCGCCCAGTTATAGTTATATCTTCCATAACCGCAAATACGGCCTCCTAACTCTGCTATCTCACCGGATACAACAGCAACACCTGCCTCCTTTGCCGCTTTTACCATACCCTCTGACAACTCCTTTATCACATCTACAGAAAGTTTATTTACATCAAGGATATTTGATACAGCAACTGGCTCAGCACCGTATCTTACAGCATCATCACAAAGCATAGCAAAAAGGTCATAAGCCATCGTTTTGTGTGTGCCTACCCTTTCACCAACCTCTGCTTTTGTACCGATACCATCACTGTTAAGCATAAGTTTGAAAGACCCGATTGATATTATAATAACCCTGTGAAGTCCCTTACTCTCTACAATTGTAATCTCTCCATCCCTGCCTTTTCTATTGGTAAATGTCCTGTCAGAAGCAGAAGACATAATCTCGGAACATATATCTCCTGTTGAGATATCCACCCCTGCTCTTTTATATGTCGTCATATTTGCCTCTCGCTAAACCTAACTATGTTTTTCATCATTGTTTTGTAGCGGCCGCATTTATAGCACGCATTGTGCAATAAACCTGCCCGCTAAATCTTTAGTTGCGGGTCACACCGCTACATATTATAACACTATCCCCCTCTCCCTTTTCCCTCTCCCTCAAGGGGAGAGAGGTAGGGTGAGGGTGTACCATTTCCTTTACCCTCCACCCCCACCTTCATCCTCCCCCCTCCAAGGGGGAGGAATTTAAGGAAACGCCCTTCTCCTCTTTCACATCTCACGCCTTCCTTCTCACGGTCCTGCCCGCCAAATCTTTAGTGGCGGGGTACCTCGCTACTAATGAATCTGCAACTCCCAGAAGTGGTAGTATTCGCCCTTCTTCTCCACTAACTGGTTATGGCTCCCTTCTTCTACTATTCTTCCTTCTTTTAGCACTATTATCCTGTCAACACTCCTTAATGTTGAAAGACGGTGCGCTATGATAAAGACAGTTCTACTCTTCATTATTCTTTCCATCGCTTCCTGCAATGTCTTTTCAGAATGACTGTCAAGGGATGCGGTGGCTTCATCCAGTATAATGATTTCAGGGTCTCTATATATCGCCCGTGCCACAGATATCAGTTGCTTCTGTCCTCCTGAAAAAGACATACCCCTGTCTCCTGCAATCGTCTCATAGCCATCAGGGAGTGATTCAATAAAGTCCTTTATCCCTGCTATATCTGCTGCTTTTTTAACTCTTTCCATATCAGGATTTTCCGAAAGTGATATATTCCTTTTCAGTGTATCATTAAAAAGTATGGGTTCCTGTGGAACAAAACCTATATGCTCCCTTAATGTCTCTAATTTATAACTTCTTATATCCTTACCATCTATCAAAATCTGCCCTTTTTCTGGTTCATAAAATCTTAAAAGAAGACCTATCAGAGATGTCTTCCCAACGCCTGTGGGGCCTACAATACCAATCCGCTCTCCTTTCTTAAGATAAAAAGTGATATCTTGAAGAACTTCTTTTCTACCATAAGAGAAATATACACCCTGAAACTCAATCCCCTCCCTCAATCCTGAAAAGACCTCTTTGCCTGTATCCAGCACACTAATTTTTGTATCAAGAAAAGAGAATATACGGGGCAGAGCAGAGGAGTCCTGTTTTATATTAACATAGTCCACCCCTACACTTTTTAGCGGGCTGATGATTGAAAAAAGAGCAACAAAGAAGAGAATAAGAAAGCCGGAACTGAGAGAGCCCGCCATTACCTTGTTTGCCCCATAGTAAAGAAGCCCGCTTGCACCGAGCACAGACATAATCTCTGTAAAAGGACCTATAAGAATAATCCTTTTTGTGCATGCCATCACTGTCCTGAATATCCTTTTATTCTCATCGGAAAACCTTTTGATAATCTCTTCTTCCTGGTTGTATGCTTTGATAATTTGCTGTCCATACACCCCTTCATATATAAGATTACCTATCTTCGCATGGGACTCTTGTATCTTTTTCCCTAACTTCCTCAATCTCCTTCCTGTCCTGTATATAGGATATAAAAGCGGTGGAAATATCAACATAGCGAGCAAACTCATCTTCCAGTCAACGGTAAAGATAATAACAAGATAGACAACCGCAAGGGTGCCCTGAAAGATTATACCCGGAAGGTGAGATACAAACATTTGTCTTAAAAGGTTAACATCATATATGAGGCGGGATGTAATCTCTCCTGCCTTCCCATACACAAAGAAGTCAATTGAAAGAGTTGCCATCTTCCTGTACATCCTATCTCTTATATCAGTGAGAAGGTTTAATCCAAAGAGGTTAAAGTAGTAGCGATTAAGATAAGAAAAAAGTCCTTTAAGTCCAATAGAAATGATAATAAAACCGATAATATACTTCAAAACAGAAGGAGGGGGAAGGGCATTGAGAAAATTCACCATAGGTTCCAGTCGTGCGCTAACATAGACAGGAAGTTTTTCTGGGAGAATGACTTTTTTACCTGCTATAATATTATCCATAAGGGGGACTACAGAAAAGATAGAAATACCATTAAGCAGGGCATTAAGTATCATAAAAACAATGCCTATAACAAAGTATCTCCACCTTATCTCAGCATATTTACTTATCTTCAATATCTCTTTTACCATAATTCTTTACCCGCTCTCACAATTGGACCCTTTTTTTATCAAGAACCCCGCCACTGATTTACTCACATTACCTCTGCCTGCTATCTCCGCTATGTGAGAAAGCATCTCCTGTTGCTGTCTATAAAGCGCCCCTTTATCCAGTATATCCTCTATTTCCCCTGTTATTTTTCTGTATGGAAAGTATTGGATATATTCAGGAACAACCTTTTTTCCTATAAGAAGGTTCACAGGGCTTATTATATCTAATTTTACCATTAATCTCGCAAGAAGATAATCAAGATATCTGGTCTTATAAAAAACAAGTAATGGCTTTTGAAGAAGAGCCGCTTCTAAATTAACCGTTCCACTTGCTGCAAGCACTAC
>JAMWCZ010000092.1 GCA_023819225.1 Candidatus Omnitrophota bacterium
AATAGAATGTAGAGAGATTGAAGAAAGTGTGAAAAAAGAAGATTGGAAGAAGAAAAAATTTTTGTATAGAAAAATTAATGAGGCAACGATACCCGTTTCATATAGAAAAATTAATGAAGCAACAGGTTAGTTAATCGTTTAAGAAAAAGAAAAGACGTTTTTCAACAAAGGGTAGGGATTAGAATAATCTTTTGGCAATTATGTGGATACCTTTTATTACATCGTCTATATCCTTTTTTGTCATTACAGAAGGCACAGGTATAATAATACTTTTTTCCATTAACTCATCTGAACGGGGTAGGGTCCCTTTGTGGTAACTGTATACACTTTCTTTGTTTGCTTCAAGTGTCCAAGGAAATCCATCAGGACTATTGGAATGCTTTTCAACAAGTGAATGTATATTGTAGTAGATATGCATACCGAACTCGCATACCCTCATTGTTTTTGATAGTCCTGCATAAAGGTTTTCTGTGTTCATCTCCTCAGCAAACCTTCTGGCTATTTTTGCATCAGGAAGTATAAGAATTAAAAATGCGCCTGTATCTCCTTTTTCGTCTACTATCTTACGGAATTTAATTTCCGGTATATCTGCTATTCCTTTCTTTATGGCATCTTTTGCCTTCTTCATCGCTTTAATAATTTTAGGAACCTTTTTCAGTTGTACCCTGCCAATTGCTCCTGTAATCTCATTCATCCTTCCACCAAAGCCCCAGAGTGCATAAGGGGTGTTTTCAGTGATGAGCCGTCCATTAACCCTCGGATATCCAAGGTCATGTATAGCGTCAGCACGTCTGAAAAGATGAAGTATATCTGTAACAATCATTCCACCTTCGCCTGTCCCCAAAATTTTGTTTAACTGAAAACTGTATGTTCCAATATTCCCAAAAGAGCCAAGTTTTTTCCCATCTATCTCTCCACCTATCGCCTGGGAACAGTCCTCAAGGACAGGTATATTATACTTTTTTGAGATTTTTAGAATTTTTTTCATATCAGCAGGAGCACCACTCATATGGACAACCACTATAAGTTTTGTACGCTTTGTTATTCGTTTTTCTATATCCTCAGGGTCCAGTGTAAATGTATCATCTATCTCAGCAAGGACAGGTATGGCACCAAGCCGCAATATAGAGGCAGGTATGGCAATCCACATATATCCGGGTATGATTACCTCTGCTCCCGGTCCAATACCAAGAGCAGCCATCGCAACAGCAAGTGCCTGTGTGCCACTGTTTATACCGAGTGCATATTTTGTGCCAATAAATTTTGCAAATTCTTTTTCAAACTTTTCTACTTCAAATGTACATTTTGGTCCATAATATCTGAAAGGGCTTTTGTTCCTGATAACTTTAAGTGCTGCCTTTTCTTCTTCTTTGTCATACCAGTTTCCACCTGGAAATTCAAATGGAAGTGGCTTATTTCTTATCTTTTTCATTTTTGCATCCTCATTTTATTTCTTTCATTATCACTTCTTTCATCTGCTTTATGGTCTTTTCAAATATCTCTCTACCTCTTTCTCTCTCACTGTCTCTTGGGTCTTCTTGTTCTCTTACAGTAAAGTCAGTTGATGGTTTACCATTAAATGTTGGGTCATCAACAATTGCGTATTTTATATTATACAGAGGAGATGGTTTTTCAGGCAACTTTTTTATATCAATACTTTCGGGATAGTATGCCATAAGTGTCTCTGTTTCTTCTTTTGTTGCATGTCCAGAATGGAAGATACCCAATGTAAAGTCAAGCATTGGCATAAGGTGTAAAATTTTTACATTCCTTGTAGCAATAAATTCTTTTCTTAATCTTTCAATTACCTCTTTATGATTTTCTCCACCATGCCCATTTATAATCACAATATTTTTAAACTTCCATACATCCACAATAAGTTCAAGGTAGTTTCTTAAAAGAAAAGCAAAAACCTCTTCTTTAAAATACAAACTTGGCAGTATATTTTCAGGGAAGTCCATCCCGACTATGTATTCATCTCCTTTAAATCCAATATTTTTAAGCATCTCTGGACTTCTTTCTCTTTCTGTCCCTACAAATAATGTGGGCAGCACAATACCATCTGTCTCTTCCGCAAGTTTTAATGCTGCAATCTCTGCTCTTAAAGGGTCAACTCCAAGTGGAAGGTGCGGTCCGTGCCACTCTAATGGTCCAAGTGGAAGATAGATTAAAGAGTTTTTCTCCCTCTGTTTTATAATCTCATCGGGCATTAAAAACTGTACAAATCTTCTATCCATACGGCCTCCCTATGTTTATGTGAGGGTGAAAATGAGTCCATCCATCTTTGTAAAGAAGCCAATGATAGCCCATATCCCTGCTGTTACAAATGCCCCTAAAATCAGCCCCAGGAAAAATGGTTTTGTGGTATTATAGACCTTTATACCGCCATATTTCATTACAATTGCTTTTATCAGCCAGGCGATAAATACAGAGAACCAGGTCTGATATACAGGAAATGAAAGTCCTATAGCAAGTCCTACAGGAGAAAGTGGCCACCACAGGAAATGATTTCTTGCAAGTATGAGGAGAAACATTAAAAAACTGCCTAATGTAAGAAAGCCGAACTGTGCCTTTCCAAATTCAACTGGATATCTGATGAAATTGGTCGCCCATTTCATAGCAAAGTTTGCAAGTCCTGTAAAGTGCCAGGATGAAAAGTTTATACCGCCATACTTATAGCCCAAAAGTAGAGTCATCCATGCAGAAGAAATCAAAGATATGATTATTGCAACCATTATACCGAAGAATAATCTTCTACAATTAATTTTAAAAAGTGTTGCTAATTTTAATCCATTTGCAGTGGATGTCATTACAAGGGTTCTTATATCTGTCGCCCAGGAGAATGTCATACCTAATGCTGTAAGTCCTGGAGGTCCTAATCTTTGTGAACCAAACAGGTCAAGTGTAGGGACAGCAGGAATAACAGGTGCTCTGTAATAGGCAAGTCCTGCCTGTGATATAATTCTTGTGAGACCCAAGAATATCAAAAGGGTCATAATAGTAAAGAAAATAGCAGGTAAAAGAGATAGTCCTGTTTTATTTATCCACCATACGACAAAAAGAAACGCAATGACAAATCCCCAGAAGGATGTTTTATAAGATAGAATCTCTTCTCTGTCATCATTTTCTGAGGTCTTTTTCCCTATAGCCCTTAAAAAGACCTCTTTAAGGTGTTTCCTTGCAAACCATATACAACTTATGCTTAATACAATAAGCGCTCCTAATGACTGTAATGCAACAATCTGGGGAGCAGGGTCAGAGAATGGCTGGGTGGGTCCAATGGAAAAACCAATGCGGTTTAGAAAGCCAGTTTCAATTATAAACACCAATGCAAAAAACCACACACTAAAAAGGACACTCAAGGACATAAAATATGCAAGACCTATCACTTCAAAAAATATCCTCAATGTGATACTGAATGCCCTGTTAAAAATTGGAAATGAAAAGTAAAATATAGGGGCAGGGACAGAGGGGAAAAACTTGTTCAGCCCTTTCAAACCATATAGAATAAAAGGGATTAGAAAACCTATCCACATAAGTTTATTGCGATATAAAGGTCTTTCTTCATTTACCATCGCAGCAGGTAGTTCTGTTAAAGGATATGTTAGCCGTTCCTTTTCTACCCATTGCTTCCTCAGGATTACCATCAGACAGATACTTAGAAAATAGAATGCAATAATAAACAAAAACCAGTTGGTTAGTGGTGCTATCCAGGCACCCCAGGGAATCTTTGCCCCTTTTGGTAGCCCTTCATATACAGCCCATATTGCCTCTTTGTTTTGTGGAAAAAGATGTTTAGGTAGGTATGGATGGACGAACTCTTCCCATCTATTTACAGGGGTAGCATAATAGAAGATACCACCAAGCAATCCAATAAGGTTCATAGTAAATCCCCAGGACGGTATAGCGCAGGCAACAATCATCATTATATACACAGTGATAAGTTCAGGTGGTTTGAGGGAAAAACGGACAGATATTTTTTTTAGTAGAGTATTTATGAGAAAAACAAGTATAAAAAATAGAAAAACCGCACCACCTGTAGAATAGTCAGCACATAACGGTGAAGCCCAGATATGAAGAACTGTAAACGGTTCCCCTGCCCCAATTAAGAAAGAACAGATTGCCCCTATAATAATCGCCCGCCAGGTAATCATTTATACCTCCTTAACAAATTTTGATAGAAGGTCTCCTACTTCACTTGTGGACATACCCATTCTTCCTGCTTCTAAACTTTTTATATAACCTTCACCGGTTGCCTTAATAATTGCCTTTTCAATTGTCTTTGCTGCTTCTTCCTCTCCAAGTGTTTCAAGCATCATACCTCCTGCAGATATTGTTGCAACAGGACATATTACATTTTTCCCTGTATATTTTGGAGCCGAACCATGTATTGGTTCAAACATACTCACACCTTCTGGATTGATATTACCACCCGCTGCTATTCCCAACCCTCCCTGTGTCATAGCAGCAAGGTCTGTTATAATATCTCCAAACATATTATTTGTTATAATTACATCAAACCATTCCGGGTTTTTCACCATCCACATACAGGTGGCATCAACAAATGCGAAGTCAAGTTTTATATCAGGAAATTCAGTGCTTACTTCTTTTGCTGTACGTCTCCAAAGGTCACCTGAATATGTAAGAACATTTGCTTTATCAACAACTGTCACTGTCTTTTTCTTATTTCTCTTTACAGCATATTTAAATCCATATCTTATACACCTTTCAACACCTTTTCTTGTATTTATATCTAACTGGGTGGCTATCTCATCTTTTGTCCCTTTTTTGAAGACCCCACCTGTTCCACTGTAAGCACCTTCTGTATTTTCTCTTACCACAACATAGTCAATATGTTCGGGTCCCTTATCTTTCAGCGGGTGCCAAACACCAGGATATAGTTTAACAGGTCTTAAGTTTATATACTGGTCAAGTTCAAACCTTATACGAAGTAGTATCCCTTTCTCTAAA
>JAMWCZ010000015.1 GCA_023819225.1 Candidatus Omnitrophota bacterium
TACGCGGGGCGAGGGGAAAGAGAGGAGACCCCTCACCCATACCCTCTCCCCACTACGCGGGGAGAGGGAAGCCCCTCACCCTATCCCTCTCCCCACAAATGGGGAGAGGGAAAAAGAGAGGAGACCCCTCACCCTACCCCTCTCCCCACAAATGGGGAGAGGGAAAAAGAGAGGGGGCCAGTGTGGGGAGGGGGAATAAAAGGTGAGGGAAGAGAGAAGATTCTTAAATCCCTCCCCATATGAAGGAGAATGATAAAGGTGAGGATGAAGGGTAAGGGTGAGGGGGATAAATTCCACCGCACAGAATCTTTTAACTTTTCAAAGATGTGGGAGGTATTACCTATATATTTCAACTTCTGCAGAAAGATATGCTGATATGTGGTATAATAAAACAGGAGGAAACAAATGAAATACAGAACAGTAATTTTTATCTCTCTGTTTTTTTCTTTCTATTCTTTTGCTTACTGGGAATGGACACCAAAAACAGGCAGGTGGATAAATCCGAAATATGCGGTAAAAGATACACCAAAAGAGCAGTTTGAATGGGCAGAGCAGTTGAGGAAAGAAGGAAATACAGAGGGTGCAATATTGGAGCACGAAAAACTTTTGAAACACTATTCTAATTCAGAATATGCTGCATCTTCCTGTTTTATCCTTGGTGAGATGTATCAATCAAAAGGGGATAACAAAAAAGCATTTGATTATTATCAAAAGATTGTGGATAAATATCCTTCATCTCCTTTGCTTACGAAGTCCATAGAGAGACAGGCAAAGATAGCGGAGAAAGAGATTAAAAAGGGTTCTGGCTGGCTATTTTTCAAAGAACGGAAAGAGGAAAGAGGAGAGATGCTTGCTACTGTGATAGAAAACCATCCATATGCAGAAGATTCAGCAAAAAGGGCTATAGAGTTAGGGAAGTTCTACCTTGAAACCAAACAGTACAAAAAGGCAAAAGATGTGTTTTCTGATATAACAATGAAATATACCAGTCCATCTATCCTTGAAGAGGCACATTTTTACCTTATAAAGACAGAGTTTCTATCAGTCCCGGAGGTCTCAACTGATATAAAACAGTATGCAGGGGTGAAAAAACGGATAGAGACATTTCTTGCACTTTATAAAGACAGTATTCACATAGATGAGGTTATAAAAATTAAAAACAAGATAATGGACAACGAGGCAAAGAAGTATTTTGATATTGCCTCTTTTTATGAAAAATCAGGAAAATCAGATTCAGCAAGATACTACTACAAGATACTTGCTGAAAATTATCCGGAAACAAGTTATGGTAAAGATGCCTCTAAGAAACTGCGCAGCAATAATTAGTATAACAGTTCTTCTGTGTGGATGTGGCTATAAATTTCTATCCACTGGTAAAACAAAAATATTCATCTATCCTGTAACAAATTATTCTTTACAGCCGCTTGTTGATATTTATCTCAATGATGCATTAAGAGATGTTTTTATTGAATATCCTGAGTATCAACTTGTTAAAAATTTATCTGATGCTGACTATGCATTAAAGGTTAATATCAAAAAGTGGGAGAGGTCTCCTCTCTTTTTTTCGGGAGAAAAATCAAGAGAGATAGTTATTGCAAAGTTTTTGGTAGAGACAGAGATAGAACTATTTAAAGGTAAGAAGATTATCTTTACTGACGCTATTGTAGATAACATTTCAACATCACTCGGGAAAGAATATAAAGAAGAGGATATCCTTACGGATATCTCAAAAAAACTGGCATTGAATATTTATTTCCATATTATTGAAAAAAGATAAAATGGATAACTATATAATACTTGGAGACATAAAAAAGGCAGAATCAGTAAAACAATCACTTATAGAAAAATATGGAATAGAAAAAGTTGAAGTAAAAACTGTCTTTGCGGATGAGGTGTCTATAAAAGGTCTCCTTGATGAAGTAGATTTTTTACCTCTTTTTTCTACTAAAAAACTCATTTATGTAAAAAACTGTGAGAAGATAAACAGTGAGGATTGCAAACTGCTAAGGCAGTTTTTTGAAAATCCAAAAGAGGATATATTGTTCATTCTGAGTGGTAAAGAAATAAAAGATGTGCTTGCTGATTATGTTGATGTAGATGTAAAGCAAGAAGGTCCATTAGAACTTTATCCTGCCATATTTCGTATGAGAAGCCCTAAGGATAAGAAAAGGGTAATATCTCTTCTTAAAGAGTATGTAAAACATAATCCGCTTGACTTTCCTGCTGTGATTAATGCATCTTATATATATATAAGAAATATCATAAAAAGCCAGAAGAACGTTGATAAAAAACTTCTGGATGCATATCAAAAACTTTACAATCTTGATTTTGATATGAAGATAGGAAGGATAGGCAAAGAAGAATTTGATGTATTTCTGTTTTCTCTGCTTCCTTGACCATCAGGAAATTATTGCTTCTCCGTTGCTATCTGTTGTCCGTATTTATTCACAAAACGGGTTAATCCGCTTTTTTTCCTTGCAGCAGTATTTTTATGTATCACACCTTTAGCAGATGCCTTATCAATCATTTTATATGCCTTTTTTAACATCTCAGGTACTTCTGGTTTCTGGTCTAATACGGCTTTTTTTGCATCCTTAACTAATTTTTTTATACTGTCTTTGATTTTTTTGTTATACTGCCTTTTTTTCTTCTCCTGTCTCTGCCTTTTTAAAACTGTCTTTTTTCTCTTTGCCATTTTTCCCTTCTCCTTTTATGATTTTAGTGAAAGTGGTATGATAATACCATAAACTAAACCTTTTATCAAGAAAAGATGTCTTAATAAAAGAACAGCGGAAAAAGTATGCCAGATGGAAAAAAGAGATTATTTGAAGAGTTTTATAAAGAATATGCAGGTAAATTGTATGGTGTGGCATTTAGGATGGTAAATAACAGGCAGGATGCTATGGATATTGTACAGGAAAGTTTTATAAGGGCATATAAAAACTGGGAGAAGTTCAGGAATGAGTCAGCTGTTTCTACATGGATGTACAAAATCACCCTCAATCTTTCATATGATTTTTTGAAAAAACGCTCTACTAATGGATATCTACCTATTGAAAAGGATTTTGAAGATAAAAGGTTACATATAAGTGAAAAAAATATTATCGACTTAGATATGGTTGATAGTATAAAAAAAGAGATTGATAATCTTACTCCGAAGCAAAAGATGGTTTTTATATTGAAATGTTATGAAGAACTTACATATGAAGAAATAGCAAGGATTACAAAAAGCAGAGTAGGGACGGTGAAGGCAACATACTTTCAGGTTATCCAGAAGATAAAGAAAAACCTGGGAGGTAAGAAAAATGGTATGTAGGAGAAAATATGAAAGATTAATGGTAGACCTTCTTGCTGGTGAACTGACAGAAGTAGAAACAGAGATGCTTATGGCACACATAAAGGGATGCCCTAAATGTGCCGGATTATTTAAAGAATATAAAGGAGTTATTGAAAAAAGCAAAAGTATAGAGGTCTCTGTGCCTGAATCTGATGTATGGGAAAAGAAACTTTTAGAGATAAAGATACCACGCCCACACCGTGCTGGTATTAAAATTCTTAAACCCGCTGCTGTGCTGGTCTCTTTATTACTGCTTGTCTCTCTATTCTTTGTAAAGATGCCCGATAATAGAAAGGATAAGGTAGTTCTTAAAACCAGTAAAAATGGTTACGGTATGGTACTTACAAAACTGCCTTATACTGAAGAGTGCCTTCTTGAAAGGATTGACTATATAGATGAAGAAAGTGCTTCAGAAATTCTTGAAATTGTCCTTGATACACCCACCTTCTCTATTTACGAATACTAATCCCCCGTCGATTACTCGGTTTGCCATCTCACTAAAAAATCTGTTAAGATATAAGGTATGGGAAAGAATACTGAGATAGCAGATATTTTTGAGCGGATTGCAGATGCACTTGAATTTAAGGGCGAACTTGTCTTTAAGGTAAATGCATATAGAAAGGCAGCAAGGGTATTAAGGGAATTTTCAGGAGATATCTCGGCGATACATCCATCCGAAATTGAAGGTATAGGGAAAGGTATGGTGGAAAAGATAGAGGAGTATCTTAAGACAGGCAGGATTAAAAAGTATGAAGAGGTAATTGCAGATATTCCTAATGGACTTCTGGAACTTTTGAATATACCAAATTTAGGGCCCAAAACCCTACAACTGTTACATAAAGAACTGGGGATAAAAAATATAACAGACCTTGAAAAGGTGATAAATGATGGGAAAGTGGCTGCTCTTCCAGGTATGGGAGAGAAGAAAGAGGAGAATATCAAGAAGGGGATTCTTTTATATAAAGCAGGCAGGGCAAGGATACCACTTGCCACTGCGCTGAAGGTTGTCAGAGAAGTTATCAATCCACTATTTAGCATAACCGAAAGTATTTCCCCGGCAGGCTCTTTAAGGAGGATGAGAGAGACCATTGGAGATATAGATATACTTGCCACAGGAGAAAAAATAGAGGAGATAATCAATGCATTTGTCCGTCAGCCGTATGTAAAGGATATTGTGGCAAAAGGGGATACAAAGGCATCTGTCCGGATATCTTATGAAAATTTACAGGTTGACTTAAGGGTAGTAGAAAAGGAGTCATGGGGGGCAGCGCTTTTATATTTTACTGGTTCTAAGGCGCACAATATAAAACTTAGGGGATTAGCAAAAGATAAAGGGTTTAAGATAAATGAATACGGTGTTTTTAAAGGAGCAAAAAAACTTGCAGGTAAAACAGAGGAAGAGGTTTACAGAGTCCTTGGTATTGGCTGGATCCCTCCAGAACTGAGAGAGGATAGGGGGGAGATAGAAGCAGCAATAGAAGGAAGAATACCTATACTTATTGAACAGAAAGATATAAAAGGGGACTTACATATCCATTCAAACTATTCTGACGGGATGGATGATATTGAAAAAATTGCTATTGCAGCAGAGAAGATGGGGTATGAATATATAGGAATCTGTGACCACTCAAAGACATCAAAGATAGCAGGTGGGCTTGATGAAGAGACACTTAAAAAGAGGAATGAAGAGATTGACCGTGTTCAGGAAAAGGTAAAGGGGATAAAGATATTAAAGGGGATGGAGGTGGATATACTTTCAGATGGTTCTCTGGACTATTCAGATTCTATTTTAGAAAAACTTGATTTTGTTATAGCCGCCGTTCATCAGGGATTTACAAAAAATGTTACAGAAAGGATAAAGAAAGCAATGAACAATCCTTTTGTGGATATCATAGCACACCCAACAGGACGGTTATTATCTGGCCGTGAGGGTTATAAGATAAACCTTGAAGAGATAATGAAATATGCAGCAAAGAAAGGAGTTGCTTTGGAAATCAATGCCTCTTATGACCGCCTTGACCTGAACGATACCAATATAATTAAGGCGAAAGGTTATGGAGTAAAGTTTGTTATAGGAACCGATGCTCATAGCACAGGTATGTTAGAAGATATGGAACTGGGTGTTGGAACTGCGAGAAGGGGCTGGCTTGAGGAAAAAGATGTTTTAAATACATACAGGTGGAAAGATGTCCCGCTGAGGAGGAGAAAATGATACCGGTATTGATGGCTAAAGGAGAGACAGTTGCTGAGGTATGGGAAAGGAGTTTATTGGAACTCTGGGAGAAAGGCATCTCTATAAAAACAGAATATGACAAGCCAGAAGACCCTGAAAGTAGGGATGCTACAATGATAATGGTAATTAATAACCCATTTGCAGAACCAAGGATACATCTTGCTTTTCCGGGCGGGATAGAGGACCTTGAGAAATACAGGCAGGAGGTTGTAGATGGAATACATGACTTTTGGATATGCCCTGAAGAAAAGAAGTGGACATATACATACCATGACAGGTTGTTTAACTATAATATCCCGGAAAGTCATGAAAAAAGAAGAGTAGACCAGATTGAATATATCATTGAAAAACTCAGTTCTGTTTTCTTTACTAGAAGGGCACAGGCAATTACATGGGTGCCATTTTATGATCCACAAACATATGACCCGCCCTGTTTACAACGGCTATGGTGTAGGATAGTTGAAGATAAGGATGGCAAACATTACCTTATAATGAATGCCCACTGGAGGTCAAGGGATGCCTATAGAGCGGCATTTATGAATATATTCGGGCTTACATCCCTGCAAGAATTTATTGCAAAAAAGGTTTCTGAGAAAACAGAGAAGGAGATTAAAGTAGGGCAATATACAGATATAGCAGATTCCTATCACATATATGGAGAAAGTATAGTTGATTTTAAAGAAAGGTTTCTAAAACTTCTTGAAAAGAGGGACTTTTACAACCCTGACCATACAAAAAGCAGGACATTGAGAAGTGATAGTCCTGTAGCCCAGGCGGGCTTTGAATACGGAAGACAACTTATTGAGATGGAAAAAAAGACAGGGAAGAAAGGAGCAACCTTTTAAAAAACGTCAAATATTAATAAGGTATTTAATTTGTTTAAGGATAAGAAGATAAATGCAAATATGCGAAATTCTTTAAGAGAGACAACAGTTATTTTTTTTAGTGTTATTAAATGGAGTATATTATCAACAATTGTAGGTGTTGCAGTTGGGTTATCAACGACTGTATTTTTGAAAACATTAAATTGGAGTATATCTACAAATAATCAATACACTTATTACTACCTTTTTTTACCTTTTGCCCTTTTCTTCTCTGCTTTTATTGTTAAATATTTATCACCTGATGCAGAAGGTCATGGAACAGAAAAGGTTATTGAAGCCATTCACCAATCTTCTGGTAGAATAAAACCAATCGTAATTCCAGTGAAACTTATTGCCTCAGTAATAACAATAGCTTTTGGTGGCTCATCTGGTAAGGAAGGTCCATGTGTTCAAATAGGTGGAGGCGTTTCTTCTGTTATTTCTGATATATTGAGATTAGATGATATTGACAGAAAAAAATTGGTAATATGCGGTATAAGTGCTGGCTTTTCTTCTGTTTTTGGTACACCTATAGCCGGTGCTATTTTTGGAATAGAAGTTCTTTTTATAGGATGCCTCTTATATGATGTTCTTTTACCTTCGTTTATCGCGGGGATTGTAAGTTATTATATCTCATCTTTTTTGGGAATTACATATTTTTATGGCTCTATAAAATTTGTTCCTGTTCTCAGCGAATTCTTATTTGTAAAAACGATTTTTGCTGGAATTTTCTTTGGTATCGTTTCATTTATTACGATTGAAGCAATGCAATTATCCAAAGATATATCTGATAGGATACGCTTGTGGAGTCCATTGAAAGGTTTAATTGGCGGTTTTCTTCTCATTATTCTAACTTTTACATTCTCAACAAAGTTTCTTGGGTTGGGCTTGGAAACAATAAAATCAGTCTTACAAGGGGGTAGTGTTCTCTGGTATTTTTTTATCTTAAAAATTATTTTTACTGCTATTACGCTTAACTTTGGTGGTAGTGGTGGATTGATAACTCCTATAATTTTTATAGGCGCAACCTCTGGGATGGTATTTTCAAATTTATTAGGACTGGATAGAGCAACACTTTCTGCAATTGGATTGGTAAGTGTTCTGGCAGGTACAACAAATACACCTATTGCCTCAAGTATTATGGCAATAGAACTTTTTGGACCAAGTATTGGACCTTATGCTGCCTTATCCTGTACTATTAGTTATCTTATGACTGGATATAGAAGTATTTATCCTTCGCAAATAATTGGCATTGTAAAATCCACATCTGTACAGGTTGAGATTGGTAAAGAAGTTAGTGAATCCGAACCTAAAATTCAGACCAGAAGAAAAACACTCACAAATTTAATTTTGGGAATTATTAGAAAATTAAAGAATGGAAGATAAAAAGGAAGTTGTGATTTTTGGAGCAGGGCAGATAGGGAGGGGTTTTATCGGGGATATATGCCATAGTTCAGGTTATCATCTTGTTTTTGTAGATGTGGTAGAAGAGGTTGTTAAGTTGCTTAATAAAGAAAAGGCATATCTATTATGGCTACTTGATAATGACAGAAAAGAAGAAAAGATAATAACAGGCATTTCTGCTATTTCTTTTTCAGAAAAAGACAGAGTTATAGAAGCCATTGTAAAGACAGATATCGCTTTTACTGCTGTGGGTGCAAATAATCTTAAATCATTAGCCCCTCTTTTGGCAGAAGGTATAAACAGAAAGGCAGAACAATTTCCTGATTCATATCTCAATGTAATTATATGTGAAAATCTACTTGGTAGTTCAGAGATTTTAAAAAAAGAGATAAAAAAATATCTATCACAGAATGGGTCATATTTTTTAGAACAGAGGACAGGGCTTATAGAGAGTGTTGTAAGCAGGATGGTGGCTCCTCTTTCTGAAGAGATGAAGAAAAAATATCCACTTTTAGTTACTGTTGAGCCGTATAATATTCTACCTGTTGAAAAGAATAAATTTAAGGGTGGAGGGCCATCTATAAGAGGACTTTACCCTGTAGAAGACCTGTTTCCCTATGAAGAATTAAAGTTGTTCATACATAACCTATCACATGCCTGCCTTGCATATATGGGATATATCAAAGGTTATACCTATATCTGGGAAGCGATTGAAGACCCCGATATAAGGGCTATTTTTGACGGCGTAGTGAGTGAAACAAGGGCATCCCTTATAAAGAAGCACAATTTTGAGATTTCAGAGATAGATGGTTATATAAAAGACCTTATAAAGAGATTTGGCAATAGGTTGCTTAATGACACCGTTTTCAGGGTTGGAAGGGACCCTTTAAGAAAGATAGGACCCAATGATAGAATAGCAGGGGCTATAAATCTATGTCTTTCTCAGGGTGTATACCCTGAAAATATCTGTTTTGTTATGGCCTTATCTTTGTGTTATAATTATCCAGATGATAAAAGTGCGATAGAAATGCAGGCACTTATAAAGGAAAAAGGAATAGAATTTCTTTTGAAGGAAGTGTCCTGTATAAAAGATGCAGAGATTATAGAAAGGATAAAGAAATACTACTGGCAGGTGAAAAGTGAAAGCAGCAGTTTTAAAACAACCTGAAGACCTTTCAATTAATGATGTCCAAATTCCTGTTCCCGGAGATAATGAGGTTGTTATAAAGGTTAAAAGTTGTGCTATATGCGGGACAGATATAAAGGTATTTCATCATGGGCACAAACATATTGTTTTCCCCCGTATTACAGGTCATGAGGTTAGTGGAGTTATAAGTGCCGTGGGTAAAAATGTTAATGGTTTGAAGGAAGGTGACCGTGTGGCAGTAGCACCTGCTATACCCTGTGGGATATGTTATTATTGCAGAAAGGGGTATCAGTCAATGTGTGATAACCTTAAAGCAATCGGGTATCACTATGATGGTGGTTTTGCAGAATATATGCTTGTTCCTGAGGATGCTGTAAGAAATGGATGTGTAAACAAAATTCCTGGAGATGTCTCTTTTGAATATGCATCATTGGCAGAACCGCTTGCCTGTGTTTTAAATGGACAACTGCTCAGTCGTATTGAAATAGGGGATACTGTTTTAATACTCGGGGCAGGTCCCATAGGTTGTTTCCATGCAGAACTTGCGAAAAATACAGGTGCAGGCAAGGTAATACTGGCAGATGTTTCTTCTGAGAGAATAAAAATGGCTGAATTTACGGGAGCAATACTTATAGATATGGGCAAAGAAGATATTAAAAAGAAGGTTTCTGAACTGACAGATGGCCATATGGCTGACAGAGTTATAGTGGCTGTAGGGGTTCATCAGGCACAGGAGGTAGCAATAGAACTTGTTGCCAGAAGGGGCTCGGTGAACTATTTTGGAGGATTGCCCAAAGAGAGTCCTTTTATAAAATTCAACAGTAATCTTTTACACTACGGAGAGTTTTTTGTTACAGGTACCCATGGTTCAAATCCACTACATAACAGGATTGCTCTGGACCTTATCTCTTCTGGCAGGATAAATCCCGGGAGATATATAACCCACAGATATCCACTGGAAGAGATAAAAACAGGGCTTGAGAAGGCAGAAAAGAAAGAGGGTCTGAAAATAATTATTCTACCATAAAAGGAGAAGATAGATGGATAAAGAACTTGCAAGAAAATTGCTTCAACAGATGATGGAAATCAGGCAGTTTGAAGACAAGATAATGGACCTTCTTGCTAAAAATATAGCAGAAGGGGGTTCACATCTCTATGCCGGAATGGAAGCAGTGGCTGTGGGAGTGATTTCAATGCTTGCAACAGATGATTACATTACAAGTACCCACAGGGGACATGGACACGCGATAGCAAAAGATGGGGACCTTAAGGCACTTATGGCAGAGATATTAGGTAAAAAAACAGGGGTATGCAAGGGTAAAGGGGGTTCTCTTCATCTTGCAGACCTTTCAAAAGGAAATTTAGGTGCAAATGGTATTGTAGCAGGGGGGCTCGGTATAGCTACAGGTGCAGGACTTTCAATGAAATTACAGAAGAAAAACAATGTTGTTATATGTTTTTTCGGGGACGGTGCGACAAATAATGGTATATTTTTTGAATGCCTCAATATGGCTTCCTTATGGAAACTTCCTGTGGTATATGTGTGCGAGAATAATTATTATGGGATGAGTGTTTCTGTTAAGAGGGCAAGTGCGGTGGAAGACATTTCTAAAAAAGCACTTGCTTTTGATATGCCATCTGAAACAGTGGATGGCCAGGATGTGCTTGCTGTAAGGGAAGTAGCAGGAAAATGGATTGAATATGCAAGAAGTGGTAGAGGACCAAGTTTTATAGTTGCCAATACATATAGATATTATGGACACAGTAGAAGCGACCCGAGGGTGTACAGGACAAGAGAAGAAGAAAAATTCTGGAGAGAGAGGGACCCTATTAAGTTGTTTTCAGCAAAGATGGTAGAGCAGGGTATCCTTACCGAAGGAGAAATTAAAGAGTTAGAAGAGTTTGTTACAAAAGAGATAGAAGAAGCAGTGGAATATGCGATAGAAAGTCCTTATCCAGAGCCAGATGAGTTGTATACCGACCTATATGTATGAAAGGAGAGATGATGAGGGAGATAACATACAGGGAAGCGCTTAATGAAGCATTATTAGAAGAGATAGAGAGAGACCCAAAGGTCTTTCTGTTAGGGGAAGATATTGCCATATACGGTGGTGCCTATGGGGTTACAGCAGGGCTTTGGAAGAGATATGGGGATGAACGTGTCCTTGATACACCTATATCAGAAAATGCAATTGTAGGAGTAGGACTTGGTGCAGCACTTACAGGAATGAGGCCGGTTGCTGAGATTATGTATATTGATTTTATAGGACTCTGTATGGAGCAACTTAACAATCAGGTCGCAAAGATAAGGTATATGTTCGGAGGCAAGTGTACTGTTCCTCTCACCATAAGGACTGAAGGAGGGGCTGGTAGAACACTTGGTGCACATCATTCACAGAGTTTAGAGTCCTGGCTTATTCATATCCCGGGGATAAAGGTAGTTATGCCTTCAACTCCTTATGATGCCAAAGGTCTTTTGAAAACATCTATAAGGGAAGATAATCCTGTTGTGTTTGTTGAGCATAAAATGCTTTATAATACAAAAGGACCTGTACCTGAAGAAGAGTATACTATTCCTATAGGAGTAGCGGATATTAAAAAAGAAGGCAGTGATGTATCTCTGCTCACATATTCACGGATGACGCTGTTCTGTCTGGAGGCAGCAAAAATTCTTGAAAAAGAAGGTATTTCAGTTGAGGTTGTGGATTTAAGGACACTGCTACCTATAGATGTAAAAGCAATTGTTAATACAGTAAAGAAGACAAATCGTGTTATAATAGTTGAAGAGGACTGTAAAACAGGAGGGACAGGCGCAGAGATAACAGCACAGATTATGGAAAATGCCTTTGACTATCTTGATGCACCGGTTGTTAGAGTAGCAGGTGCGGATGTCCCTATGCCTAAAAGTCCCGTCCTTGAAAAATTAGCAATTCCCGATACAGAAAGGATATGTGAGGCAATTAGAAAATTGGTCAGGAGGTAAGAGATGATTAAAGAAGTCATAATGCCAAAATTAGGTGAAACAATGGAAGAGGGGTATCTTGTCTCCTGGAAAAAGAATGAAGGTGAAAAGGTTGAAAAAGGAGAGGTTCTTTTTGAGGTTATGAGTGATAAGACGAACTTTGAAGTAGAATCATTACATAGTGGTTACTTCAGGAAAAAATTATATGAGCCATCTGATAATGCGATACCTGTGACAACTGTCATCGGCTATATCTCTGACACTCCTGATGAGCCGATGATTGACATTGAGAAAAAGAGTGAACCCAAAACTGATGTCTCTGAAGAAAAACCCGTTGAAAAGACAACTATTTCGGAAGCAACCGGAAAAGAAGAATCTACTGTATCTGGAAGGATAAAAGCAAGTCCTGTTGCAAGAAAGTTGGCTGAGGAAGCGGGGATAGACATTTCTTTGATAAAGGGTTCTGGCCCTGAAGGAAGGATTGAAAAAGAGGATGTCCTTGATTATCTTTCCAGTAAAAAGACAGAAGGAAAGCCATCCTCTTCTGGTGACTATACTGTGAAGGAATGGACACCTTTAAGAAGGATAATTGCAAGACGGCTAAGTGAGAGCAAAAGAGAGATACCACATTACTATATTGAAGGCAGATTTATTGTAGACAGAATAGCAGAAATTAAAGAGGCAAAAAAGGAAGAAGGGATAGACCTTACCTATACGGATTTTCTTATATTTCTGGCTGCAAAAGCAATTAAGGAATACATCCTGGTCAATGCCGCAGTAGTAAATGATGAAATAAGAATATATTCTTCAGTGGATATAGGTCTGGCTGTATCAGTTGAAGATGGTCTTGTTGTTCCTGTGCTGAAAAACTGTGATAGCAAGAGTATCTATGAGATATCAAAAGAGAGGAAACAGATTGTTGAGAAGGCAAGGTTAAATAAACTTACCGAAGGAGAGATAAAAAATGCGAGGTTTGTAATATCCAATTTAGGAATGTATGGCGTGGAAAATTTCCAGCCGATAATAAGTCCACCAGGGGTAGCAATTATGGGTGTGGGTAAGGTCGGTAAAGAGTTAGTGGTAATAGAGGATAAAATGGCAATAATTCCGGTTATGAATGTCTCTTTTTCATTTGACCACCGGGTGATTGATGGGGCATATGCAGGTATGTTCTATAAAAAATTTAAGGAGATAATGGAAAATCCTGTACTGGATTGAATTATGTTTAAAAGGATAAAAGAGGATATAAGGACTGTTTTTGAAAGGGACCCCGCAGCAAGAAATATCTTTGAGGTTCTAACCTCATATCCAGGTTTCCACGCCCTTTTAATTCACAGGATAGCACATTTTCTATGGAAAAAAGGAGAAAAGAGTATAGCACGTCTTATATCACATATAAGCAGGTTTTTAACAGGTATTGAGATACATCCCGGAGCAGTGATAGGGAGAAGGTTTTTTATAGACCACGGGATGGGTGTTGTTATAGGCGAGACAACAGAGATAGGTGATGATGTCCTTCTTTATCAGGGTGTGGTTTTAGGGGGGACATCTACCGAAAAGAAAAAGAGGCATCCTACTATAGGAAATAATGTTGTAATAGGTGCAGGTGCTATTGTTTTAGGTGCGATAAAGATAGGGGAAAATTCAAAGATAGGTGCCGGGTCTGTTGTAATAAAAGATGTTCCACCGTGTTCTACAGTGGTTGGAGTCCCTGGAAGGGTCGTCGGAGAACATAAAATGGAAAAGATTGACCTTGACCATGCAAAACTTCCCGACCCTGTTGCAGAGGCATTAAGAGTAATAATAAAAGAACAGGATAAACTTGAAGAAAGGATAAGGGCTATAGAAAATATGGAAGGATTGCTCTGTAAAATAGATGAGTATTTTGAAAAGAAGAAGAAAGAGATAGAAAAACTGTTTCCTGTTGATACAGAAACAGGGAGGTGATAATGTGTATAAAATATCCATATCTGATAACTATGATGTTTTTATGCACTTTTCTTTATTCTGAAGGGGTAATACAGTACCACTATGTAAAAAAGGGAGAAACACTTTCGTCTATTTCAAAAAGATATGGTACGACTGTACATCAACTTAAAAAATTAAATAACCTTAAATCCTCAGTTATACAGCCAAAACAAAAACTTATAGTTAAAAAGTCAGATGCGTCAGAACCATCAAAAGGAAATACTCTGGCAAAGGAAAGTAAAACAGCAAAAGAAAATACTTCAGTAAAAGTTAGTGTTCCAGCAGGGCACTATGAGACCATATCTTATACTGTAAAAAAGGGAGATACCCTTGAAGGAATAAGTAGAAGATATGGTGTTTCTGTTGCAAAAATTAAAAAGACAAATAATCTAAAAACTTCTACCATAAAGATTGGACAGACACTTAAAATTAATGTACCCAAAAAGGAACCTTTGATACCTGAAGTAACAACTCCACAACCTATTGTGGGTGTATCCACAGAAAGGATATACTACAGAATTAAAAAAGGCGATACAGTAGAATCAATCGCCTCTCAATATAATATCACACCAGAGAAATTGAAAGAAGCCAATCTTATGTCAGATGGCGATTTCAAGGAAGGTGTAACAATTGTAATCCCATCACTACCTGTCGTGGAAGAAAGTGCTTCTATAATTGACCAGGATGATATGGAAAAAGAGATTGTAAAAGAAACAAAAACACTTCGGGATATAGTACTCAAAGAGTCATTTAATTTTTTGAATATGCCTTACAGATTAGGAGGGTCTGGTAATTCATCAATTGATTGCTCTACACTGGTAAGGCGTGTCTATGAAAAGGTGGGAATAAAACTGCCAAATACCTCTTCCCAGCAATTCAAAGAAGGTGAACCGGTCAGGAAAGAAGAAATAGAGGAAGGAGACCTTGTTTTCTTTTATCGGAAGGGTTCTATCGGACATGTGGGGATATACATAGGAGATAATTTTTTTATCCATGCTAGTTCCAATGAGAAGAAGGTTACTATTGCCTCTCTTGAAAACTCATATTTCAAAAGAAACTTCGCAGGAGCCAGGCGATTACTTCCTTCTAAATCACTTTTTGTAAAGGGAGAAGAAGATGTTATCAGCAAATAATGGGTGCAGGTGGATGGAATGTAAGTGGAATGGGATGACAACTATTATAATGGAAAATACGATTATACGACTTGAAATCCTTGCTGATAAAGGAACAGATATTGTTGAATTTCTTTATAAACCCTTGGATATTGATTTTATGTGGAGAAGCCCAATGCCTTTTTATAAACCATATCTTTTCATTACCACAGCACAAGGAAAGTTGGGTAATTTTCTTGACTGGTATCCAGGGGGATGGCAGGAGATATTTCCTAATGGTGGCGGGATATGTGAGTATAAAGGTGCGGTTTTAGGCCTTCACGGTGAAGTGTCGCTTATCCCGTGGAGATATAATATACTTGAAGATACAGGTGAAGAACTTTCTATAAAATTTTATACCCATACATACAGAACACCCTTTTTTATAGAAAAGACAATTACCATTGAAAAAGACAGCCCTTTTGTTGTTTTTGATGAAAAAGTAACAAATAATGGTGGAGAGGAAATGGATTTTATATGGGGGCACCATCCTGCCTTTGGAAAACCATTTTTATCCCCGGATTGTATTATCAGAATAAATAAGGCAAAGGTGCTTGTTGGGCAGGGTGATGGAAAGTCGTTTACAAATCTTAAACAGACAGAGGGTGTCTGGCCTTTGGTTGAAGGTATAAATGGAGAAAATGTTGATATAAGTATTTGCCCTGATGAGAAAGATAATGTGTCAGATGTAATCTTTTTGTCTGAACTTTCAGAGGGTAAATACGAGATTTATAATCAGAAACTGAAGATCGGGTTCCGCCTTGAATTTCCTCTTGATGTGTTCAGATTTATATGGTTCTGGAGGATTGGAGGGGGAAGTTTTGAATACCCATGGTACGGGAGAAACTATAATGTAGCACTTGAACCATTCTCCAGTTTACCTGACCTTACTGATGCAGTTAAAAGAGGAGATAGTTTAAAACTTAAAGCAGGAACATCCATTACAGCGCAAATTAAGGCAGGTGTAATTACCTGTTAAATTTTCTCCGAAGGGAAAAATAAATAAAAATTACTCTGTAGCGGTGTGACCCGCCACTAAAGATCTGGCGGGCAGGTTTATCACACGAAATATCTTTATGGAAGAATATGAAATTATTATAGGGCTTGAGGTTCATGTGGAACTACTGACAGATTCAAAGATGTTCTGCGGTTGCTCCACAAAATTTGGTGCGCCTCCTAATTCTCATATCTGTCCTGTATGTGCTGGTTTTCCTGGGGTACTCCCTGTAATAAATAGAAAAGCCGTGGAACTGGCACTGAAAACAGCGACAGCATTTAACTGCAAAATTTCTCCTTTTTCCCGTTTTGCCAGAAAACACTATTTCTATCCGGACCTTCCTAAAAACTATCAGATTTCACAGTATGAAGAACCACTTGCCATAGAAGGAGTTCTTCTTGTAGATAACAGAAATATCAGGATAAGGAGAATCCATTTAGAGGAAGATGCTGGTAAACTTATTCATCCAGAAGATAGCAGATCTTTTTCTTTAGTGGACCTGAACAGAAGTGGAGTTCCGCTTATTGAGATAGTTACAGAACCAGATGTAAGAAGTGCTTCAGAGGCAGAAAAGTTTTTAGCAATTCTTAAAAGAATCCTTGAGTATCTTGAGGTGAGTGATTGTAATATGGAAGAGGGTTCTTTAAGGTGTGATGCGAATATCTCTGTTAGAAGATATGGAGATACAAATTTTGGCGTGAAGACAGAGATTAAAAATATGAACTCATTTAGAGCAGTAAGAAAAGCGCTTGAATATGAGGCAAGAAGACAGATTGCCTGTTTAAAGGAAGGGCGAACATTAAGACAGGAGACCCGTTTATGGAATGAGAACCTTCAAATCACAGAAGAGATGAGAAGAAAAGAAGAGGCACAGGACTACAGGTATTTTCCAGAGCCAGACCTTCCTCCTCTTATTTTTGATAATAAGATAATTGAGGAAATAAACTTAAAAGTTGGAGAACTACCATTTCAGAGGAAAGGAAGATTTATAAAAGAATACAATCTATCTGATTATGATGCAGAGGTGCTAACATCTAAAAAAGATATTGCGGATTATTTTGAGAGTTGTGTGGAAAAAGGTGGAAAACCAAAAATAGTGGCAAACTGGATAATGGGGGACCTCACTGCTTTGTTAAAGGCAAAAAAGAAAGATATCGGGCATTCTCCTGTTTCTCCCGAATACCTTGTTCAGATTATCTCAATGATAGAGGATGGTAAAATTACAGGTGTAGTGGCAAAAATGGTACTTCAGGAGTGTTTTAATACCGGGATATCCCCCGAGAAGATAGTATCGGAAAGGGATCTATTACAGATAGAAGATGGTGAGACAATAAATAATATTGTAGAAGAGACAATAACAGAAAATGCTGATGCAGTGCAGGACTATAAAAATGGCAAAGAACAGGCACTTTCCTTTTTGATAGGGCAGATAATGAGAAAAACAAAAGGCAAGGCAAATCCTGCTGTGGTGAGGAATAAACTTCAAGAGTATTTAAATAAAAAGCGATAAAAGGTATAATTATAAGTTAAAACTTAAAAGAGAGGGAATGGTAAAATGAAAAGAAAGATAGTGTGGAGTGTTATAGGGCTGGTTTCTCTTGCGATAATTGTGGGAGGTGATGTCAGGGGTTCCCAGACACGAAAACAGGAAGAAGAGATATACAGGAATATTGAACTCTTCATTGATGCAATGAAGATTGTTGAGAAGCAATATATAGAACCGGTGGACAATAAAAAACTGGTATATGGTGCACTAAAAGGTATGCTTGGTTCTCTTGACCCTTACAGTGCCTTCCTTGAACCTGACCTTACACAGGAACTCCAGATAGAGACAAAGGGCGAGTTTCACGGTGTTGGTATGGAGATAACATCCAAAGATGGAATAATAACTGTTGTAAGTCCTATAGAGGATACTCCTGCATGGAAGGCAGGTATAAAGGCAGGAGATAAGATAATAGAGATTGCGGGAGAGTCCACAAAGGGGCTTACCACACTTGAGGCAGCCAGAAAATTAAGAGGGAAGAAGGGAACAGAAGTTACCATAAGCATATTAAGGGAAGGCTCTAACGAGTTGAAGAAGATTACACTTGTCAGGGATGTTATAAAGGTGAAATCCATAAAAGAAGAAGTTATGGATAATAATCTTGGTTATATCAGAATAAGGGATTTCCAGGAAAAGACATCGTCTGACCTTGCAAAGGTGCTTGAAAATTTTAACAGAAAGAACATAAAAGGACTTATCCTTGACCTCCGCAATAATCCAGGAGGACTTTTAAGTTCAGCCATTGAGGTCAGTGAACTCTTTGTGCCGAAAGGTAAATTAATTGTTTATATTCAGGGAAGAGAAGAAAAGGACAGGAACACATTTAACAGCAGAAAGAACCCGATATGGGGAAAACCAGTTGTATTGCTCATAAATGAAGGAAGTGCAAGTGCATCTGAAATTGTAGTGGGGGCATTAAAGGATAATATTCCTTCTACAGTTACGGTTGGTATAAAAACATTCGGGAAAGGTTCCGTACAGAATCTTGTACCACTTCCAGATGGTTCTTCTTTGAAATTAACCACAGCGCATTACTATACACCATCAGGTATCTGTATTGAAGGAAAAGGTATAGAACCTGATGTATCTATACAACTACCTGAAGATACAACGATAATACCTATGGGAAATGATGATGCACAATTTCAAAAAGCACTTGAAGTATTGAGAAAGACAGTGGGCAATGGTTAAAAAAAGGTTATCTGAAAATTCTCCTTTCTTACCTCTTGCGCTGTTTATTGTCCTTTGTATCCTTATAACAGCGGTTGGTATCCTAAGAGAAATAAAGAAAGAAAAAGTCCCAGCACCCGTGCCTCCTGTTGTTAAAAAAGAAAAACCATCAGTAATAAAAAAAGCAATTCCACCATACAGAAAAGAAAAAGTACAGATAGGTATTATTATAGACGACCTTGGATGGAATAAGGAAATTGTAGAGGAAATTGAAAAGATTAACAGGCCAATTACTATTTCAATACTTCCTTATGCTCCTTACAGCAGAGATATTTTCAATAAGTTTAAAAGGAATGAGATGATAGAGATGCTGCTACATTTGCCTCTGGAGCCACGCCCACCTGTACAATCACTTGATAAAGGAGTTATAAAAACAGAGATGAGTAATGATGAGATTAACCAGCAGTTTTATGATGCACTTAAAAATTTCTATCCTGGGGTGAAAGGAGTGAATAACCATCAGGGTTCTTTATTCACTTCTAATGAAGATAAGATGCGTATTCTTCTGGGGGCTATTCAGTCAAAAAATCTTTTCTTTGTAGATAGCATGACTGCAAGACAGAGTAAGGGCTATATTCTTGCGAAGGAGATGGGTATAAAAACAGCAAAAAGGGATATATTCCTTGATAATAGGTCAGACCCACAGTATATAGAAGGGCAGGTATGGGAACTTGTTGAGGTTGCTAAAAAGGAGGGTAAGGCAATCGGAATAGGCCATGCAAGAAGCACTACGATAGAGGTTTTAAAGAATATATTGCCTGAGATAGAAAAGGAAGGGATAGAGATTGTCCCTGTTTCTTCACTCCTTGAGTAGGTAGAGGTTATTCCTATGATAATAGTTGGTATAGAAACATCCTGTGATGAGACAGGAATTGGTATCTTAACAGATAATATAATTCTATGTAATATTATTGCTACTCAGGAAAATATTCATTCTGTATATGGTGGAGTTGTACCAGAACTTGCAAGCAGGGCGCATACGGAGAGGATAGATATACTATTCAATAAGGCAATAAGAGAAAGCGGAATAAAAATTTCAGATATAGATTACATAGGGGTTACAAACACTCCAGGGCTTAAAGGTTCTTTACTTGTAGGGGTTTCCTTTGCCGTTGGGCTTGCATATTCTCTTAGGAAACCCCTATATAAGGTCAACCATCTTTATTCGCATATCGCTTCAAATTTTCTTAATCCAGAAGTAAAATTTCCAGCACTCGGGTTTGTAGTTTCCGGGGGACATACAACATTTTTTTATATTAAAAACCCTGTATCTTTCAATGTGGTTGGCAGGACCCTTGATGATGCCTGTGGAGAGACATTTGACAAGGTTGCAAGGATGCTTAACCTTGGCTTTCCTGGTGGACCATATATTGAAAAGATGGCAGAAAAAGGTGATGAGACAAAGATAAAATTTCCTGTAACGCTTCTTGATAAGACATCTCTTGATTTCAGTTTCAGCGGTCTAAAAACAGCAGTCCTTTACTATATCAAAAAGAATGGATTGAAGAACATACAGGATATCTGTGCCTCATTCCAGAAGGCAGTCGGTGATACACTTATAGAGAAAACATCAAGATGTATTGAAAGATACAGGGTTAAATCACTCTTACTTGGTGGTGGAGTGGTGCAGAATGGATATATAAGAAAGAGATTTCAGGAACTTTCAGATAAGAGAGGAATAAACTTATTCATACCTGACAGAAACCTCTGCCTTGATAACGGCGCAATGGTTGCCATTATGACATCTTTTCTTATAAGGCACAGTGTCAGTCCTTCAGAAAATATCATAGAAGTCATTCCTACATAATTATAAATTCTCGTGTATTTTTGTATCCTGAGTTGTTCCCGATGATAGAAATGTCTTTATTGCGGATATATGTTCGCTATATGTCTTTGAAAAATAATTTCTACCATCCCCCATAGATACAAAGTATAGATAATCTGTTTTTGCCGGGTTTAGGGCGGCTTTTAGAGAAGAACTCCCTGGATTACATATAGGTCCTGGTGGAAGTCCTCTGTGGGTATATGTGTTATAGGGTGATTTTACCTTAAGGTCAGATGTTGAAAGCCGTGATTTTTGTTTTCCTGTTGCATATATTACTGTGGCACAACTCTGTATAGGTATTTTTCTCTCCAGCCGTTTATAAATAATCCCTGCAATAATTCTTCTTTCACTGTCATACATCGCCTCTTTTTCAACAATAGACGCAACAGTAACAATCTCTTTTACCTTTTTGAAGTTTGTATCTGTTACAGGTTCTCCATACAACTCTTCAAATACATTTTTAAATCTTTTGTACATTGTGCTTGCGATTGCCTCAACAGATGTCTTGTGAGGAAAAAGATATGTATCAGGGAAAAGCATACCTTCTAATTTTTTTGTTTCCAGAGCATACTTTATAAACTCATCTTTTGAAACAAGTTCTTTCCTTTCAAGGATATCGGCAATCTCTCTAATGGTGCTCCCTTCAGGAATTGTCACTCTTACAAGTATAACCTCTCCCTTTGCTATCTTTCTTATTACTTCTTTCAGTGGAGTCCTACCTGAAAATTCATATATACCTGCCTGTAGATTCTTCTGGACATTATATCTTCTTGTGAGATAAAGAAACCAGTCATCATTTTTTATAATTCCTTTTTCTTCAAGGAGTTTGGCTATATCCACTGCATTTGCCCCTTCAGGTATTTCCACTAACTTTGCTGTCTTTACTTCAGGTGGAAGCGTGATAATCTTTATTGCGATTGTCCCTAATATCAGAACAGCAATTATAATTGGAATGGTTTTACTTTTCATACAAGATATCTCCTTAAAAGTTCAAATGCCTGATATGCCGCTCTTTCTCTTATCCTTTCTCTATTACCCGGGAATATAAATCTGTGAATGTGGAATTTGTTTTTAGGTAGTCCAATCCCTATATATACAAGACCAACGGGTTTTTCAGATGTCCCCCCTGAAGGTCCTGCGAGCCCCGTAATACTTATAGAAACATCTGCCTTCCCTTTTCTTTTAGCCCCCTTTGCCATATAAAGAGCACACTCTTTACTTACAGCACCATATTTTTTCAGAACTGTCTTTGGCACGCTCAATATCCGTTTTTTTAATATATTGTTATAGACAACAAAAGAACCCTGAAAATATTCAGAACTTCCCGGAATATCTGTAAGAAGTTTACCTGCAAGTCCTCCTGTACAGGACTCAGCAAGTGCTATCTTAAGTTTTTTCTCTTTCAAAAGATTGCCTATAATTACAGGAAGGGGAGGGGGGTCTATCCCTAAATAATTTTCAGAAAAACTTTCTTCTAAAAATTTTTCTATTTCCGACAGAGCATTCAATTCTCCAGAAGAAAGTATAAGTATCTCTATTATCTGCGGGCTGGCAAGTATAGTATATTTGATGTCTTTTTTAGTGAAAAAATTGTGTATCCTTTCCTCAACAACGGATTCAGGAATCCCAGAGATTCCAAAACGATATATCTTTATAGTCCCTTTTTCTTTAAGTGATTCAGTAAACTCTTCTACCATAGGGATAAGTTCTACAGGTGGACCTGGAAGAAGTACCAGTGATTTATTTCCTTCTTTTAATATCATACCCGGGGCAGTTCCAACATTATTTTCAATAATCTCACCCCCTTCAATAACATATGCCTGTTTTTTATTTATTTCAGGTATCTCTTTTAATCCCCTTTTATAAAACCTATCACATATCTTCTGCCAGATGTTTTCTGAAAATATAAGTTTTCTATTCAAGAGTTCTGCTATTGCCTCCCTTGTTAAGTCATCAGAGGTAGGACCAAGACCTCCTGTGATAAAAACGATATCACTTCTTTTCAGGGATATAGAAACTGTCTCTTTTATCTCTTCTTTTTCATCACCCACTATAATACATCTTGCTATGGAAAGGCCTGCTCTTGCTATTATCCCTGATATAATATTTATATCAGTATTCACCCTGTCATATAAAAGTTCAGTTCCCACACATACCACTTCTACATTTTTGGCCTTCAGATGATTTTTATTCACCATATTCAAATATCTTAAAATAAAGAGTTATTTTTGGTTTGAAATGACAAGATGTTTTTCTGTGGATAACTTACTATTGGCTGCATCTTTAAGGATGAGTTTGTAATATCCAGATTTTTCAGGGATGACTTTTATATTTAGTCCGTTGATTTCTGCCTTCAGTCCTTCTGATTCTACTATAAAACTGCCCTGGTAATCATTAATAATATTTTCAAACCTGTCTTTTACTATAATATTTCCTGAGTATTCTTTATCTTGTATTAATTCTATAGGTATCCCTGTAATTTCAATCTTTTCAGGGGAAGATGGTTTTACGATAAAGATATTTGAATTTCCTGTAATTCCAGACGAATTCTCTACTAGTAATGTGTATTCCCCTGCTTTCTTTATTAAGACCGTTTCCATCCACATCCCTGAAGATGTATCTCTCTTTATGTATTCCATAGTTCCTGATGGTTCTTTAAGATAATAACCCTTTACAGTATTTCCCCATTTATCGGTTCCCTTAACAACTATACTGAATGACTTTCCTGCTTCCTGTGTTCCTATCTCTCCTATGGAAAAACTATATAATTGCCCGGGGTTTACATAAAACTCTTTTTCTCCTCTAATCTCTTTTGTGGATACCTGAATTTTTTTATCTCCTGCCTTAAAAAAAGTAATTGATATCCTTTTCTTCCCGCTATCTTCTGTTCCCAAGACCACCTTTTTCGTCTCCGTTGTTGCTCCTTCGGGAAGTCCTATATCAATCTCCCCTGTATAATCAATACACCTGTTGCCATACATATCCTTTACTTCCATTGTTATATCGTAAGAAGCACCTGCTACTGGTTCTATTTTGCTTTCAGGAGATAGTTCAATGTATGAAGGAACGGTATTTTTAACCTTGAATTCAGGACTTTTCCCAAAGATATTCCTTTCTCCCGCTGCATATAAAACATTATTTTCAGAGGACTTAGTTAGTGTAATTTCTCCAGTCCAAACACCCTTTGCCATCATTATTTTCTCAGGTGATGTCCTGCCATCCCTTGCAAGAATAGTTATTTCTCCGTTATATTCATCTGTTCTGTTTCCACTTTTATCACAGGCATTGATATAAACTATCTGTGGTTTGCCTGCCTCCCATAAGAGAGGGAAATTAGAAAATGAAAACTGAGAGACAGATTCAGGTAATATATTTATTTCACATTCACCTTCCAGTCCTGAATTTTCTTCTTTTACCTTTATACGAAATTTCCCTGTTTTGTTAAAAATAGATGAGAATTCAAAACCGAATGTTTCGCTTTTTACTTCAAACGTAGAGGGTATATCCACTGAAGCGTCATCTGCGGTTATTGAAAATATACCTGGTTTTATTGGCAATGAATTACCTTTCCCATCGGAAATAGAAACAGATATTTTTATTTTTTCTCCTGCCCGTGCTTCTTTTTTAGTCAGGATGTTTAATATATTTTGTAATTCAGGTGCTTTTTTCTCTTCTACCTTTATGGGTCTCTTCTCTTCTTCTTTCTGAGTGGGAGGAGTGGCAACATCGGGTAAATATATTCTTTCTCCTATTTGTGCATTTCCTCCTGCATAAAGTATTGAAAACCTTCCAGTATGGGGACCTGGTATATTTTTACTTACAGCAGTCATCTCAGTCATTAACCAGGTATTAGATGGTAAAGAATCAACTGATTTTCCATTTACTGTGTCATTCCATATATAGTTTGTGCCATATCTGTTCAACTGTTCAGGAATAGAGGGGCAGAACAGGATACTCCCTGTTATACCATAAGGGGATAGTATGTTATTAAGTCCTTTTGGGTCAGAGGAAGATGCTGGGAAGAATTTAATATAGGGTAGGTGTCCATTATCCATTTCAAACATTACAATCGCCTTATGTATCTGCTGTAGATTATTAATACATTCCCTTTCCCTGCCTTTCTGCACTCCCATATATGTTCCTACTGAAAGAGTAGAAACAATTCCTACAACAGCAGTTATTTCTATCAGGGTAAAACCCGTCCAGAATTTCTTTTTCATACCAAATATTTTAAAAGATAGAATAGTTTATGTCAAAAAAAAACTGTAGTTTCAAAGATAAAATGTCGTGTGCTTCAAAGATAAAATGTCGTATTCTAAATTTCTCTTTCCCTTGTCAGACAATCATTTCCCTTTTAATCTTTCCAACATTTCCTATAATT
>JAMWCZ010000093.1 GCA_023819225.1 Candidatus Omnitrophota bacterium
TATTACCTATGGGGGTTGTGGTGCATATCTCAACAAGTTTGTAAAAAAAATAGAGTGTATCGCATATCCAGAATTAGGTCCGGAAGCGATATATAAACTTAATGTTGAGGCATTCCCAGCCATTATGGCTATTGATACAGAAGGCAATAACATTTATAATAAAGAACAACAGCGCCCATAGTTCAACTGGATAGAACGTCGGGTTGCGGACCCGAAAGTTGCTGGTTCAAATCCGGCTGGGCGCACATCCCCCCTGGACTTATGTAAGTTCAGGGGGAATCTCTAATCTAAAATTTAAGATTTAGGATTTCGTGTTTAGGATTTGTATCCCCACGGGGCGTGGCTCAGCCTGGTTTAGAGCGCCTGGTTCGGGACCAGGAGGTCGGTGGTTCAAATCCACTCGCCCCGACCAACTAACTTACTGCTTCCGTATCAGAAGTTTACAATAAGGGTAGACAGGAAAGAGACAGTATAGGGTAAAATCCTTTCGTCTATGGAAAAGGTGGGGCTGTGGTTGGGTCCGTATTTGTCTCCTATCCCGACAAAAAGATAAACACTTGGTACCTTTTGAGAAAAAAACGCAAAGTCCTCCCCACCCATAATAGGATGGAAATCAAAGAGATGGCAAGGAACTATACCTTTTGTTATCTGGTTTATCTTTTCTGCAAGTTTTTCATCATTAACGCATAAGGGAGAATAACTCTTATACACAATATCTGCTTTACATCCATAGCCATCACATACTGAATATACTTTTTTTTCTATCTCTTTTATTATCTTTTCCCTTACATCTTCTTTAAGTGTCCTTACTGTTCCTGTTAACTCAACTATTTCTGGAATGACATTAAATGCATCTCCACCTTTAACAGAACAAACAGAAATCACTGCGTTATCCATAGGGTTGATGCTTCTGCTTACTATTGTTTGAAGTGCTGTAATAAGGTAGCCCGCACAGACAATAGTATCGCTTGTAAGATGAGGTGATGACCCATGCCCCCCTTTCCCTTTTATCGTTATCTTAAAATAATCAGTGGCTGCCATTACAGGTCCTTTCCCTATCCAGATTTTATAAATGGGCAACTGCGGAAAAAAGTGGAAGCCAAGTAGATAGTCCACCCCCTTCAATACCCCTTCCTTTATCATCAAAGGTGCTCCACAAGGAGACCTCTCTTCAGATGGCTGGAAGATAAGTTTTACATTTACTTTGAGATATCTCTTCATTGTTTTTAATACCGAGGCAACCCCTAACAATGTAGCAGTATGGCCATCATGTCCACAGGCATGCATAATCCCTTTATGTACTGAAGCAAAAGAAAGTCCTGTCCGTTCCTCAACAGGAAGTGCATCCATATCAGCACGTAAGCCAACTGTTATATCCGCACCTATATCTATATATCCAACAACACCTGTCTTTGCCTTAACTTCAAAGGGTATCCCTGTTTTTTTAAGAATGGTGTGGACCTTTTCAGATGTCTTATATTCTTCAAAACCCAATTCAGGATATTTATGGAAATACCTTCTCCATTCAATAATACCTTTTTCTATTCTCTCTGTTTCTCTTTTTATTTTATTTAACAAATCTATCTTCATTTTATACCGATATTCTGTATGGCACATATCCTATTAGTTGCTATTTCCTTCTGTGAGAAGATGCAGAATGAAGAGTAAAGTTTTTCAGACACTAACCCTCACCCGTACCCCCTCCCTTTAAAAGAGAGGGTTTCACAGCAAAATATATTCCACACCGCTGCATATTTATTTAATAACGTCTATACCTGTATATTGTCTTAAAACATCAGGGATGAGAACAGAACCATCCGGCTGTTGATAGTTCTCAAGGATAGATATAATAAGTCGGGGAAGTGCCACCCCTGAACCATTTAGCGTATGGACATATTCAGTCCTGCCATGTTTTTTATCTCTGAACCTTATACCTGCCCTTCTTGCCTGGAATGCTTCAAAGTTGGAGCAGGAAGAGACCTCAAGCCACTTTTTTATTCCAGGTGCCCATAGTTCTATATCATAACACTTACTTGCAGCAAAACTTAAGTCCCCAGTACATAACATTACAACACGATAAGGAAGATTAAGTGCCTGAAGTACCCTTTCTGCCTCTTCTACCAGTGTCTCAAGTTCACTGTATGAGGTATCAGGATGGACAAACTTTACAAGTTCAACCTTGTCAAACTGGTGAAGCCGTATCAGCCCTTTTGTATCCTTGCCATAGGCACCTGCTTCCCTTCTGAAACAGGGTGTATAGGCAGTGTAATATAAAGGAAGTTTATCCTCAGGGATGACTTCATCTCTGTGAAGATTTGTTACAGGCACTTCAGCGGTTGGTATAAGAAAATAGTCCTCTTCATCCAGGTGGTACATATCCTTTTCAAGTTTTGGAAGTTGTCCTGTTGAAAACATACTGTCCCTGTTCACAAGGGCAGGGACCCATACCTCTTTAAAGCCATTTTTTTTATGTAGTTCTATCATAAAGTTTATAAGTCCACGAACAAGTGCTGCCCCATTTCCTTTAAAGACAGGGAAAAAACTACCTGTAATTTTTGCGCCTCTTGGAAAATCCAGAATATCTAATTTTTCTCCTATCTCCCAGTGAGGCAGAATATCAAAGTCCTTTTTCTCTATTTCCCTCCACTCCTTCACAACTACATTACCAGAAGAGTCCTTACCCACAGGAACAGAAGGATGAGGTATATTAGGAATAGAGGCAACTATATTTTCATAATTTTTTTCTATTTCTTTAAGTTTTGCTTCTGCCTCTCTTATCTCATCAGAGTATTTTCTTGCCTGTTTTATCATATCCTGTAGTGTTTCATTCATATCTTTTCTCTCTGCAATCTTACTGGTGATGTCCTTCTGCCATTTCCTTCTTTCTTCAATAAATGAAATGAAACGCCTTCTTTCATTGTCAAGTTTCTCAAGTTCCTCCCAGTTTACCTTTGCCCCTTTCAGTTCACAGGCCTTTTTTAAAAGTTCAAGATTATCTCTTACAAATTTTGCGGAATACATTCTATTCCCCTTTTTCCGTTTCAGTCCTTATTCTATAGATATATTCCCCTTTTCTAATATATCCATAGTTCTCCCTTAAAATCTTCTCTGCATAATAAGGGTCTTTTTTTATCGCATCTATCTTTTCCTTCAAATGTCTATTTTCTTCCTGGAGTTTTATTATCTCCTGGTTATAATACTTTAACTGTCTGGAATATGTAATAAGTGTCTTAATCCTCGGAATACTTGCCAATATAAAACATATAAAAAGTCCACCTATTAACCACTTCTTCCTGTGTTTTCTTCTCATTATCTTACAATATATCTTCCGTAATATTCAGATGCCTCACCAAGAATATCTTCTATCCTGAGGAGTTGATTATATTTACAGAGACGTTCAGACCTGCTTAAAGAGCCACTCTTAATCTGTCCTGCATTTACCCCAACTGCAAGGTCTGCTATAAAAGAGTCCTCTGTCTCTCCGCTTCTGTGGGATATAACTGTGCGGTAGTTATTTCTTTGAGCCATTTCAATGGTCTCAAGTGTCTCTGTAAGTGTTCCTATCTGGTTAACCTTTATAAGAATTGCATTGGCAATACCCTTTTCTATTCCCTTTTTGAATATCTCTGGATTTGTCACAAATATATCGTCTCCAACAATCTGAATTTTATCTCCGAGTTTCTCTGTCATTGTTTTCCATCCATCCCAGTCATTTTCTGCAAGACCATCCTCTATGGAAAACACAGGATATTTTTTAACTATCTTCTCATAATAATCTACCAGGTCTCCCGAAGATACCTTTTTACCTTCAAAGTTATAGAGCCCACTATCCCATAAAGAAGAGGCGGCAGTATCAAGCGCAATAGATATATCTCTTCCCGGTGTATATCCCGCATCTTCTATAGATTTTATTATCAACTCTATTGCTTCTTCATTCTTACTTAAATTAGGTGCAAATCCACCTTCATCTCCTACAGATACACTGTATCCCTTTTCTTTAAGCGTCTTTTTCAACACCTGAAATGTCTCTGCCACCATACGATAACCATCACTGAAACTCTTTGCTCCGATAGGTGCTATCATAAACTCCTGGATATCAAGGTTATTGTCTGCATGGAGCCCACCATTGATTACATTGCAGAGAGGCACAGGCATAATATTTGCCCTTATCCCACCAAGATATGCATAAAGAGGAATCTCAAGTGCTTTTGCACCAGCCCTTGCCACTGCTAAACTTACTCCTAAAATAGCATTGGCACCCAATTTTGACTTGTTTTCAGTCCCATCAATTTCTATAAGTTTTCTGTCTATTTCCCTCTGTTCAAATACATTCATTCCTGAAATTTCAGGTGCTATCACTTCATTTACATTCTTTACCGCCTTTTCCACTCCCTTGCCAAGGAATTTTTTCCCACCATCTCTCAACTCCAGCGCTTCCCTTTCTCCAGTTGAAGCACCTGAAGGAACTGCTGCCCTTCCAGATTCACCACTTTCAAGATACACCTCAACTTCTATTGTGGGATTACCTCTTGAATCAAGAATCTGCCTTGCATATACATCTATTATTTCCATCATCTCCTCCTTATAATTTTGTTGCCAAATACTGTTTCAAAAAAATCAGGTTATCAAATATTTTTACATCACTGTATTTTTCAAGTTCTTCTTTCGGAGAAGACCCCGTGGATACAATATATGTATCAATCCCTGCATTTTTACCCGTCAGATAATCAATATCCATATCTCCTATGAAAAAACTCTCTTCTTTATCTTTCTGTAAAACCTGTAATATCTTAAAAATTATCTCAGGGTCTGGCTTGGGTTTTTCCACATCATCCGCTGTGTATATTATATCAAAGTAATCCTTTATATTCAATCTTTCAAGCACAGGGATGACAGAAAAACTTGCTCTGTTTGTAGCAACTGCTATATAAAAATTTTTCTTTTTTAGGTATATCAACA
>JAMWCZ010000094.1 GCA_023819225.1 Candidatus Omnitrophota bacterium
TTTATTTTAGGATGTGTATTTACAGGTATAACAATGTCTGTTTTACTGCCGTATGGAATCCTTATCGCTTTTCTGATTCCTTTAACTCTTTTTTTATTTAAATTAAATAGTATTCAAATATCTATTATTAAAAATATTTTTATAGGCATCGGAATAGTAATTGGTGTATTTCTAATAACTAATCCTTATATTTTATTTTCCATAAGTGATGTTATAGCGGAATCTAAATTCACCAGCATGGATGTTCAATTTAGGCCTTCTTTAAATAACTATTACTATTATCTGATAACCGTTTTTAAAATACATTTAGGAACATTATTATGGGCATTGTCTTTATTATGTGTAGTAATTTCGTTCTATAAACCCAAGAAAGAAGAATTGCTGATTTTATTTCCATTTGTTGCCGGATTTATTCTTTTTGGGACTTCATATCCGAACTATTTACTAAGATTTATATTCTTTTTACCATTTGCAGTTCTTATTATAGGAAATGGTCTATTAAAAATTCTGAAGATAAAAAAACTTATTCCTTTTGTTCTTGGAATTTTTGCCTTATGTTTCTTTTACACTATGTTATACACACTGGCTCACTTACGATTATTTATAACCGATTATGCACGATACACAGCAGGGGAATGGATAAATACAAACATATCCTCTGGTGCAAGTATCGGTCTTAAAGAATATCCTGTGGCTTTTAGAACTCCACCCTTTTCTTTTGCGAAATATAAAATATCTGTGATAGATGATATAACAAAATATAAAGGAAACTTGCCAGATTATTTTATTACAGGTAGTTTTGACTGGCGATTTTCCAGCTACGAAGAGATGAAGGACTGTCTGTCTGATTACTATGAGGAATTTAAGGTCTTTAATAAAGTTCCACATATTTTTAATATTAAATTTGATATAAAAAGCCAACGATTGCCTCCAGATTATTGTTATTTCAATCCCACAATAATAATCTGGAAAGTTAAGCAGAATCTTAATATATACAACTATTAAAAGGTGCTATAATAAATACAATTTATATATAAGCAAAACCAGAGTGGCTATTCTATGATATTAGAGCGTAAAATTAGGGGATAATAATGTGGAAAGGTAAAAAAGTTAGTGTGATTTTCCCAACTTACAATGAGAAAGGTTCCATCAGGGAGGCGATAGAGGACTTTTTTTCTTCAGGATTTGTTGATGAGATAGTTGTAGTAAATAATAATGCTGCTCCAGGAACAGATGAGGAAGTAAAAAAGACAAAAGCAAAACTTGTCTATGAAAAAAAACAGGGTTATGGATATGCTATCTGGAAGGGGTTAGAGGAAGCAACAGGCGACTATCTCATCATCTCAGAGCCAGATGGAACATTTTCAGGCAGAGATGTTATAAAACTTCTTGCTTACAGTGATGACTTTGACTATGTACTCGGGACAAGAACAACGAGAGAACTGATATGGAAGGGTGCAAATATGAACTTTTTCTTAAAATGGGGTAACTGGGCTGTAGGTAAACTTATGGAATTTCTTTACAATACCACTACACTTACAGATGTTGGTTGTACTATGAGATTAATTAAAAGAGATGTATACCAAAGAATAAAAAAATATTTTAGTGTCGGGACACAACACTTTGGTCCTGAACTAACACTTCTTGTTATAAAATCAGGCACAAGGTTTATAGAGATACCCGTTAATTATAAACCAAGGGTAGGGCGGTCATCCGTTACCGGAAGTATGAAGAAAGCATTTGTTCTGGGTGTAAAGATGATCTTTCTTATTATAAGATACAGATTTAAAAGGTTGGATTTTAATAAAAAATAGAATAAAATAAGAATATGAAAGAAAAGTTTTTAGCAGTTACAGGTGATATTATAGGTTCAAGAGAGGTAAAAAAAAGAGACCAACTGCAAAAACTTCTTATGGATGTTTCTACAGAGGTAAATAAAAAATTCAAAGAATTTATAGTGGCTAAATTTTCTATTACACTTGGAGATGAAGTACAGGGACTGATAAAAAGAAACTCTCCTATTTTTAAAATAATCGGATATTTTGAAGAAAAGTTTTATCCATATAAAATAAGGTTTGGGATAGGAGAAGGCACTGTATCTACCTCTTTTTATGACACAACAACCAAAATGGATGGCGAGTGTTTTTTAAACTCCAGAAAGGCACTCCAACAAAGTAAAGAAGAAAAAAGGCATATAAAAATTATTTTAGATAACAAATCCATTGACCCATTGATAGATATAATTTGTTTCTGGATAGAAAAGACAAAACAAGAATGGACTGAACTACAATTCAAGAGATTCTACCTGTATAAGAATCTCGGATCAATTGAAAAAGTTGCCAGGAAAGAAAAAGTTACCAGACAGAGTATAGGAAAAAGTTTAAAAAGAAGTAAATATGATTTAGTAATAAAATCAGAAGAAATTATAAACAATATACTATCAACCTAAAAAGGTTGACAAAACCTTTGTCAACCTAAAAAGGTTGACGGAGATATAATATGAAAATAGTTATAGTTGGAATAGGTTATGTGTTATGTATATGGGGTGGCGGACTTATAATAGGGAAAATATGTAAAATTTTAAAACTTCCTCACAATCAAAATATTGGTTTGTTAAAAGCAGGAACATTTATTGGATATTTTGAGCGTTTTCTGATACTTACATTCATTCTGATAAATATCTATGAACCAATAGGATTGCTTTTTGTCGGAAAGTCCATTATAAGGTTTTCTAATAGAGAAGAAAGTGAGTATTTTCTTATTGGAACACTTGCGAGTTTTTCCTGGGCAGTGTTTTTAGGTATTATTTTGACCTTTCTAATCAAATGATACTTGCATATCACAGAGTTAATCCGTATTATAAAGGTGATACGTTAACTGTCTCTCCTGAAAATTTTAAAAGACAGATTGAATATCTTTTGAATAAAGGATTTAAATTTGTCTCCTCTCAGGAATATATCACTTACCATATCCCTTTCTCCCTCACCCGTACCCTCTCCCCAGAGGGGCGAGGGAAGGGTCCCTCACCTATACCCCAGGGGGAGAGGGTATTAAAAAGAGAAATGAGAGGAAGAAAAGAGATACTTATAACATTTGATGATGGATATGCAGACAATCTATGGTATGCAATGCCTGTTCTTGAAACACTTAATATAAAACCCCTTATTTTTCTTACTGTAAACTATATTGGGACGGATAATATATTTCATAGATACAAAGACAGAAAGAAAGACCGCTTATTGAACTGGGAAGAAGTTAAAAAAATGTCGGAACAAGGCGTGGTATTTGGCTCTCACTCACTTTCCCATCCGCATCTTCCTCTTCTTGACGATAAAAAGTTATGGGAAGAGGTGTCCCTCTCAAAAAAGATAATAGAAGATAAAACTGGCAAAGAGGTTTTAAATTTTTGTTATCCTTTTGGTGATTTTAATGAAAGGGTTATAGAAAAAGTTAAACTTGCTGGATATAAAAATGCTTTTGTAACTCCACCGAAAGGAAAAAAAATAAAAGAAACTGATTACACTCTTTTCCGTGCAGGTATTTACGGGCATAATAACTTTTTAACATTCAGGATAAAAATATGGAAGGGACTTCTCAAAGAAAAAAGCTCTTAATCTTGTTTATAACATCTTTCCTGATGCGGGTCGCTTTTGTTATCACATTGAAAAATGAGTTTTATTTTGATGATGAGTTTGAATATTACAGAATAGTTCAGAATTTTTTGACAGGCAGAGGATTTTTTGTTAGCGAAGGATTAAAAGGATTCAGACCCCCTCTTTATCCCTTTGTGTTAAGTGTTCTTTTCTTTTTAAGATTCAACCTTACAGGTATCCGTATCTTTCAGTGTTTCATTTCTTCTATAACTGTATGCTTTACTTATCTAACAGCAAAAAAACTTTTTTCTGAAAGGATTGCCATCTGGTCAGGTATTGTAGCATCCATATACCCATTTTTTGTTTTTTACAACGGATTCCTGCTCACAGAAACATTCTTTATTTTTCTTGTTGTCCTTTCCATCTATCCCCTGATAAATTTTTCAGATAGACCATCCTCCTCTGTAAAGTCAGGTATATCCTTAGGACTGGCAGGTCTTTGCAGACCTACAATGCAGTTATATCTCCCTGTATCTCTTTTACATATTGCCTGTGAGAGAGAAAAATGGAGGATAAAAATAAAAAAGATGTTTTTTATTTCACTGTTTTTTGCCCTGACTTTAACTCCCTGGATTATAAGAAATTACATAGTTTTTAGTAAGTTTATTCCGGGAACAACAATGGGTGGAAGGGTATTCTGGGAAGGTAATAATCCATATTCAGACGGAGGACCTTGTAGATACTTCCCAGAAGAAATAGAAAAACTACCGGAAACAGAAAGAGATAAGGCATATTATAAAAAAACACTTGATGTAATAAAAGAAAATCCGTCCCGTTTTTTATGGCTCTTACAGAATAAATTTAAACGTTTCTGGAATGTTGTTCCCAATGCTTCTGAATTTACAAAACCCTTATACCGTGTGGTAAGTGTAATAAGTTTTGGTGTTATGATGCCTTTTTTCGTCTTAGGGTTTTTTATAACCATCAAGGATAGAAAGATTCAGTTTATTCACTCCCTTATAATTTTATTTACTATCTTTCACATCATTTTTCTTGCCTCTATAAGATACAGAGTACCACTTGAGCCGTTCTATATAATTTTTGCTGTATATGGATTTTTCTGGTTAGTTAATAAAGTTTTAAGTATAATATAAAAATGAAACTTTCAGTGATAATACCTGTCTATAATGAAAAGTCAACTATCCTTAAAATAATAAAAAGGGTAGAAGATGTCCCTGTAGAGAAGGAAATTATCGTCGTGGATGATGGGAGCAAAGATGGCACAAAAGAAGTCCTTATAGAAAGTCAAAAGTCAAAAGTCAAAAGTCAAAATTTTAAAATAATCTTTAAAGAGAAAA
>JAMWCZ010000095.1 GCA_023819225.1 Candidatus Omnitrophota bacterium
TCAAATAGAAAGGATGTTTTATAATTAAATATTTTCTTGGTCAGATATTGTTTAGTTGACAGGCATGGTAGCGGAAAATTGTTATAATATGTAGCGGTGCAATTCATTGCACGATTCGTCGCATAAATCCGACCACTACAAGATTTGGCGGCCAGGACAGAGAGAAGGAAGAAAGGCGTGAGAAGTGAGAAGGGAGAAGTGAAAAATTTCCTCCCCCTGGTAGAGGTAGGAAATAGGTGAGGGTGGAAAATAAAGGTCCCCCCTCACCCTAACCCTCTCCCCGCAAAACGGGGCGAGGGAGACCCCTCACCCTGCCCCTCTCCCCTTAGGGGAGAGGATAAAGGTGAGGGGGATAAAGGGGCGAGGGGATTTACTTAAATTCCTCCCCCTGGTAGGGGGAAGGATATGGGGTGGGAGTATAACAAAAAATTAGAGGAGAAACTGTTACCTATCTACCCTATCTGTGCGAAAATTTGACAGTTAAAAGTGAAAATTATAAATTAAATATAAACCGAGATTGAGTAAATACTTACATTTGAGACATCTATAAAAAGGGGGGAAATGGTTTATAAAGGGGTTTATCTGCATAATGTAGCGGAACTTCTGGAAACAGAAGATGGTGTGATGCTTTCAAGGATACCTGACAGATTAAGGGTCTCTGTAAATCCAGGTGTACAAACAATGGCGATACAACCTGCAGGTGGGGAAATCCGGCTTAACCTTAAAAGTAAAGAGGCAAGGGTTGTTTTAAAGTCAAAGGAAGAGGGAACTTTTCTCGGAGAGATATATCAGGGCAGTTTTCTTTTAAGTAGTTATTTTATAACCAATAATACCTCTGATATTGTCGTATCCCTGCCGGCAAATATAGAGAAGCTTAAGGAGTTATCACAGAAAGAGAAGATGCCATTTGATGCAGGACTTACAAGAATTATCCTGCCATACAGGGCAACCTGTGTAATTAAAGATATTGTAGGAGAGTTTGAACTACCAGGGAAAGAGCAACTACCGGAAAAAAGATATCTAACATATGGCTCTTCTATAACGCATGGTGCTACTGCCATAAGACCCACAGGCACCTATGCGATGAGGACAGCACAGTTTCTTGGTGTGGACCTGATAAACTTAGGGTTTGGAGGTAGCGCCTTATGTGAAAGAGAGATGGCTGACTATATAGCGGAAAGAGACGACTGGGACTTTGCATCACTTGAGATAGGGATAAATATGATAAACAGGTTTGATGTTTCTGAATTCAGGAAAAGGGTGGAATATTTTATACCTAAAATTGCACATTCACATCCTAATAAATATATCTTCTGTATAGATATGTTTACATTCTATTTAGGGCTTAAAGGAGAGAGAACAAAGCAGAAAGCATTCAGAGATACAGTTAAAGAGATTGCTACAGGGTTGAAATCAGAAAAGGTAATCCATATTGACGGAAGGAAACTCTTAAAGCACTGGAACGGACTCTGCACAGACCTTGTCCATCCTTCTCCTTCGGGTATGGAAGAGATAGCCGGGAACCTTGCCAGGGTAATAAGGAGATATATAGAGAAGTAGAGAAAACAGGGTGAGATAGATGTGAGAGAAACCATAAAGGTAATAAACAAGATGGTAAAGGAAGGGCTTTTTAATGACTATGCTATAGGTGGTGGCATAGCAACAATGTTTTATATTGAGCCATTCCTTACCTATGATATAGATATCTTTCTCCTTTTGGAACACTGGAAGGGGAATGTTGTATTGCTCACACCTGTTTATGACTATCTTAAAGAGGCAGGTTATAAGTGGAAAGGCGAGCATATAATAGTTGAAGGAGTCCCTGTCCAGTTTATTCCCGCTGATGAACTTGAAAAAGAAGCAATAAAAGATGCCAGAAGGATAGTTTATGAAGGAGTAAAAACAAAAATTATAGGGCCAGAGTATCTGATTGCAATACTTTTACGGGCAGGCAGGAAGAAGGATATAGAGAAGATAGAAAAGATACTTGATGAAGTGAAAATTGATAAAAAGATACTTAATGATATACTAACAAGGTATGGATTAGATGAACGTTTTAGAGCATTCTTGAAGAAATGAAAAAGGGAAAAGATGTTAAAATTGTGATTGGAAAAAGGGTAATCACAAGGGATGAACTTTTTAAAAAGAAAGAGGAATTCCACAGGGCACAGGCAAGAATGCCATTTGAGGAAAAGATAGCGGTGCTGGTGCAACTTCAGAAAATATACGCTTCATTAAAAAGGGGAAAAGGTATCACTGTCTGGAAGATATAATGGGTAAAGAGACAAAGGTTGCCTTTATAGGGGAGGAGCCCTGCATTGAATTTTTCAGGGGGCTTGGTGCGGATATATTTCCTGCATCTACTATGCAACAGGCATATGAGATAATTGAAAAATTAAATCTCTTAGAGTATGGTGTTATATTTATCACAGAAGAGGTATTTGATAGCGCACTTTTTAATAAATACATACTTGATAAAAAACTTGTTGTTGTCCCATCTTTAAGGTCAAAAGAAGGCAAGGGATATCAGATACTTGAGGAACTTATAAAGAAGGCAACAGGTATGAAAGGGTGAAAATGGAACAAGGGAAGATTATAAAGGTGAGTGGACCGCTTGTACAGGCAGAAGGGATGAAGAGCGCAAGGATGTATGATGTTGTAAGGGTAGGAGAAGATAAACTTATAGGAGAGGTCATCAGGATAGAGGGAGATATTATTTCTATACAGGTATATGAAGAAACAGAGGGCTTAAGAGTGGGAGACCCTGTTTTTGGTACAGGGATACCTTTAATAGTTGAACTTGGGCCAGGGCTACTTTCTAATATATTTGATGGTATACAGAGGCCTTTATCAAGGTTAGGTGAGAGAGGGGATTTTATTATAAAGGGGACACAGATACATCCATTGGATAGAGATAAAAGGTGGCAATTTAATCCTTTGGTGAAGAAAGGAGATATGGTTGTAGAGGGAGATATTATCGGAGAGGTAAAGGAGACAGTTATATTAACCCATAAGATAATGGTTCCCCCAGGGGTTTCTGGAGAACTGATTGATATAAAAGAAGGTAGTTTCACAGTGGAAGAAGAGATAGGGAGGGTAAAAACAAAAGATAATAAAGAAATACCCTTATTTCTCATGCAGAGGTGGCCTGTACGTGTAAAAAGGCCTGTGATAGAGAAAAAGACCCCTTGCGAGCCACTTGTGACAGGACAAAGGGTAATAGATGCTTTTTTCCCTGTAGCAAAAGGGGGAACCGCTTGCATACCTGGCCCTTTTGGTAGTGGCAAGACCGTTGTATTACATCAGATTGCCAAGTGGGCTGACGCACAGGTTGTTGTATATATCGGCTGTGGTGAGCGAGGTAACGAGATGGCAGATGTTCTTATAGAATTCCCTGAACTGAAAGACCCTGCCACAGGGAGGCCACTTATGGAGCGGACAGTCCTTATAGCGAATACATCAAATATGCCTGTTGCTGCAAGAGAGGCATCTATATACACAGGTATAACAATTGCAGAGTATTTCAGGGATATGGGATACTCTGTTGCTCTTATGGCTGATTCCACAAGCAGATGGGCAGAGGCGCTAAGGGAGATATCAGGACGGCTTGGAGAGATGCCTGGAGAGGAAGGATACCCTGCATATTTAGGAAGCTCTGTTGCCTCCTTTTATGAAAGGGCAGGGAGATGTCTCTGCCTTGGTAACAGGGAGGGTGCGCTTTCTGTTTTAGGTGCTGTAAGTCCACCTGGTGGAGACCTTACAGACCCTGTCGTCCAGATGACACTAAAAGCGGTAAAGGTCTACTGGGGACTTGATGACCGTCTTGCATATCAGCGGCACTTTCCAGCAATTAACTGGCTTACAAGTTATTCACTGTATGTTGACAACCTCAGACCATATATAGAAAAAGAGGTGGCATCTGACTTCCCCTCTATAAGACAGGAGGCACTTTCAATACTTGAAAAGGAAGCAGAACTTATAGAGATTGTGCGGCTTGTAGGTATGGAAACACTCTCTTCCCATGACCGTCTCATCCTTGAGACAGCAAGGGCTATAAGGGAGGACTTTTTACACCAGAGCGCATTTGATGACAGAGATGCATATACAACACTGAAGAAGCAATACAGGATGTTAAGGGCAGTTATGCTTTTCCATAGTTGTGCATCAGATGCAATTGAAAAAGGGGTTTCCATAGACAAGATTCATAAAATGCCTGTGAAAGAAGGACTTGTAAAGATGAGGTATATTCCCCATTCAAAGGTAAAAGAAGATTTTGATAGATTGGAACAGGAAATACAACAGGCATTTTCTACTCTTGGGATTGAGAGTAAAGCGCTATAACTGTCTGACCTGCTGAGATACCTGCATCATTTGTGGGGATATTATAGTGGCAGAATACAGAAAACCCGTTCTGTTTTAATTGGTCCCATACCATAGTAAGAAGAAGATTGTTCTGGAATACACCTCCTGAAAGTACCACCCTTTTTATATTCCTTTCTTCCTTTATTCTTTTACATATTTCTGTAATTATGCCTGATATGGTCTTGTGGAACCTGTATGAGATTTTCCCTGCACTACTACCCTTTTTTATATCATCCACAATACCTTTTATTAAAGGTACAGGGTCTATTATTGAACCATTTCCTATTCCATAAGGATATGGTTTTACAACTGCCTTTTCTGCTATCATCTCAAGTTCTATTGCTGCCTGCGCCTCATATGTAATCTCACTTCTAATGCCGAGTATTGCAGAAACACCATCAAAAAGCCGTCCTATACTTGATGCAGGTACACAGTTTATATCCTTTTTGAGCATATCCATAATATATCCTACCTGTTTCAAATACCTCTTTACAAACGGAATCTTCAGTTTTAAAAGGTCTTCCCCGAATGTCTTATAGAGAAGCGAAATCCCTGTCCTCCATACCTCCTTAATCGCCTTTTCT
>JAMWCZ010000096.1 GCA_023819225.1 Candidatus Omnitrophota bacterium
CTCCTTTTTGAGGAATAGGATAACCGATGGATATAGGACATTCTATCTTTCTAATCATACCGGACATTCTATCTTTCTAATCATACCGGACATTCTATCTTTCTAACAACACTCTTCGCGCATTCTTTATATCAAAATGATTTCTTCAGTCAAATTTTATTTTATCACACAATTCGTCGCACCAGCACCCCTCTCCCCTCACCCATACCCTCTCCCCACTGCGGGGGCGAGGGAAAGAGAGGACACCCCTCACCCTGCCTCTCTCCCCGCACAGCGGGGAGAGGGGAGAAGAGAAAAATAAAAGGGAGAGGGGGATGAAGGAGAGAAGGAAGAAAGGCGCGAGATGTGAGAAGCGAGAGGGGAATTTGTGGCATAAATGGCACCGCTATAGATTTTATAGAAACTATTACAGTTCAAGAGATAGGGATGATTAGGTATGATATTGCCTAATGAGTGCTAAATACTTAAAAACCCACATGAACTACGAAACACCCAAGAAAATTTAACTTCTTCCAATGTCACCAGTTGTCGGCAGACATACAAATTATCTAATCCATCCTGAAGTTCATAGCCAGTTGGAGCATCTTTTCATAATTCGCAAATGTAAGAGGAGTTATCTTCCTTCCATACGGGCAGGCAGTAGGCATAAGAATAAAGCCCCTGCCTGCTATCTCTGTTCCTTCCTTTAATGCAGTGCTGACCTTTTTTGCAAACTCCTCTATGGGAAGGTTCTCAATATCTGTAACCTCAATATTACCCAGAAGGACGGTCTCTTTACCTATGGCTTTTTTAATCTCTGTTAGTGTCACATCTCCCTGTGGTGGTGGCTCACAGGGGTCAAGTCCATCTATCTTCATCTTTTTAAGGAGCGGCAATATGTTCCTCAACCTTCCATGTGAATGGATACGGGCATAGCCGCCATACTTCTGTATTATCCTTACCATCTCGCCCGTGTACCGTACAACATACTCATCATAAAGATACGGGGGAAGATACGGCTCACTTGCATATTCAGAACCGCATATACGCCATAGCCGTCCCGGAAGTGCCTCGGCAGTAATTTCACACCGTGTAAAAAGCAGTTGGGCAAATCTCTCAAGAATCTGATGGAAGAGTTTCCTCTCTGTGAAGGCAAAGACAGTATAGTCGGACATAGAAAACAGTTCTGCTGCCATACATATCGGGTCTGCCGTGTCTATACTTATAATTCCTGCTTCTCCAAGCAATCTTTCTTCTTCAAACACATCTTTGAAATCAGGGGTACCACAGGATGGTAAAGGAAGATTGAGATAAGCAATTACATCGTCCTTATCTTTCAGAAGATGCTCAATGACCCATGTTGTCTGGATATCCTTATCACGACGGACAAGGGAAGATAAAACCCTGCCTGGCGCTTTTATAGTGGTTCGGGTAAATAAAGAGTCCCCCTCACGCCATATTTCTGTTTTTGTTAAGGAAGTTGTCTCATCTTCAGTAATCCATTTAGGGGAAACCATCCTGATGATATCTGTCTCTTCTAGTGCCATCTTTACAAGAGGCCGCCAGGAGGGGTCATTCCACACATTAAACTCCTCTCCATCCTCTCCCATTCTCCATCCACCTATCTCATAAAAGGAAATAGCAGGTCTGTCCACAGGGAGCCCTTTTAGTGTGGCAGTTAATCTCTCTCTTCTTGTCATAAAATCTCCTCTTCTCTCATTATATCACCGCATAGATACAGAGACCCGCAGATACACCAGTTTTTCCTTGTGCCTCTTATATATTTCAATGCCAGAGATGGCGTGTTGATAACCTTTGCAGGAATACGGTTTTGCTTTTTTAACACAAAGGAAGCAAGAACATCAGGAGATATAGCCCTTTCACTGTCAGGTGTTGTAAAAATAATCTCTTCCATATTTTTGCTGTTAAGGACAAGAGAAAGCATCTTTTTCCAGTCCTTGTCTTTAAGAATTCCCATCAGGAAAGAAAATTTTTTATCAGGAAAAAGTTCAGCAAGCGTATCAAGAAGCGTCCTTATCCCGTCAGGGTTATGTGCACCATCTATGATGATATATGGGTCCTTGTTTAAAATCTGGAACCTGCAGGGCCAATATGTTGTTTCTATCCCTTTATAAATTGCTTCTTCCTTTATATTAAATCCCATCTTATCAAGCAGAAGAACTGACTGGCACACAACTGCCATATTGCTTATCTGGTGTCTGCCCTGTAAGGGTGTTTTAATCCCTCTAAGATTCCTTGTTCTGCCATAAAAGTTAAATGCCTGCCCATAAGGAGTAAAATATATCCTTTTTGAATGGAAGTCCCTCCCTTCACAGTAAAGTTTTGCACCCTTTTCTTTTGCTTTTCTTATAATAACAGACATAGTAGGTGGCTTCTGACGGGAAGATACAACCACTGTCCCCTGTTTAATAATCCCTGCCTTCTCATTTGCAATCTCCTGGTAGGTATTCCCTAAATACTGCATATGGTCAAACCCAATCTTTGTTATTATCTCTAAAGAAGAAGGTAAAACATTGGTTGCATCAAACCTTCCTCCCATACCAACCTCACATACAAGAATATCTATTTTTTTATCTACAAAATAAGAGAAAGCGATAACTGTAAGTGCCTCAAAAAATGTAGGATAGAGATGGTGTGGCTGGTCAGCAAGGACTTTCTGTAAATGTCTTATCTTACATACTAACTCTTCCTCTGGTATTTGTCTGCCATCCACTGCTATACGTTCACCCACATATACAAGATGGGGACTTGTATAAAGCCCTGTTTTATATCCTGCCACTGTAAGGATATTAGCCAGTGTTCTTGCAACAGAACCTTTGCCATTTGTCCCTGTGATAAGAATAGATGTATATTTCTGGTGGGGATTTCCGAATTTTTTAAGAAGATATTTTGTCTTGTCCAGTCCTAACTTTATTCCAAAATCCGTCAGAGTGTTAAGAAACTCTATCTCTGGAAGAAGTTTCATGTGTAGAGTATTTTAAGGATTTTAATGATATTTTCTTTCAATTCCGCCCTCTTGGAAATAATATCTATCATCCCGTGTTCAAAAAGAAATTCTGTCCTTTGAAAGCCGGAAGGGAGTTTCTGTCTTATTGTCTGTTCTATGACACGAGGTCCTGCAAAACCAATAAGGGCTCCGGGTTCAGCAATGATAATATCTCCTAAAAAGGCAAAACTTGCGGCTATTCCACCCATCGTGGGGTCTGTAAGAACCGATATATATAAAAGCCCTGCTTTTTTAAGTTTTCCCACTACTGCTGATGTCTTTGCCATCTGCATAAGGGAGATTACACCTTCATACATCCTTGCGCCGCCACCACCACCTGAGATACATACAAAAGGATATTTTCTCTCCAGAGCATATTCAGCCGCACGGGTAAATTTTTCCCCGACAACAGAGCCCATACTACCCATAATGAAGTTTGCATCAATAATCGCCATTACAGAAGAAATCCCACCTATCTTGCATTCTCCTGTTACGATTGCCTCTTTAAGTCCTGTCTTATGCATCTCTTCTTTAAGTTTTTCCTTATATGCCTTAACACCTGTAAAATTTAAAGGGTCTCCAGAAGTCATATTAGCCCAGAGTTCTTTAAATGACCCGGTGTCAGCAAGCATATTGATACGCTCATATGCGGTCATCCTGCCATAGTCATTACAGTAGGGACACACCTTAAAATTATCTTCCCACTTTTTCTTATACAGCAACTTTCCACACTTCTCACACTTAAACCATAGGTCTTTCTTTATCTCTACCTTTTCTTTAGGTTCAATCCTTACATATCTTTTCTTCTTGAATATCATTTTAACACCTTACTCTTAACCAGAACCTCTTTAATCTTCTCTAAACTTGCTTGAGAGGGTGGGGTTAGTGGCAGACGCCACTCAGGGGTTATAAGTCCCATTAAACCCAATGCTGCCTTAACAGGGATAGGATTGGTTTCAATAAAAAGCACCTTAAAAATGGGGAAAAGGTCTATATGTATCTTTTGTGCTTTTGCCCAGTCCCCATTAAGTGCGGATTCCACCATCTCTGCTACATCTAAAGGGACTATATTGGCAGCAACAGAGATTACACCTTTACCACCCACTGCCATTATCGGAAGGGTAAGGGAGTCATCCCCTGAGAGAACAATAAAGTCATTTCTGCATAAAGAGATAATTTTACTTACCTGGTCTAAACTTCCGCTTGCCTCTTTAATCCCAACTATATTTTTTATTTTTGAAAGTTCACATACTGTCTCAGGAAGGATTGATATCCCTGTCCTTGATGGCACATTATATATAATAACAGGTATGGATACACTCTCTGCAATTTTTTTATAGTGCTGATACAGACCCTGCGGCATCGGTTTATTATAATAAGGGGTAATAACCAGAACCCCATCAGCCCCTGCCTTTTCTGCTTCTTGGGTAAGTTCAATTGCCTCTTTTGTGTTGTTAGAGCCAGTCCCTGCAATCACAGGGCATCTTTTATTCACAACATCAACCGTGTACTTCACAAGTTCCTTGTGCTCCTCCATTGTAAGAGTAGCGGGTTCTCCTGTGCATCCACATACAACAATCCCTCTTGTTTTGTTTTTTATCTGGAACTCAATTAGTTTTTCAAAGGCATTATAGTCAATCTTCTGGTTCTTTATTGGTGTTACAATAGCCACTATAGAACCTTCAAACATATAACCCCCTTTTTTTACCCTATCCTGCAATCTATCCCTTTTATACCTTTCCATCCGTAGTTATGCAGTTTAGATAGAATCTCTTTCTCTTTTCTTTTTATTTCTGTGATGTAGCATCTGTTATCCACCTTTATGGTAATATTACTACCTTTAATATATACTAC
>JAMWCZ010000097.1 GCA_023819225.1 Candidatus Omnitrophota bacterium
GAAACAAAAGAGGCACATACGCTTCCTGCCTTTGTCTTTGACCCGACATATCTTCCTGCTGACTCAAGGTTTTTATATCTAAGACCTGTGCCAAGGAAAGATGCATATAACTGCGATATTACCTACGGAGTGGCAAGTGAATTCGGATTTGACTACTTGAGGGACAATATGGCTATAAGTAAAGAGGCACAGGTCCAGAGAGAACTCCACTATGCGATTATTGATGAGGTTGATTCAGTCCTCATAGATGAGGCAAGGACCCCTCTTATCATATCAGGACCTACAGAGGAAGCAACGCGCCTTTATTACGATATAGATAAACTTGTGAGGAAATTGAATAAAGATATTGACTTTATTCTTGATGAAGAAGGTGAGACAGTATCACTTACTGAGGAAGGTGTACATAAATGTGAACGGTTGCTTGGAATTCAGAATCTTTATGATGGGACACATACAGAGAATGTCCATCTCATACATCAGGCGCTAAGGGCGCACCAATTCTTCAAAAGGGATAAAGAATATGTGGTTAAAGATGGTCAGGTCATTATAGTAGATGAGTTCACAGGCCGCCTTATGCCCGGGAGAAGGTGGAGTGATGGACTGCACCAGGCAATAGAAGCAAAGGAAGGGGTAAGGATTGAAAGTGAAAACCAGACACTTGCCACAATATCATTCCAGAACTATTTTAAACTCTACAAAAAGATTGCAGGTATGACAGGGACTGCCCTCACAGAGGCGGTTGAGTTCAAAGAGATATATAATACCGATGTTATTGTCTTACCGCCCAACAAAAAACTCAACAGGAAGGAATATGACGACGAGATATACAAAACAGAAAAGGAAAAGATTGAAAAGATTGTTGCTGAGATAGAACAAATGTATAGAATAGGTCGCCCTGTCCTTGTTGGCACTGTCTCTATTGAGAAGGCGGAACACTTAAGCAGAATCCTTACACACAAAGGAATCCAACATAAGGTATTGCATGGTAAAAACCATGAAGCAGAAGCAGCAATCATAGCACAGGCAGGGAAACCAGGAGCAGTTACAATAGCAACGCAGATGGCTGGAAGAGGAGTGGATATAATCCTGGGAGGAAACCCTGAAGTCATTGCAAGGGAAGAGACCATAAGGACAATATGGGCAAAAAAGAGGGCTCAGGGGAAGGGACAGGGGATAAAGAAAGAGTTTGCAGAGGTATTAGCAGAGATAGAAAAGACATATAAGGCGTGCCTTGCAGAGATAGACAGCAGATACAGGGAAGTGTTAGAAAAGATGAAGGCATCTTTAAATGAAAAGGAACAGGTGTTTTTCGCTCTGGATAAAAAGGCAAGAGAGATATTTGAAGAGGAGATATTTACTAAAGAAGGAGGAGAGATATATCAGAGGTATAAGAACCGCCTGATAAAACTTAAAGAAGTGTATGAGAAAGCAAATGAAGACCTTGTTTCCGCCCAGAAGACAATATCAGGAGAAAGGCAGGAAACAGCGTTAAAAGACATCAAAGAGACAAGAGGCAGGGCATACAGGGAGTATATATCCTTTAAGAACTCTCTGAAAAGCAGGATAAATGTTGTTCTTGATGAAGATATTGAGGATATGAGAAACCGCCTTACCGAAATGTTGAATAACCCCGAATCAGAAACAGAAGGAGGAGCGAAAAACATATACATACTTCTTGAAACATACAGGGATGGGGTGAAAAGGTTTTTTGAAATGCTTACGGGTCATTTCTCTGCCTATCTCTCTCCAGAACTGCCCGCTTTCAAAAAAGCAGGAAAATACCTTAACTATCTCAGTGAAGTTCTCTCTATATCAAAGGAAGATAACATAACCAAAATTATAAAAGAGTTAAAAGAAAAAGAAGGACATTTTTATCCTGCCTACATAGAGGGGAAAAGAGAGATGGAACATATCATACTCACAGGACTATCCGGGCAGGACTATAAAGCAGCGGAAAAGGACTACAGAAATGCACTACAGGAGTATGAAAAGGAATATGCAAGATATGATGCGGAACTGAAAAAGGCAAGAGAGGAGTATGAAAAGAATAGAACTATGTATGAAGAAGAGTGGCAGAAGGCAAGGGAAGAACTTGAGAAGACACCTGAGGAGTTTAAAGAGGTGTACGAGAAACTATTGGAGGTGTATAAAAAGCCATGGATGGAGGACCATAAAAAGGTTGTATCCCTTGGGGGGCTTCATGTGATTGGAAGTGAGAGGTATGAGGCAAGAAGAATAGATAATCAGTTAAAGGGAAGAGCAGGTAGACAAGGAGACCCTGGTTCATCAAGATTTTATCTTTCACTTGATGATGACCTTTTAAGGATATTCGGTTCGGAAAGGATGCGCTCTGTTATGGCACATATGCCTGAAGGAGAACCGATAGCACATCCCCTGATAAACAAGATGATTATAAATGCACAGAAAAAGGTGGAAGCCCGTAACTTTGAAATAAGGAAGCAACTGATTGAATTTGATAATGTGTTAAATGAACAGAGAAAGGTTATATATACACTCAGACAAGATATACTTGAAGGGAAAAAACTTGACACATATATAGAGGAGTTTATTGAGGAAACCATACAGGCAGCCACAGATGAGTATATGGATATAAGACATAAGCCCATTGACTGGGATACAGAAAACTTTAAAATGTTTATAAGAAATACCTTTGATGTAATTGTTGACATCCCTTCCCCTGAAGATATACAATCTCCTTCGTTCTGGCGGGATAAATTCTCAGAAGAACTGATAGAAAAAATAAAGGCATATTATGAGAAGAAAAAACAGGAGGCAGGCCCTTATATTGCTGAGATTCAGAAGATTATTATGCTTCAGGTGATAGACAGTAGATGGAAGGCACACCTGCGGGTTATAGATGAATTAAGGGAAGGAATTGGATTAAGGGCATATGCACAGAGAGACCCGCTCCTTGCCTATAAACATGAGGGATATCAGGCATTTCAGGAGATGCTCTCTATGATAAAAAAAGAGATGCTTTCCCACCTGTTCAGGGTAAAGATTACAGAGGCCCCGGTGATAGAGAAAAGAGAAACATACCCTGTGAATGTATCCTATAGCCATAAGACATTACAGCAGTTTGATACAGAGCAGAAGAGAGCAGAAGAAACAGAAAGAGAACGCATTGCCGTACAGAAAGTGGCACCAGAGCATTATTCAAAGTCCGCTCCTTATATAGCAGGGAAAAAAGTAGGGAGGAATGACCCCTGCCCCTGCGGGAGTGGTAAAAAGTATAAGAAGTGCTGTGGAAAAAATGTGTAAAAGTTGTGGATAAAATGAGAAACGATATTGACTTGTTGTGGAAAGAGGTAATGGTAAGGATAGAAGAGCGGTTGAATGATGCCCGGGCATATGAGATATGGATAAAACCAGTCAAAATTAAAGGGATTAACGGGAAGACAATCCAGTTAGAGATACCGGGAATGACCTTTGAGAAAGGATTTTTACCATACATAGATATAATAAAGGAGGAGTTTTTCAGGACGGCTGGATGGCAACCGGAGATAGAAATATACTACACAGAGACAAATAAAGAGAAGATAGTCCATTCACCAATAGAGTATGAACTACCGCTAAATCCGGATTACACATTTGATAATTTCGTAGTGGGACCAAAAAATCAGTTAGCACATGCAGCAGCTCAGGCAGTAGCACAGTCACCTGGTATTGCTTATAATCCTCTTTTTCTTTATGGTGGTTTTGGGCTTGGAAAGACGCATCTTATGCAGGCAATAGTCCACTTTGTCAAAGAGAGGGATGAGCAGAAGATTCTCTATCTACCCGCTGATGTCTATCTTAATGAATTCATACAGAGCATAAAGAACAAGACCGCACATCTTTTTAGGCAAAAGTTTAGAAAACTTGACTTCCTTCTTATAGATGATATTCACTTCATTGCAGGTAAAGAAGGTACACAGGAAGAGTTTTTTCATACATTTAATTTTTTGTACGACCAGAGGAAACAGATTATACTTTCAAGCGACAGACCGCCAAAAGAGATATCTTTTCTTGAAAAACGGCTTGTATCAAGATTTGAATGGGGACTGCTTGTAGAGGTACTGCCACCGGACTTTGAAACAAGGGTAGCGATATTGAAAAAAAAGTGTGAGATGAAAAAAATTAGTTTAAGTGATGATATAATATACTATATAGCAGATAATGTAAAGGATAACGTAAGGATTCTGGAAGGGGTGTTAAACAGGATATTTGCACTTTCAACACTTCTGAATAAGGATATAGACAAAAAAGTAGTTGATGAAATAATAGATGGGGAGTATTATAAAAAGAGGGTTATTATAACACTTGATAATATTATGAGTGCTGTATGTGAATATTTTAAGATAAAAGAGGATGATATAATAAAAGAGACAAGGATAAAAAATATATTAATACCGAGACAGATAGCAATGTTTTTAGGTAGGGAATTAACAGGTAATTCATTACACTCAATTGCAATTAAGTTTGGTGGAAAAGACCATACAACGGTCTTATATGCATATAAAAAGATAAGGGATTTATATCAAAAAGACCAGTATATTAAAGGTGTTATTGATGAGATTAAAAGTAGTATTGAAAGATAGATTTTTTACACATTTTTTACAATATATAAGTTATTATAAAATATATACTTAAGTAATTTTTATACAAAAAATTTAACTATTAAAACTATAGGAGGATAAAAAATGGAAATAATAGTGAAAAGTGGTATATTAAAGAGAGAG
>JAMWCZ010000098.1 GCA_023819225.1 Candidatus Omnitrophota bacterium
CTTTTTTCACTATCCCTGCCTTTTTAGCATATTTTACTACAATCCGCTCCACACTTCTTGCTGTAAGTGGTCTTCCGTATTTGTTAACAAAGATAATCTCTGTTTTTCCTGATGGCTTGACTTCAAGGTATTCAGTAATCGCCTTCATTGCAGGTCTCCCCATAGGGACAATCCTTTCCTTCTTCCCTTTACCCTTTACCTTTATAGTTTCTTCTAAGAGATTTATATCTTTCATTTTAAGGGATGTAAGTTCTCCTACACGTATTCCTGTGGAATATAAAAGTTCAAGGATTGCCCTATCCCTTAATACCTGCCAGGACTTTCCCTTTGGTGTCTCAATGATTTTTACCACCTCTGCCTCTGAAAGGAATGAAGGCAGTTTTTCAGGGACCTTAGGTGTGTAAAGAAGTAATGCAGGGTTGCTCTTGATAAACTTTCTACTTGAAAGAAATTTAAAGAATGCTTTAATACTTGCTACCTTTCTGGATATGCTCTTTTCTGTATAACTGATTTTTGCCTTTAAAGATGAGATAAAATCAAGAAAGTCCGTATAGTGAACCTCTTTAAATTCCCTCTTTTTCTTTTTTCTTAAATAATGTATGAACTGCAGTATATCTGTTTCATAAGCCCTGATAGTGTGAAATGAATAATTTTTTTGGTGTTCAAGGTATTCAAGAAACTTAACAAGAATATGTTTCATACCGCTTTCAGTCAAGGCATCCTTTTGTGGAAGGGATACCTTTGCCTTCTATCTTGACTGCCTCTTTGAGTGCAAGACCGATGGACTTAAATATTGCTTCATTGATGTGATGAAGGTTATCCCCGTATATAAGGTTGATATGGAGTGTTATACCAGAATGTGTTGTAAGCCCTTTAAGGAACTCTTTTGCATCCTCTGTTTCAAAGCTCCCTTCTCTCCCTTTCATACCGGGCACATTAAAAACAAGAAGCGGTCTTCCTGATATGTCAAGTGAGGTATTGACAAGAACTTCATCCATAGGGACAGAGGCAAATCCAAATCTTTTTATCCCTTTCTTTTCTCCCAATGCCTTTTTTATCGCTTCTCCGAGGCATATCCCTGTATCTTCTACTGTGTGGTGGGTATCAACCTGAACATCTCCTTTCGCTTTTATCTTCATATCTATACCAGAAAACCTTGAAAGGAGCGTGAGCATATGGTCAAGGAATCCAATACCTGTGGATATATCACTTTCACCTTCTTTATCAATGTCTATCTCAATGGATATATCTGTCTCCTTTGTCTTTCTTACTATCTTTCCCTTTCTTTCCATATTTTTATTTTACTCCTTTACTCTATGAAATCCAAATTATTTTACTAAACTGAAAACTGAAGCAATACTGAATTTTCAAATTCAGGCACCTCAAGAAACCTTTCAACAACTTTTCCCCCTTCATCTATAAAAAGATATAGATACTGGGGCATTGTATTTCTTCCTTTTAGGTGGATAGATATCCCGTCTTTATGCTCTGCGTTTTCTATCCTGTAAAAGGTTCTGTTTTCAGCATATCTGCTTATGTAGTCATAACCCTTGAATATATGTGGGACTTTTTTTATCTCTGCAGTAATTCCTTTTATTATCTCTTCCCAATGCTCCGGTGTAAGGTGTGAGATTCTCTGTTCATGGGTCATAAGACATCCAAAAAATCCATTTTCCAGTCCCCTGAGTATATGGAATACGCCTCTTGCTATTGCTTTTTTAGTGTCTGGCTCAGGGCTCTCATTCCAGAATGTTGTGCATCCACATAAGAAGTCAAAGTCCGGGGAAGAAGAGTCCATCTTCCCTGGATGTGATACAACATTAAAAAAAGAGTTGTCTTCAGGAATATAACCTAATGAAAATGCACCCTTCCCGTAAGGAGCGACATCCCAATGATGTGAAGATGGGTCATTCCATAGTTTACCTATCCTGATAGGATTCATAAAGTATCTCTCTCCCCTTGCCTTAAGGTATGGAAGTGCTCTCAGTCCAATCTCTCCAAAGTGTGCATTGACTGTAAGGGAAGGACTTATTCCCCATTCAGCAAACTTTTTATCCACCTTCTCAAAGTTCATCTTTAACTCTTCTGGAGAGAACTCTTCACCTGTGTGTTTCATATATATGGGATGTTCATTTATATTCTTTGGATCTGAAAAGGCATGTGGAGAGAACTCCGCAAGTCCATCATAGTGCTTTATCCGTAGCCCTTTTATATCTTCTTTCTGTATATCATCAATAAAAATTCCTGCATTGGGAGTAAATCCGTATCTGTTGAGTATATCAAGATAGAAAAGGTTGCTCACTGTCTCTTTGTATTTTGCCACAGGGCTCCCTGAAAATGATACATCATCTATCCTTGCTGTGATGAATGGAGGCATCATTTTTGTGATATATGGTTTTTTTGCTGACCAGATAATACTATTTATAAAGACCCCATCCAGCCCTTCTGTAAATCCTAAACATTCATTCTGCCAGAGAGATGCAGAAAGAAGAAAAATAACAACCTTCCCCTTTCCTAAATGCCTGTAAATTCCTGATATATTGTCTTTTTCATCAAATAAAAAGGCGTTCCATTCAGGGCCGACTTCTACAGAGCAGGAAAGCACATCTCTTTTCAGGACGATTTCTTTTGAGATGGTATTTACAGAAAGCGGTGTTTCAGGGAGTGCCTTTAAAAAAGATTTCTTTCTTGTAGTGATGTTGTTGAGATTAAGGCATTTTAAAAATCCTTTAGGATACAACTCAAGATAGCCATCAAGGACCACAAGTCCCATACCCTGTGAAACTGTCTTGAATATATCAGTTGCCTCATCATCACTCAATGACTTACCTATACCTTCCTGTGCAAATATGAGAAGGTGTGTGTCTTTAAGTTCCTCGGATGAAATCCTGCTTTTAGAAAGGTCAATCAGTTCATAATATATCCCAAAATGTTCTAGTGCTTTTAGTATGGACTTATACACCCTTGTATAGTTCACAGGATTTGCCGAATCAACCACTACCTTTGTTATCATTTTATACCCTATTTATTATAACATAAGATTTCAAAGCTTATGAGATGGTTTTTTGCAGAAGGGAAAAGCGTTATATGATATCACTACTATCTTTACTGGAAAGATATATTTCAGCAGAATATGCGGCGATAGCCCCTTCACTGCAAGCGGTAACAACCTGATAGAGGGACTTTCTTATCACATCCCCACAGGCAAAGATACCCTTAACAGATGTCTGCATTTTATAGTCAGTTATTATATAGCCAGCAGGGTTCTGTTCTACCTTACCATCAATAAACTCAACATTCGGCTTCTGCCCCACAGATATAAATATACCATCAACATCTATTGTTTCTATTTTCCCTGTATTTTTATTCTCAAGTACAAGTACATTTACCCTGTTTCCATCTCCTTCTATCTTACGGACTGTTCTTGAAAGGAGAGTTGTTATTGCAGGATATTTTTTTAGTTCTTCCTGTAGATATAAGGATGCCCTGAAGTTGTCTCTCCTGTGTATAAGAAAACAATGCTCTGCATATCTTGTAAGATACATCGCCTCTTCAAGAGCAGAATTTCCACCACCTATCACTGCCACCTTCTTACCTTTAAAGAAAGCGCCATCACATATAGCACAGAAAGAAACTCCTTTGCCTGTATATTCATCTTCCCCTTCAACGCCAAGTTTTTTCCTGGAAGAGCCACTGGCTATTAGAGAGTAAGATAAAAGTTGTGTATATAGGGGGTTGAAAAATTTAAGAAATTGATATAAGAACAAAAAGGGGGGCTATGAAAAAGAGAGGAAATAGTAGTAACAATCCGATGGAAGTATGGGCAAAAGAAGCCATCAAAGAGAAGGTAGCAGAAGTATTGGGAGACACTGAAGAATTGAATGATTTTGTTGGTAAAAGAATCAAACAACTTTTAGAGACATTACTTAATGAGTTAATGGTTGACCATAGGAGATTGTTTAATGAACAAAATGGTGATGTTGGGAATGGTTTTTATCCTCGGGGTTTTCAAACTGCTTTGGGGAAGTTAAATCTTGAAGTTCCACGCACCAGAATCTATAACTTTAAGCATTCGTTTCTACCATGCCCATACAAAAGAACTTATGATTTTGTTCAGAAAGAACTTCTGGAAGATGCCTTTGCCCTTTATATTGATGGTTATCGGACACAGATGAAGGACAAAACACAAGGCAAAGTTAAAACCGTTACTATCTATACTGTCATTGGGATAAGTTTGGAATGGAAGAAAGTGCTTTTTGGTTTTTACATTGAGTAAGGGAATGAAAATAGACAAAGTTGGTTAAGTATTTTCAATAATCTTATCAGTCGTGGGTTGCGAAAGGTCTCTTTGATTATCTCTGATGACTTTGGTGGTTTAAAAGAAGTAGTCAAAGGACTTTTTCCTAACACAGATCACCAACTCTGTTTAACCCATTTCAAAAGAAATATCAGCAGAAATATGTCCAAGCAAGATAGCAAAGATTTTAAGGAAAGATTTGGACAACTTAAGGTTGCTAACTCTTTTGATGAGGCAGTTAATGAGTTTGAGCAATTGATTTTAGATTATAAAGATAGATACAAAAGTTTCATGGCATCAGTCTGGACTAATCGGTATGAGTATTTGAATTTTTTGAAATATCCCAAGCAAGTGCGGAAGTATCTCTATACTACCAATGTTTCAGAGAATTTCAATC
>JAMWCZ010000016.1 GCA_023819225.1 Candidatus Omnitrophota bacterium
TTCGTGATATACAAGGAATTGCTACAAATTTTATGGAGTTATAAGAGGTAGACACCCTTTACAAAATTATTGCCTTTTACAGAATTTAAGATACATAGGTAAGAGTTATAGAGATGAGAAAGAAAGTAAGAAGGAATGTGAAAAGGATGTTTGTTAAATTTTCATTGATAGAAAGTGATAGCATAAGGTAGAAAATACCAAAGAAGATAAAGGAGTAAATAAAGAGTTAAAAAAAAGAAGAATTTACCTCTCTTTTAAAAGTTGTAGAATTTAAGATAGATAATTAAAGAGATAGAGAAGAATTTTTACCTCCCCAATGCGATAGCCCGCCAACGTATCAGTGGTGGGCGACAGTTTTCCATCATCTCAGTGGTGGAAGCGGGAGGACATAGGTGGGGGTGGAAAATAAGAGAAAGGTCTCACCCTTACTCTTCATCCTCACCTTTATCATCCTCTTTCATATAGGGAGGAATTTAAGAATCTTCCCTCTCCCCGCACTGGCCCCCTCTCTTTTTCCCTCTCCCCTGTGGGGAGAGGGTTAGGGTGAGGGAATTCCCTCTCCCCGCGTAGTGGGGAGAGGGTATGGGTGAGGGGCTCCCCTCGCCCCTGCCAGAGGGGAGAGGGGTGCCAATGCGATGAGTAAAGAGCCTCTACTGGCACGCCCGCCGAGTTGGTGAGGCGGGTGACCGAAGCCCGTAAGGGCAAGAAGGGTGAGGGGAGAGTTAGGGTATTTTTGAACAAAAAATTAGAGGAGAAGGTGTTACCCCTGTACCCTATCCGTGCGATTTTTTGACATACTTTTGACATACAGAGAAATATAATAGTAAAATCTATACGTTCAGGGAGGATATCTATGGGAAAGGTTGAAATATATGACACGACCCTTCGCGATGGAGCACAAGGTGAAACAATATCTTTCACCCTTGCTGATAAATTAAGGATTACTGAGAAACTGGATGAGTTTGGTATTGACTTTTTAGAAGGTGGATGGCCCGGGTCTAACCCGAAGGATATTACCTTTTTCAAAAAAGTAAAAAACAAAAAATTCAAAAATATAAAGATTGTTGCCTTTGGGAGTACCAGAAGAAAGAACTTCCCTGCACACAAAGACCCATTTCTTAAACAACTGCTTGAAAGTGAAACAGAATATATCACTATTTTTGGCAAATCATGGGACCTTCATGTAAGGGATGTTTTAAAAATCTCCCTGGATGAAAATCTCCAACTGATAGAGGACTCTGTGAAGTTTCTTAAATCAGAGGGCAAAAAAGTTTTCTTTGATGCCGAACATTTCTTTGACGGATATAAAAGAAACCCTGAATATGCTTTGAAAACTCTTATAGTTGCTGAAAATGCAGGGGCAGATAAGATAATCCTCTGTGATACAAATGGTGGTTCTTTACCGTTTGAAATAGAAAAAATAGTAACGACCGTTTCAGGAAAAATTAAGGCATCTCTTGGTATACACGCTCATAATGATTCAGGATTGGGAATAGCAAATTCTATTGCAGCGGTAAGGATGGGGGCAAAACATATACAAGGGACAATGAATGGTATAGGAGAAAGATGTGGAAATGCTGACCTTACTGTAATTATTCCAATACTGCAGTTAAAAATGGGATATAGATGCGTGGATGAAGATAATCTCGTTCATCTTACAAAAGTATCTCGTTTTATATATGAGGTCGCTAATATTATTCCTCCTAACTCCCAGCCGTTTGTGGGAATAAGTGCCTTCGCACATAAGGGAGGAGTGCATGTTGACGCTGTGAATAAAAACCCTGAAACATATGAACATATAGACCCTGTAAAGGTCGGAAACGAAAGGAGAATACTTCTTTCAGAACTATCAGGAAAAAGCACGATACTCCATAAAGCCAGAATGTATAATCTTGATAAAAACCCCGAACTCATCAAAAAAATCCTTGATAAAATAGTAAACCTTGAAAATGAGGGATACCAGTTTGAAGCAGCAGATGCTTCTTTTGATATTATAGTAAAGAAAACTGTCGGTGATTACAAGAAACTTTTCAGTGTAGAGGGCTTCAGAGTTATCGTTGAAAAACGCGGGAATAAAATTGTCTCAGAAGCCACAGTGAAAGTCAGAGTAGATAAGTATATTGAACATACTGCCAGTGAAGGCAATGGACCTGTTAATGCACTTGATAATGCATTAAGAAAAGCACTTGTAAAGTTCTACCCTGAAATTGAAAAGGTAAAACTCACTGACTACAAAGTGAGAATACTACACCCGGAAGATGCCACTGCAGCAGTAACAAGAGTTATAATAGAAAGTGCAGATGAGACAGGTTCATGGGGAACAATAGGCGTCTCAGAAAACATCATTGAGGCATCATTAATGGCATTACTTGATAGCATTGAGTATAAATTACACAAAACAAGAGTAAAATAAGTTTTAAAGAGCATCCCTTCCTAAATTATTGCGTTATTATTCACTGGCTGGCTGTAGAAACAAAAGGCATTCTTTTTTTATCTCTTCAAAGTATTTTATATAAAACTCTGCCAGTTTCGGTGAATCTATTATTACTGATGTTTCATTATTCTTCTCCATTGCTGAATATGACCAGTTTGCACTTCCTATTACAACATATCTTCTATCTATAACAAGTATTTTTGAATGTGTAGTTCTGTTAGGATTTGTAAAATATACTCCTATACCATTATTTGAAAGGTATCTTGCTGTTTTCAAATTCTCAACTGTTGAATGAGAAGAAGAGTCCTTATCTGACTGGTTTAGGACTACTTCTATATTCACACCTCTTTTCTTTGCCTCTATCAGTTCTTTCAAAAAAATATTCGTCGGACTATCAGGATATTCAGGATAGTAACTTGCAAGAAACATAATTATGTATATAGAGTTTTTTGCCTCTTTTAATCTGGGAAGAAGTAACTTCTGATATTCTCTGTTATTTGCAGGATAAATCTTACCTTCAAAGACATTTGAAGGGATTAATAAAGTAGTAAAGAAACAAAAAATCAATACAGACAAAAACCATAGTTTACGCATCCTGACTCCCCTGAAATTTTTTTACAAGGGTGTGGATATCCAGTTTACCCTGATAAATCGCTTTCCCTATGATAACCCCATCGGGTTTATATTTCATCTGTTGAAGTGCTTCTATATCCTTTTCAGTCGTAATTCCTCCTGATACAATAATCTCCTCCGGTCTTTCAGTAAGACCATAGATTTTCTTTAAAATAGGCACTACAGAAGTTAAATCTATTCCATTAAGCGTCCCATCCCGTTCTACATTGGTAACGATAAATCTTTTAAATCCCTTTTTCAATAATTTTTCTATCACATAATAAGGCGTAAGAGGGATGGTAACTTCCCATCCACTGAGGGCTATCTCATTCTTCCGGTAGTCAATAGAAATTATGACTTTTTCTTTTAGCGCATATTCTATTCTGTCAATAAGGTCAATCTCTGGAATTTCTTTATCTTCATTAAATATCTTGCCTGATTGTTGATAAAAAAGTTTGATATCATTTTTCAAGAAGCCCTCTTCCAACGCAATGGATATTATTATAGATGTTCCCAGTATTATGTAATCAACCCCCTCTTCAATAAATGCCTTAATCTGAGAATATCTCCGTAATCCCCCACCTACCTGTATTTTACAGGTATTGTCATAGATATCCCTCATTCGTATTATCTGGCTGATTACAACTTTTTCTTCTGACAATTGCCCTGTATGAGCACCCCACAGAAATACAATATGTAATCGTTTCACACCAGCAGTAAGAAATTTACGTGCAACCGCATCTGCCTTTACATTATACTGGGACACATTGCTAAAATTTCCTTTATATAATCTTACAACCTTATTTCTTTTCAGGTCTATTGCTGGTATTATAAGCATTTTTAATCCTTTCAGTAAATCTACACCGTGGAAAATTACTGCATCCAAGAAAGATGCCATAACGTCCCTTTTTAACTACAAGTGGTGATTTACATTTAGGACATATTTTATCATCCACTAAGATACGATTAAATATTTCGTTATGTTCCGACGATTGTTCTCTTGCCTTTTCCAGCATAACTTTATATCTATCATAGAAATCTTTTAATATCTCTGTCCATTGTTTTTCCCCTTCTGCAATTTTATCAAGATTTTCTTCCATCTTCGCAGTAAAATCAACTTTTATTATTTCAGGGAAAAATCTTTCAATAACTTCACAGACAGCCATTCCTATCTTTAACGGTACCAGTGCATTTCTCTCTTTTTTTATATACCCTCTGTTAAAAAGTATTGAGATAATAGGAGCATAGGTAGAAGGCCTTCCTATTCCATTCTTTTCAAGTGTTTTTATTAAACTTGCCTCTGTATATCTTGGTGGAGGATTTGTCTTATGTTGTTCTTTGAAATATTCTTTAACATTCAGTATTTCGTCTTTTTGAATATTCGCAATGGCATACTCTCCTGAATTAACTTTTATATCCCACAATTTTGTAAAACCATCAAAAATAATTTCATTACTTTCAGCAAGAAATCCGTATTTTCCGTTTCTGGCAAGAAGTTTTATGTTTTTTATAACTGCTTCTTTCATCTGGCTTGCAATAAATCTCTTCCATATCAAATCGTACAGTTTATATTGCTGCTCATTTAAAAACGGCTTCATCCTTTCAGGTGTTCTTAATACGGATGTGGGCCTTATCGCCTCATGGGCTTCCTGAGCAGAGGCCTTTCCTTTATATAGATGGGGTTTTTCTGGAATATAGTTATATCCAAATGTCTCCTTTATATATTTTAATGCCTGGTCCCTTGCCTGTTTTGCTACTGAAGGAGAATCAGTTCTCATATATGTAATCAGCCCTATATCTCCTTCATCTGTTTTTATACCTTCATAAAGTTGCTGGGCTATTACCATTGTTTTTGAAGAAGAAAATCCAAGTTTTATTGAGGCATCTTGCTGGAGAGTACTTGTAATAAAAGGAGGGTAGGGCTTAATCTTTTTCTCCTCTTCTTTTTTATCTACAACAACAAGTATCCCTTGCTTTATGTCTTCAATTATGTTATTCACTAACTTCTCATCTTTCAATCCGTACTTTTCTATCTTCTTTTCTTCTATCTCCACGAGAGTCATAAAAAACTCTTTTTCATCTTTTACTACATTTGCCTTCACAAGCCAGTATATCTGGGGGACAAATTTTTCAATCTCTCTTTCTCTTTCCACTATCAATTTCAGCGCTACCGACTGAACTCTCCCTGCTGAAAGCCCTTTGCCAAGAAAGGGGCTTAATGTATATCCAACAAGGCGGTCTAAGATTCTCCTTGCTTGTTGAGAATCCACAAGATTAAGATATATAGAACGAGGTGACGCAAATGCCTTTTTGATGGCTTCCGGAACAATTTCATGAAAGACAACCCTTTTTACTTCTTCAGGATTTTTACCAATAATATGTGCTATATGCCAGGCGATTGCTTCTCCTTCTCTGTCTTCATCTGTGGCAAGAAATATATCTCTATACTGTTCAGCGGATTTTTTAAGAGATGCTACTATCTTTTTCTTCCCCGGAATAAGAATATATTTTGGTTTAAAATTGTTTGCAATATCAACCCCCATCTCATTTTCTGGGAGGTCTCTTACATGACCCATAGTTGCCATAATCCTGTATTCTTTTCCAAGAATGCTACCAATAGTTCTTGCTTTTGTCGGTGATTCTACTATTACAAGTCCTTTTTCCACAAGGCACCCCTTTCTTTCATGTCTATGTTTCTATTTATATTAAATGATTTTGTAATAGTGCCCTTTATACTACAAGATAATCGCTATCGCTCCCTGGCACCCACGGGAGCAATCAGATTGTTTCCCCCGTTCACCCCCTAATCCCGCATCGGATTGAAATTCCGATGCTCTAATAATATACTTGTCGGATAAACACGACTGCTACATTGTGTGATAAATCGCACCACTACTATTATATTACTTTTTATTTCTGTAATAAACAAGAGATTATATTCCTCTATATACTTTTTTACTTTTAACTTTTGACTTGTTATAATATTTCCTGTGAATAACAAAATTATAAGGGTAGCAATTATAACAGGACCAACAGGAGGTCATTTCTTCCCCGGACTTGCTATCGCTGAACAGTTACAAGAAAAAGAAAACATAGAAATATCTTTTTTTGTGCCGGGGAGAAATTATATTACCCGATGGTTAGAACAGAAGGGATTCTATTATAGAATTATACAGGAAGTCAAAATTACTATAAAAAAACCTTTTTCTTTTTTCAAACTTATGTATCTTGTATCGCGCTCCTGTATTATACTTTTAAAAGGAAAATTTGATATAGTGGTAATTACAGGAAGTTATACAACTCTTCCATTTTTACTGGCATCCTTTTTATGTAATAAAAAAAGTTTTATCCATGAACAGAACTTTATTCCGGGAAAAATCACAAAACTTTCTTGCCTTATTGCAGATAGGATAGCACTTTCCTTTCCTTCTACTTCTCTTTTGCAGAAAAAGAAAACACTAATTACAGGTTTTCCTGTTCCCATGGATTTTAAAAAGAGGCACCAGAAGAAAGATATCCTCGCTGAGTTTAATTTCAGAGAAGGAAATAAAACTATCCTTATTCTCGGGGGAAGTCAGGGGGCTGCTTTTCTAAATAATCTATTAATTGAAAATATGGATTATTTAAGTAAAAAAAATCTGCAGTTTATACATCTTACAGGTGGTAAAGATAAGGAAGAACTGATTGACAAATACAAAAGGTATGGAATAAATGCACAGGTTTTTGACTTTTATTTTGATATGGCAAAACTTTATAGTATAACTGATATAGCAATATGCAGGGCAGGGGCTGGAACAATTGCGGAAATCTGTGAATGGAAAATCCCTGCCATTATTATTCCATATCCCTATGCAGGTGGTCATCAGAGATATAATGCCCTTTATCTTGCAAAGCAAGGCGGTTGTAATATGCTTGAGCAGAGTTATGAGAGCATAAACCTATTTCCTGATGTTTTTGAGGAAACATTAAAAGAGATGGATAATATAAAACAGAAAATTGAAAAAATTTCAATCGTAGATAATGCGAATAACAATGCTCGTGCAATAATGGAGTTATTAAAAAATGGAATCTAATATATTTGAAAAAATAAAAAGAGTTCATCTTATAGGTATAGGTGGAACAGGAATGAGTGGACTTGCACAGTTACTTCTATCTATGGACAAAAAGATATCTGGGTCTGACAACAATCCATCTGTAGTTCTAGAAAAACTTAAGAAAAAGGGAATACCAATCTTTTGCCCTCAGAAAGAAGAAAATATATGTAAGAAGATAGAACTGGTCATCTATTCCCACGCTATATTGCCTGATAATCCAGAATATAAAAAGGCACTTGAATATAATATACCCCTTTTGAGTTATCCTGAAGCGGTTGGATATGTTATGAAAAAGAAAAGAGGTATTGCTGTTGCTGGAACACATGGTAAAACAACAACATCTTCTCTTATTGTCTCTGTATTAAAGACATGCGGATGTTCTCCTTCTTTCCTTATTGGAGGAGAAATAAGAAATATAGGTAATTCAGGAGTAGGAAGTAGTGATCTACTTGTAGTAGAAGCGTGCGAATATAAAAGGTCATTTCTTAACTACAGACCGGAAATAGGAGTGGTTACAACAATAGAAGAGGACCATCTTGACTATTACAGGGATATAGAAGAGATAAAAAGTGCTTTCAGGGATTTTCTTAATAATGTTGAGGAACTTATTGTATATTGTGCAGATGACAGGAATGTTCTGAATGTTATCAAAACAATAGATAGGAAAAATATGATTTCTTACGGTCTTAACAACGGTAAATGGAGAGCGAGAAATATAAAATTTTTGAAAAAAACATCAGAATTTGAGTGTATATTTGAAGGAAAAAAGGAAGCACTGATAAAACTCGGACTTCCAGGTGTTCATAATATCAAAAACGCACTTGCAGTTATTGCCTGCGCCAGATACTTAAATCTTCCGTGGGAAGGAATAAAAGAAGGTCTTGAAAAATTTAATGGGGTCCATAGAAGATGTGAAATCCTTGGAAAGGCAGGAGGAATAACTGTAATTGATGACTATGGACATCATCCTACAGAGATAAAGTGTACCCTTCAATGTATAAGAAATATGTTTCCTGACAACCGTCTAATAGTTGTTTTTCAACCACATCAATATAGTAGAACCCGTTTTCTTCTGAAAGAGTTTGCTATGTCTTTTTCAGATGCAGATAAAGTAGTAGTCCCGGATATTTATTTCGTAAGAGATTCCTTAATGGAGCGGAAACTGGTTAATGCAAGAATGCTTGTGGAAAAAATAAGAAAAAATGGTAAAGAAGCACTGTATCTTCCAACCTTTGATGAAATTGTAGAATATCTATATGAAATAGTAAAAAAAGGTGATATTATCCTTACGATAGGAGCAGGCCCTGTTGATAAAGTGGCTTATGGCATACTAAAAAAACTCAGAAAGAAATATGGGATAAAAGATGCTTAAAAGGTATGATATCCTTACAAGGGAAGAAATAGCAATGGTTGAAAAGGAAACAGAAGAAACATATGGGATAAGCCGTCTAATTCTTATGGAGAATGCAGGAAGAACTCTTGCAGAGGTTATTAGCAGTAGAATCCGCAGGGTGATAGATAAAAAAATCTGTATAGTAGCAGGAAAGGGTAATAACGGCGGAGATGGATTTGTATCAGCAAGGTATCTTTTTAATATGGGAATGAATGTAAAAGTAATTTATACTGACCCACCTGACAAATTATCTAATTTATCCTTTACAAATTATCAAATTTTGTGTAAAATAGGAATTGAAAATATTCTATTTGAAAGAACTTTAGATACTATCAATATCTTGAAAGAATCAGATGTTATTGTAGATGCGATTTTCGGAACAGGGATAAAAGGAAATGTTACAGGGGTATCTGCTGAGGTAATATCTCTTATAAATGAGAGTAAAAGATTTGTGGTTTGTGCTGATATTCCTTCAGGGCTTGATGCAGATACTGGAATTGTTAAGGGAGAATGTGTAAAGGGCAATATAACTGTGAGTTTTGGTTTTGCCAAAAAAGGATTTTATATAAATAGTGGTCCTGAATACTGTGGAAAAATAGTGGTTACGGATATAGGATTTCCAAGATTCTTTTATAAAGGGGACGGTGAAAAATGAAGAAAATAATAACTCCGCTTATTCCATTTCTGCTTTACAGCACTATAGTTATTTGTAAAACAGATATTGAGATAACAGAAGGACTGAAATCTGGTACATTCCAGAAAAAAATAGAACTTATTAATAGAATTGAAAATTCAAAAAACAAGGTGTATCTTCCAAACCTCGGGGAGATAATAACCACCGATGAAAATGAGGAAATTAGGAGCAGAGCAACACTTGCACTTCTTAACATAGGCGATGCTACCTGTATACCTTATTTCAGAGATGCACTTGGTGACAGTTACTGGCAGGTGCGACTTTACGGGATAAAGGGACTGGTAAAATACGGGACAGGAGAGAATATTATCCCTGACCTTAAACGGGCTATTAAAGATAGTTACTGGCAGGTAAGATATTATGCTGCTACGGGATTTGGTAAATATGGTGATGAAAGAATCCTTCCTGACCTTTTAGGGTGTGTGCAGGATACAAATGAAACAGTAAAAGCAGAAGTTCTTTGGGCGATGCTTACATTGATGGGAAGAGACGAAGCAAGGGCAATGTTCAAAAAATTTCCTGAAGATAAAATTAGACCTGTGCTCAATATATTAAAAAGTACTAATCCTGAACTCAAAATAAGAACTTTATGGTTACTTGAAGCAACAGGAGATAAAAGGGCAATCCCTTATTTTATAGAAATGCTATCCGATAAAGATGATGAAGTAAAGATACGGGCTCTCTGGGCAATTGAAAAGTTCAGGAGTGAGGAGGGCGGCAAAGAAATAGAAGGGCTTCTTGTAGATGAATCTACGAAGATTAAGATAGAAGCCATTAAAACACTTGTAAATCTTAAAATGACGGAGGGAACTGCAGGATTGATAAAAGGACTTTCAGATAATAATGAATCTGTGAAGATATATTCTCTGTGGACACTTGAGAAATTCAGAGAACCTGCCTCTTATCCATATATTACAGAATGCCTTGGAGATAACTCTGAAAGAGTAAGAGAATATGCTGGAAGGTTGATAGTACAGATAAGAGACCCACTTTTCTATTCTCCTCTTAAAAATTTTATAGAAGACACCAATAAACCCTTTGATGCCAGAATCTCTGCCATCTCTCTTCTGGGTAAAATTGGCAATGAAACAGTAAAAGAATTTATATTAAAACTGATGGATAATCCTGAATCTGATATTAGATGTTCAGCAATCAGGGCATTTTATAATATTGACAGATTTGATACACAGTATCTAAAAATACTGGCTTATGTAGAAAATTATGACAGTTCTTCAAACGTAAGGAAGGAAGCGATAAATCTAACAGGCAATATTACCAAACAGATGCAGATAAAACTGGCAAGTCCTGAAAAGGATGAACGCCAGTTTGTTCTGGACAGGATAGAATACCTTGTAGGAGCAAGTGCTTTGCGAGGCATACTTCTTAATATGTCTTATTCAAAATATCTTGAAGTAAGGGAGAAGATGTTGCTTATTGTAAAAGAAAACCCTGAAAAAATCTTCGGAGCAAATGTGAGAAGAATGTTAGATGAAAAGGATATTTCCATAAAAAAACTGGCAGCGATTGCTGCAGGTGAAATAAAAGACAGGGAATCAATACCTCTTTTAAAAGGAGGGCTTAAAAGTGTTGACCCTGAATTTCAACTTATATGTGCCAGGTCTCTTGCCAACATGGGAATATCAGATGGTTTCCCTCTGGCGGTAAGATATATGGACAGTAAAGAGCCAAACTATCAAAGGATATCCGCTGAAACCCTTGCTCTTTTAAAAGATAAAAAGGCATCTTCTGTTCTGTTGAGGCACCTTGCTGACTCGGAACTTGATGTTAAGGTAGTCAGTGCATGGGCGCTTGCAAGAATGGGAGAGGAAAAAGGAATAGATTTGCTTGTAAGGTTATCGGAAGAAGGAATTGAACCTGTCAGGACATCTGCCAACAAATATCTTCTTGACCCAGAAATACCCTTATCTATGAGAAATAAGATACCATCTCTAAGGGAAAGAGTATACATTGAAAAATTAGGTATCAGAGAAGTATCCCCCAAAAGGTTAACTGCTATCTTTGCATCATCACCCGTAGAGATAGATGGGTTTAATAAAGAAGGTTTCTGGTTGTCTGCTGAAAAAGCAGATATGTTTATTGAACAGGAAAAAGAAAAAATCAAAACATCTGTTGTCACAACGGTGAAAGTTGCTTATGATACAGATAACATTTATCTATTTTTTATCTGTGAAGACCCAGATACCTCAAAGATTGATTTTAATTCCAGAGATATAATCACGGTCTCTATAAATCCTCTTAACTCAGCAAAGGAATGGTATCAGTTTGTGCTACATCCACTGGAACATATAAAATATTCCTATGTATGGAAACTGTATAAAGATGATGAACCTGAAAGATTGTGGACATCAACATGGAAAGTGAAATCTAATATTGAAAGCAAAAGATGGCTTGTAGAAATATCTATTCCACTCAAAGATTTAAAAGTAGAGAAAATATCTTCTGTAGATATCTGGAGTATAAATTTCCAGCGTGAATCACAGAATATCCCAGATACTTCATGGAGCGGAAGGATAGACAATCCTGCACAATTTGGAATTCTTTATTTTAAGGAGCAATGAGAATGATTAAAAAACTTATATTATCGGTTGCTTTTATCTTTATTCTTACAGGTTATTGCTATTCCAGTGATTGGTTTGAAAAAAACAGGGAGTTATCTGTTGTATTTCATAAAAATGTATGGTTATATATTGAAAACGCAAATAAAGCAGATAACTCTGGCAAATGGAAAGAGGCGGATATATGGCTTTCAAAAGCAGAAAAAAAGATAGAAGAAACAAGACCTTTTATCACAGGTAGTTGGCCCTCTGGCTGGCCCTATGATGTTAAAGCACTCACTTTTCTTAAATATGCCACACCCGATGCCTATCTGTACAGGATTATAGGAGATTATGCCTATTCACATAAAAAGGTAAAGGAGGCACTTAATTATTACAACAGATATATTATTCACTCCATTATACCTGATACATCTTATATGTCTAAAGTAGCGGAGATATACGAAAAAGAGGGAATGTTGAAAGATGCCAGGATAATGTACGAGAATATATCCAGAGTTATAGAGAGTAGAAACTTTCATGGCATTTCATTCAGTACAGAATATATTGCCAGAAAAATAAAAAATCTGGATATAAAGATGAAAAAGGCAGTTTTATTATCTCTTGATGTTTATTACAGCAATATCCCTGATTTTATAAAGAGTGATTTTCAGAAGATTTTTATTGATGAGATAAATAAGATGGGAAATTTTTCCATTATTCCTAAGAAGGAACTTGAAAAAGTACTATCAGAAGAAAAATTAACAGAAAGTGATTTACAGTATCCCGATGAATTATCTACTGTGGGAAAAATTTTAAACATTGATTATATATTAAGACCATCTTTAACGAAAATAGATAAATATTATATCTTCCATATAGATGTCTTTGACCCACAGAAGAAGTTATGGTTTGACAGTTATGAATATAAGACAGAATCCACTTTATATCTCGCAAATCTTGTTCAAAGATTTACATCGCAGTTTAAAGGAGAAGAGATATCTGACAACCTGCTTCTACCTGAAACAGAATTTCTCTGGGAATATGAAATTGATAGTATGGCAACAGACCTGAAACTTTCCAGCAATGGAAGAAAAATGATAGTAGGATGTGAAAGCGGTAATGTCTATATACTTACTTCAAAAGGAACAGTTATAAGACAGTTTAAGACATCTGGAAAAGTTTTAAAAGTAGCAATTTCACCCTGTGGCGAATATTATGCATGGGGGTCCCTTGATGGAATGATATATTTCGCTGACACAAAAGGTATAAAATGGACAGAAAAAACAGGAAATTATTTAAGAGATATTGATATTTCTGAAAACGGAAGGTTTACTGTCTTTGGAATTAACAACGATGTCTTTTTCAAAGATATAAAAGGTGAGACATTCTGGAAAGAGAAATTACCTCAGTGGATAACGAGGATAGAAATCACAGAGGACTCTCACAAGGTATTTACAGGGATGGAAAATGGAGAATACTGGTGTTTCTCAGATGAGGGAAATGTTCTATGGAAGAAGAATTTCAATAATAGAATTGTTGATATAAAAACTGCTAAAAATTATAATGGAGCAATAACACAACAGGGTAAAACATTTATTTTGAATAACGATGGGAATGAGGTCTTCAACTTTGAATCAGGAAAAGAAGTTCAATATGCTGCGGCAGAACCAGAAATTATAAAATTGATGAGCGGGAAAAGAGGGAAATACTTTTATTTTCTTTCCCGTGATAAAAATCAGTTATGGGAATATAATATCAGAGAGAAGATTAACTTTATAGAGGCACTTGATGATGGCAGTTTAATAGCAAGCGTAGAAGGTAAAAATATATTTACTTTTAAGATAATCTGGAAATAGAAAGAAGGAGGAGAATAAATGGTAAAGGTTGGAATTATAGGTGCGGGTTTTATGGGAAGTATGCATGCTACTGTTTATAATCAACTTCCTGATGTTAAAATTGTGGGTATTGCAGATATTAGAGGTGAAAAGGCAAAATCACTTGCCACAAAATTTAAATCAATCGCTTATTTTGACCCACAGCAACTCCTTGATAGAGAGGATATTACAGTTATTGATATATGCCTTCCAACTTTTCTTCATAAGGAATTTGTAATCAAGGCGGCAGAAAGAAGCAAAGATATTATCTGTGAAAAACCTATTGCACTTAATCTTAAAGATGCTGATGAAATGATAGATGCCTGTAAAAAAAATAAAGTAAGATTTATGGTAGCACAGGTTATAAGATTCTGGTCAGAGTATAAATTTCTCAAAGAAGCATATGACAGGAAGAAATATGGGGAACTTATTACTATCTCTTGCAGGAGAATTTCACCATTACCCACATGGGGATGGCAGGACTGGCTCCTTGATAGTGATAAATCCGGTGGTGCATTGATAGACCTTCATATTCACGATACGGATTTTATATGCTATCTTATTGGGGAAAAACCAAAGAAGATATATTCCAGGACAGTTAATAAAGAGAGACCTTACTCTCATATATACACAACCTTTACTTTTAACAATGACCTTATAATAACAGCAGAAGGTGGCTGGAACTATCCTGCAAACTTTCCTTTTGAAATGAGTTATCTTGCTAAATTTGAAAAAGCAGTAGTTGAATTCAACTCAAGAAACAATCCATCACTTATTGTTTATGAAGCAACGGGGAAGGTAGATAAACCAACCTTTGAAAAGGTTAAGGCAGAAGGAGTAGGGGGCAATATTGATGACCTCGGAGGATATTTTTATGAACTTAGATATTTTGTGGACCATGTAATTCATAATAAACCCTTTAATGTTGTAACACCAGAAGAGGCAAAAGAATCCCTCTATGTGGTCTTAAAAGAAAAAGAGTCAGCAGACACAGGACGTGAAATTTCCTGCGTGTAGAAAGTTAGTTATGAAATCAGGGTATGTATCAATAGTCGGGAAACCAAATGTGGGCAAATCTACCCTTATAAATTCATTGCTTAACTATAAGGTTTCTATTGTTTCACCCCGTCCTGCAATTACAAGAATAAGGGTGCTTGGTATATATAACTCTGAAGAAGGACAGATTGCTATTCTTGATACTCCCGGTTTTGAAAACGTTCAAAACGAACTTGGCAGGGTAATGCAGAAAACTATAATTGCCTCCATTGAAGAAGCAGATATAGTTATACCTGTAATAGAATCCCGTGGATGGCAAACAGAAGATGAAAGAATAATGGAAACAATTAAAAAGTTCAATAAAAGGCATATCCTTGTGATTAATAAGGTGGACCTTCTTCCACATAAAGAATCTTTACTTCCCCTTATTAAAGAAAGTAATGAAAGATATGAATTCGTAGATATAGTCCCTGTATCCGCTTTAAAAAATAAAAATATAGACACTTTACGTAAATGCATATTTTCTCATCTTCCTGAAGGAGATAGATTGTTCCCCGAAGATATGAAAACCAACATACCATTACATTACACAATAGCTGAAATAATAAGAGAAAAGGCGGTAAATAAGACATACCAGGAAGTTCCACAAGCCATTGCAGTAGAAGTAGAAGAGATAAAACCAGGGAATAAAGATAAGAATATGATGGTTATAAAGGCAAATATTGTTGTTGACAGAGAAAATCTGAAACACATCATTATCGGTAAAAATGGTTCTAAATTGAAAGAGATAGGACAGTTTTCCAGAAAAGAATTAGAGATTGTTTTAGGAAAAAAGGTGTATCTTGAGTTATGGGTTAAGGTAATAAAGGACTGGAGAGAAAGACCTGATATCTTCAGAAAATTCGGCTACGGGGATATGTAAATAAAAAAGTAAATAAATTTGTCCGCTGTAAACTTGGCAAAGGCGGGTCGGATAATTTGTAAGAAATATAGTAATCGTAAATTTGAGTGTAATTTAATTCAGTAAACCCTCCTGCCATAAATGCCAGTACGCAGATAGATACCGACGTAATAAATGAGAGAGGAATCTCTTTTATTTCTTTCCTGTGGGTAGAGAATAAACTATACTAAACTATTTTTCTGTTCCTCCTGTCTAATTTATAACATAAAAGGCAGATTAATTATGCTAAAACAAAGATTTTTTAAAAAACTTTGCATCGGGGTGATATTGTTCTACCTTTTCATTATTGAGGGAATATGTCAAAACTTAATCAAGATAAATCAAAAAAATTTGCACAGCAATCTTTTACTAAATAATCTCAATAAACAATTGTTAAAATGGGATGGATTAGAACGGACATATCTTGTCTATAAACCATCCTGGTACAATAAAAATAAACCATTACCATTGGTTATTCTGCTTCATGGTGGAGGCGGAACATCATCTGCGATGGTAAGTCTTACACAAGGTGGTTTTAATAAAATTGCAGAAAGAGATGGATTTATAGTTGCCTATCCTGATGGAATTGAAGGAATCTGGAACGATGGGAGAAAAGGAATGCAATATCGTGCACACAAAGAAAATATTGATGATATTGGCTTTATATCAATACTCATTGATACTCTTGCAAATCAATTAAATATTGACAAAAGTCGCGTTTATGTGGCTGGAATATCAAATGGTGCATTTATGACACATAGAATAGGCTGTGAATTATCAGAAAAGGTAGCTGCTATTGCAATGATTGCAGGGGCTATTCCGAAAAATAAAACTTATTCAACCGTACCTAAAAAGCCGATCCCAATTATAATAATAAACGGCACTGATGATCCGTTGATACCATGGAAAGGAGGGAAGATAGGTTTTAAATCAAATATTAGATATATGGGAGAAGTCATTTCTACTCCTGAGACAGTTAAATTCTGGATAGAAACCAATAAATGTAGTTCGGAACCCATAATCACTTATGAGATAGATAAGGATAAAAATGATGGAACTATAGTAAGAAAAGAAATTTATACTTCTGATAAAAATGGAGCAGAAGTGATTCTTTATACTATTGAAGGTGGTGGACATACATGGCCTGGAGGCAAACAGTATTTGCCAGAAAAAATTATTGGAAAAACAAATAGGGATATTGATGCAAATGAGGTAATATGGCGATTTTTTAAAAAGCAAGTCAATAAAAAAACAGAAAACATTCTATAGAAATATCTCTTTCCTGCCTATAAATTTCTATGCCACTTTTAAATTTAGACAAATATTCCTGAGAGTGGTAAAATTTTAGTGTTATGTTGAGAGAATTATTAACTCCGGAAATAAAAGAACTGATAGAGACGAAGAACTGGCGCGTGCTAAAAGATACCCTTGCAGAATGGACAGCCCAGGATATAGCAGACCTGATACATAATGTCAATATAGATGAGGGGATTATTATCTTTCGCCTCCTGCCACGCGACCTTGCCGCTGAGGTATTCAGTGAACTTGATTCCGGCGAGCAGAGAAAACTCCTGAGACAGATGAGTAATGACCACATCAAAGAGATTTTCCTTGAACTGCCCCCCGATGACAGAACCGACATATTTGAAGAACTACCAGCAAATGTAACAAAACGGCTCCTTAATCTTCTCCCCCCCGAAGAAAGAAAAGAGGCAATGCAACTTCTGGGATACCCAGAAGATAGTGTCGGAAGGTTAATGACCCCTGACTATGTAGCCATAAGAAAAAACTGGACAATAGAAAAAGCACTAAAACATATAAGAGAATTTGGAAGACAAGCAGAAACAATAAACGTCGTTTATGTTATAGACGAAAAAGGTAAACTACTTGATGATATCTTTCTAAGCACATTAATACTTTCAGAACCAACAGAAACCATAGAAAAAATAATGGATTTTCATTTCATTGCAATTGAGGTTACCAAAGACCAGGAAGAAGCAGCAACTTTAATGAGAAAATATGACCTAATTGTTTTACCTGTCATTGATAAAGACAGTGTTTTGCTTGGAATAGTTACTGTTGATGATGTCTTAAATGTTGTTGAACAAGAACATACAGAAGATATGACCAAAATGTTTGCTATAACACCGGAAACAGCAGGTGTTGAAATGATAACAGATATTTTAAAAACACCTGTTAAAAATCTTTATAGAAGTAGAATAACATGGCTTGCTTTTCTTTTATTTATGGATTTGTTTACAGGAGGGATTATAAATAGATTTAATGAAATGATTGCAAGATATGTTGTCCTTGTAACCTTTCTACCTGTAATTGTAGATACAGCAGGAAATGCAGGAGCACAGTCAGCAACTCTTGTAATTCGGTCAATGGCTCTCGGTAAAACAAAAATGAGGGATTGGATTAAAATGTTCGGAAAGGAAATTTTCATTGCTTTACTTCTTGGATTAACAATGGGATTCGGTATTTCTTTTATGGGGATTATCAGAGGTGGTTTTGATATTTGTAAAATTGTTGTTATAGCAATGGTTGTAAATGTTATAGCAGGTTGTTTAATGGGTATGACCTTACCCTTTATATTCACAAAATTCAGACAGGACCCTGCAACAGCAAGCGCCCCGTTAATTACAACACTTGCTGATATTATGGGAACAGGTATATATCTAACCATAGCGATGCTTTTACTTAAATAAAGAACTGTTATTCTTTTATTTTCCTCTTTTTTATTTTCTCCCATTCATCCTTGAGAGATACAGTTCTATTAAATACAGGACAGTTACCTTTTGTATCAGGGTCAACACAGAAATAACCAAGCCGTTCAAACTGAAAGACAGTACCTGCCTTAACATCTGAAAGTGATGGTTCTAACCTGCAATTTTTCAATATCCTTAAAGAGTTCGGATTAATGTTGTCTTTAAAATCGCCAGGCCCACTTGTATCCAGTGGGTCTTCTTTGATAAAAAGGTGCTCATATAAATGAACCTCTCCTATTGTACAGTGCTTTGCTGACACCCAGTGGAGTGTTGCTTTTACCTTTCTTCCATCCGGAGCATTACCTCCTTTTGTAGCAGGGTCATATGCACAATGAAGTTCAACAATATCCCCATTTTTATCCTTAATAACATCCACACATTTAATAAAATAGGCATATCTTAACCTCACTTCTCTTCCAGGTGCTAAACGATAAAACTCTGGAACTGGGTTTTCCATAAAGTCATCTTTTTCAATATATATCACCTTTGAAAAAGGTATCTTCCTTATCCCTGCTGATGTGTCTTCTGGATTATTTATCGCCTCAAGTTCTTCTGTCTTATCTTCTGGATAGTTTATTATCACAACTTTTAACGGATTTAACACAGCCATCCTTCTTTCCGCTGTCTTGTTCAGTTCTTCACGAACAAAGTGTTCCAGGAGTTCTATATCAACAACACTCTCTGTTTTTGCAACTCCTATATTTCTACAAAACTTCCTTATTGCTGCCGGTGGATATCCCCTCCTTCTCATCCCTGAAAGTGTTGGCATACGCGGGTCATCCCACCCCTGCACATAACCTCCCTCTACAAGTTCAAGTAATCTCCTTTTACTCATCACAGTATAGGTTAGGTTAAGCCGTGCAAATTCTATCTGTCTTGGATGATGTATACCCAACTGTTCTATAAACCAGTCATACAAAGGTCTATGGTCCTGAAACTCAAGTGTACATATGGAGTGCGTTATTCCTTCAATAGAATCACACTGTCCATGCGCCCAGTCATAAGTAGGATATATACACCACTTGTCACCTGTCCTATGGTGAGATGTATGAACAATCCTGTACATTACAGGGTCTCTCATATTAAGATTAGGTGAAGCCATATCTATTTTAGCCCTTAAAACCATTGCACCATCAGGATATTTACCATCCCGCATCTCTTTAAATAGCCGCAGATTTTCCTCTATTGGACGGTTTCTATAGGGACTTTCCTTTCCCGGTTCTGTAAGGGTTCCTCTATATTCCCTTATCTGTTCGGGTGACAATTCACATACATATGCCTTACCTTTTTTAATTAAGTCCACAGCCATATCATAAAGTTTTTCAAAGTAGTCAGAGGCATAATACTCCCTTTCTTCCCAGTCATACCCTAACCATTTAATATCTTGTTTTATTGCATCTACATACTCTAATTCTTCTTTTGTGGGATTAGTATCGTCAAATCTGAGATTACACTTACCACCATATTCTTCTGCAATATCAAAATTTAGGCATATCGCCTTTGCATGGCCTATATGGAGATAGCCATTGGGTTCGGGAGGGAAACGTGTATGTATTTTTTTGTATCTCCCTTCCTTCAGGTCATTATTTATAATCTCCCTTATAAAATCCGTCTTATCGCTTTTCATCGGTCTTCCTTTTTATGTTAACATAAAATTATAAAACATACAGGCAAAAATGAAAAAAATTCTTGTGATAAGATACGGTGGGGTAGGGGATATTATAACAACACTTCCTGTGATAAAATCACTCAAAAACAATGGATATTCAGTTATACTGGCATCTAACCGCAGGTATAAAGAGTTCTGTCTGAAGTATATGGAGATTGATGGGTTTGCCTGTATTGATAGTTCCTTTTTTCTTCCTCTTTTTATGGGAGACAAAGAAAAAAATGTTTCCAGTTTCTTTGAAAATTTAGACATTGTTATATCTTATACGGATGAAGAAGAGGTCTTCTCCCAGGCATTGAAAGACACATTCAGAGGTAAGATAATTTTCCATCCGGTCAATCCAGAAAATATAAAAAAGCATATAACAGAACACCTGCTTGAACCTGTTTATAACATCACGAGTAATGTGTGTAAATCGCCTTCTTTGAAAGTAATGCATATAAAACAAAAAGAGTTTTTTATTATACACCCCGGCAGTGGGAGCCCCCATAAAAACTGGGACATAGAAAGATTCCTTGAGGTATATAAAAGGTTATCTTCCAGTATAAAGGGGATTATATTGTTAGGTTATGCTGAAAAAAAGCAGTATGAATTCTGGTATAAAAACATATCTTCTTCCTGTGTAGCTGAACCTGTAGAGATAGAAGATATAATCTCCTACATAGAAAGGGCATATTTTTACATAGGCAATGACTCGGGTGTCTCCCATCTTTTTGCTGCAGCAGGTGTACCATCCATTGTTATATTTGGACCAACCTCACCTTCTATCTGGTCACCTACTGGTAAAAATGTTAAAATTCTATATAAAGGAGAGCGATGCAGTCCGTGTAATATAGAGCAACGACAATTATGTAAACAGAAGTCCTGTCTTAATTCAATTACTGCTGACGATGTTATAAAAGCGAAAGAGGAAATATGGAAAAAAATATAAGATTTAGAAGTGGCAGATATAATCTTTCAGGTATATTACACATTCCTGACAAAGGAAAGAAACCATATCCCGGAGTAATAATGTTTCATGGATTTACAGGGCATAAATCAGAGAGCCATTTTTTATTTACAAAAATCGCAAGAAATCTTTTATATAAGGGCATATCTACATTCAGGTTTGACTTTATGGGTTCAGGAGATAGCGAAGGGAAATTTGAAGATATGACACTTAATACAGAAATACAGAATGGAAAAGATGCAATGGACTTTGTTATAACGGAAAAGATATTTGATAAAAGGCGTCTTGGAATTATAGGACTGTCAATGGGTGCTGTTATAGCAAGTTATGTTGCGGTAGAATATAAGACAAAGGCACTGGTTCTGTTGTCACCTTTAGCATATCCAGAACTAATTGAGAAAAAACTGCTTACAAGAAAACTAAAAAGGATATTACAGGAAAAGGGCAGGATATATCCACCAGGATTAGGACACTATCTCGGCAAAAAATTTTTCAGGTCATTACACATTGTAAAACCACTTGAACAGGCAAGACAATTTACAGGTAATGTCCTACTTGTCCATACAAAAGATGATGCTACTATATCTGTTGAACACTCTCTGGCATATTTTGAGGCGTTCCATAACCGGGCGGTCCTTCCACGTCTACTTATTCTTGAAGAAGGTGGGCATACATTTACAACAGAGTTTTCAGAAAAAACGGTTATTGAAGAAACATCATCTTTTCTGTCGTAGGGGTCAGGTCTTGCTTTTTGCATAGAGGGGACTGACATAGGACAGGTCTAAATCTGTAAAAAAAGTATGGGCGCTATAAATAATGCAAAAAGCAAGACCGGACCCCCAGGATTAGGAGCATATGATTCTTCTGATAAATCCTTGGATATATGATTTCGCTGCCTATGATATGTGGATGATGCCACTCGGACTTCTCCATTTAGGATACCTTTTTAAGAAACAGGGATTTGAAGTCAAACTTATTGACCTTCTTGATGTGAACTATGACAGCAACTTTTTCGGTGTCAAACGAAAAGATACAGGCGAAGGAAATCTCCCTTATCAGGAGGTAGAAAAACCGAAATTACTAAAAGATATCCCGAGAAGATATAAAAGATATGGAATCCCAGAAGAGATATTTATAAAAGAATTGGAATCCCTCTCCGAAAAACCAGAAGCAATCCTTGTAACCTCAAAGATGACATACTGGTATCCTGGGGTGGTAAAGACGATAAGTATATTAAAAAAATACTTCCCTGAAACAAAGATAATACTTGGTGGAACCTATGCAAAACTTCTCCCTCAACACGCAAAAAAATTTTCTGGTGCAGACATTGTCATTTCAGATGAGTTTATGGAAAACAACAGGACTTTAACAGATATTCTTAAAAAAGATATTAAATTATTTGGAGACCTTTCAGAATCTCAGTTATACGAGATAGACCTTAACTTGTTATTAAATGTTAGATTTCTGCCCCTGCTTTCAACACTTGGATGTCCATTCCACTGTACATATTGTGCTTCCAGAAAAATGTTTCCTTCCTTCCATTCATTTTCTCCTGAACAGGTTGTCAATCAACTGCTTTTATGGAGTGAAAAATATGGAGTGAAGGATATAACAATTTTTGATGATGCCTTTTCTGTTAATACCAAAAATATGAAAAAGATTCTTAACCAGTTAATAAAATCAGGTGAGAAGTTTAGAATACACTCTCCAAATGCACTTCATCTTCGCTATATAGACAGTGAAATAGCCGAACTTATGAGAAAGGTAGGATTTTATACCATAAGGTTTGGACTGGAAAGTGCTGATGAGGAATTTCAGGTAAGTTCAGGAAACAAAGTTTCTAATAGTGATTTTCTTAAAGCAATTAAAAATCTTCATCAACAAGGATTTAAACCAGAAGAAATAGGAATTTATATTATGGCTGGATTACCATTTCAGAAGAAAGAGGATGTATGGAGGACTTTGAAATTTGTTATTACTGCAGGAGCAAGACCTAAAATTGTTGAGTATTCGCCTGTGCCGGGGACAGAAATGTTTGAAAAAGCGAAGCAATGTTCCTTCTTTAATCTTGATGAGCCACTCTTCCAGAATAATACAATACTGCCCTGTAGATGGGATGGATTTACACCTGATGACCTTGAAGAAATAAAATTATATCTTCACTCTTTATATTCTTAGAGTTGTGTGAAATTTGATATACATAAGTAATACATCCCACATCCTTGAAAAGTCAGAAGATTCTGTGCCGTGGCATTTATCCCCTTCACCCGTACCCTTCATCCTCACCTTTATCATTCTCTTCATATGGGGAGGAATTTAAGAATCTTCCCTCTCCTCTATATTTTTACTTTACCTTCTCTCCCTCACCTTTTCTTCCTTCTCCCCACACTGGCCCCTCTCCTTTTCCCTCTCCCCAAAGGGGAGAGGGGTGTAGGGTGAGGGGGCTTTTCCCCTCGCCCCGCTTGAGCGGGGAGAGGGTACGGGTGAGGGGTCTCCTCTCTTTCCCCTCGCCCCACTTGTGGGGAGAGGGTACGGGTGAGGGGAGAGGGGTGCCAATGCGACGAGTAAAGAGCATTGTTTGGCAAGGGCAGTGAGTCGGTGAACTACCCCCGTTGACCGAAGCCCATAAGGGCAAGAAGGGTGAGGGGTCTCCTCTCTTTCCCCTCGCCCCACTTGTGGGGAGAGGGTATGGGTGAGGGGTCTCCTCTCTTTTCCCTCGCCCCGCTTGAGCGGGGAGAGGGTACGGGTGAGGGGACTTCTCCCCTCGCCCCACTTGTGGGGAGAGGGTACGGGTGAGGGGCGGAAAAAGGAATAGATATCTTGACATTTTTCATTT
>JAMWCZ010000099.1 GCA_023819225.1 Candidatus Omnitrophota bacterium
ATCTACCTATTATTGCCTATCAGTTTGAACTTCTGAAAAGATATGGAATTACAGATATTATAGTTGGTGTGGGATATAAAACAGACCATTTCAGAAAGGTTGTTTTAAAAACATCAAAAGAGATGAATATTAAATCACAACTTTCTGTTGAGGATACCCCGCTTGGCACAGGTGGTGGATTGAAAAATGCATATCCATTCTTCAAGAAAGAAAAAGAGGTGTTTTTTGTATTCAATGGAGATGTCATAGCGGACTTTAATTTAGATAAAATACTCGCATTCCATAAAGAAAAAGAGGCATATGCGACGATGTGTCTTGTTAAGATACCTGACCCTTCTTCCTATGGCCTTGTATTAACAGATACGGATATGACCGTAAAGAAATTTATTGAAAAGCCCAAAAAGGAAGAGATAATATCAGACACAATAAATGCAGGACTTTATATCTTCTCTCCTGACATATTTAATGAAACACCTTCTGACAGACCCGTTTCTCTTGAGCGGGAGATTTTCCCAGCACTACTTGAGAAAGGGAAAAAAATATATGCCTTTGTCCATTACGGATACTGGATAGATGTTGGTACAATTAAAAAATATCAAACAGCAAATTTTGATGTGATAGAGGGAAAGATAGGACTGTTTAATTTTGATATAAGGGAATTAGACGGAGGAAAACTTATTATCGGGAAAAACAGTTTTATAAAAGGCGGTGTGAACATAAAAGGGAAGGTAGTTATAGGGAATAATTGCTTTATTGGTTCTGATTGTGCTTTTGAAGATAGCATAATAATGGATAATACAATTATTCAGGACAGGACTACAATTAAAAATTCAGTGATAGGGACTGATGTTGTTATAGAGAATGAGTGCACTATTACCAACAAAGCAGTTGCGGATAAAAGTTTAATCCGTTCTTTTACCTGTTCTATATAGGACTACATCAAAACTTGTGATTGTGCGTTTGCTGTAATTTTTTATCAGTTCTTTGGCTTTTCTTATATATTTCCAATTTCTTATAAGTGCAGCAGGACCCGGCTGGTTAGGTATGATTATAATTCCTTTTTTATATTTTTTTGATATATATTCTAACTTTCCATTCTCTTCTTTGCTTTTCCCAAGTATAATATTTCCATTTTCAAAGTGCCTTCCCACCTTAAAAAGTTCAATATCAAACCCTGTAATGTTTTTCCTGCTTTTTAATACAGGAAGCACCTTTTTGCAGAAGTCAGGATAACAGAGGAGACATCCACCTGCAGGATTTGGATATGATATACCATACTTCTCGGCAAGTTCTATCTGCCTCTTTCTCTGTCTACCTGCTATCCCTTCAAGTTTATTTCTGTCAATAAGCCCCTTTTTTTCTGCATCTGTTGGTGGGAGAAGTTTTGCACTGAGTGGTCTTAAAAGTTTCCCCTTTAATCCAGATTCTTTTTCTATAAGATACAGAATATTTCTCCTCTGGCTCATAGGCCTTTCACCAATAACCTCTCCAGTAACAACAATATCTGCTTTAATTTTTCTTGCTATTTTTTTTGCTTCTTTCAAAAGAAAAATATGGCAGTCAATACAGGGATTAAGTGCTGTTCCTCTCCCGAATTTCGGGTGTCTCAATATCTTTATATACTCTTTCAGCAGTTGTCCTTCCATACAGTTAAGTATATAAATCTTTATCCCGTGTTGTTTCGCAAACTGGATTACCTCTTTTTTTCTATGCGAACATCCTTCAAAAGGCAGGACAAAGTGGACTGCTTCAACATTTTCTTTACCTAACTGGTCTTTCATCATCATAAGAGCAAGCCGGCTGTCCAGCCCGCCGGAAAGAAGAACCAGTGCCTTTGCTTTTTTCTCCATTTTCCACTCCTGCAGTGAAATAAATTGACATAATACCTATATTATTCTATACTCTCTTTTAAGGAATGTCTATGAACAGGAAAAATAAGTGGCATCTGCCGGTAATTGTTATAGTTGCTCTTACAGCGATTTTCCTTCTGAATTACTTCAATTCAAAGAAGCCACCTGCTGAACAGGTTCAGGAATTGATATCACAACACCGTGCTGCAATTGTCTTTGTTAAAAGCAATACAGAAAAAGATGTTGAATTCCTTGATGCCCTGAAAGAGGCAAAGCATAAGATGAAAGGGAAGGGAGGAATTGTCTTTGCAGGTGCGGATTTTCTTGAAGATAATGAACAACCACCTATTTTTATAGTCCTTGATGCCCATGGTAACCTTCTTGGGATGTTGGGTGCTCCGCTGGATAGAGAAATGTTTGAAGAGATTGTTCATTCTATTGCTACCCATTCCCACTAAAGTAGCAGTGTGATTCATCATACGAAATTCCCCCTCACCCTAACCCTCTCCCTGCTTGCCCCCTCACTTTTTCCCTCTCCCCAGAGGGGAGAGGGTAGGGTGAGGGGTTCCCCCTTTTTTCCCTCGCCCCGCACAGCGGGGAGAGGGTTAGGGTGAGGGGACTTTTCCCTCGCCCCGCACAGCGGGGAGAGGGTTAGGGTGAGGGGACTTTTCCCTCTCCCCCTTCTGTTTTTCTTTTCTTCCCTCTCCCCACACTTGCCCCCTCTCCTTTCTCCTCTCCCCTAAGGGGAGAGGGTAGGGTGAGGGGTCTTTTCCCTCTCCCCCGCGGGGAGAGGGTATGGGTGAGGGGCTCCCTCTCCCCAGCGGGGAGAGGGAAGGGTGAGGGGGAGAGGGTATGGAGGGGTATAATATTAAATGATAAGTTTTATTGCAGCCATTACTGTTAATACCTCAACAACGATATTGAATACCCTTGTTGAGATTTTTTTCAATATAAGTATCCCTGTTATCGCACCACAGATTATGCCGGGCAGAAGTAAAAGATTGAGTTGCAAAGTGTCTGGATTTATCAACCCTAATTTTGCACTGAAAGGGACCTTAAATAGATTCCCGATAAAAAAATACCAGGCACCAGTTCCCACAAACTCTTTTTTGTCCAGATTCATAGCCAGAAGATAAATTATCATTATGGGACCTGCAGCATTTGCCATCATCGTAGTTATTCCTGCAATAAGCCCTAATATAGCAGCGAAATACCATCTATGAGGGATATTAAGATTACTTTTTTTCTTCCATAAATAGTTAAGGCATAACATTATTAGAATTATGATGCCTATTAAAGGTCTTAACTGTTCATCATTTATTTTTTTCATCAGGAGATAACCTATAAAGATTCCTGTGAACGCAAAAGGAAAAAGACGGAAAAGATATCTCCATACAGCATTTCTTCTGTAATATATAACAGCGAATATATCACCACATATGAGCATTATAAGAACAATTCCTGTGGAAACACGGGCAGGAAGTACGATTGCAGCGAGTGTTGCAGAAAGCAGCCCAAGTCCGGGTATGCCTGTTTTTGAAAGGCCAATCATAAATCCGCTTAAAAGGAGCAATAAAAATTTATCAGCATTAAGTGTGTATATCGTTTCCATAAAAAGCAAGGCATAGCCCCATAAGAGGTTCAGCATATTCTTGGCAGTTGACTCCCTGAAAGCATATCTACAACCCTTAAAGAACCAGCCACTGTTTCCATAACTACCTGCCCTTTATATTCTCTAATCACTTCTCCTATTACAGTGGCTTTTTTCCCCAGCGGATGTTTTCTCATCACAGATATGACTTTCTCGGCATCCTTTTTTCCACATATAACAACTACCTTACCTTCATTTGCAAGATAAAGCGGGTCAAACCCTAACAGTTCACACATATAAGAAACCTTTTCATTTAGAGGAATATCTCTCTGATGTATAAGGATACCAAAGTTCTGCCCTTCCACAATCTCATTTAGTGTTGTTGCTATACCACCTCTTGTCGGGTCCCTCATAAAATGTATATTATTTGATATTTCCATTATCTTTTCTATCAATCCGTTCAATGCTGCACAGTCGCTCTTTATATTTCCTGAAATCCCGAATTCCTTCCTTGCTAAAAGCACAGCAATCTCATGCTCTCCTATATTGCCGTTTACTATCACCTTATCTCCGACATTTATAAATCTCTTTCCTACTCGGAGATTCCTTTTCCTTAACCCTATACCTGATGTATTGATAAAAATTTTGTCTATCTTTCCTTTCTCTACTACTTTGAAGTCACCTGTCACTATTTCAACGCCAACTTTTCTTGCTGTTTCTGCTATTGACCGTACTATTTTTTCAAATGTTTTTATCTCCAGTCCTTCCTCAACAATAATTCCACAAGATAAATAAAGTGGTTTAGAACCCATTACAGCGAGGTCATTAACGGTTCCACATACAGCAAGTTTTCCTATATCACCACCCGGGAAAAATATTGGCTCTACAGTGTAAGAATCAGTGGTAAAGCATACTTCATAATCATCACCAAAATCCTTTAATACAGCAGAGTCCCCTAATTCAGACAGGGTAGGGGATTTAAATGAAGGGAGAAAAAGTTTCTTGATAAGATTATGCATATACCTTCCACCACTACCATAAGAGAGGAGAATTTTTTTGTTTTCCATAATGTAAAAGATTTTATCAATTTAAATGAATAAATCCAAATCTTTTTACTTTCCCCCTCCCCTCTGCTGTTTCCTTTATCCTTACCCTCTTTCCTTTAT
>JAMWCZ010000100.1 GCA_023819225.1 Candidatus Omnitrophota bacterium
ACATACCCCTTTTATCTTATATAATTTTATGGTATGAAAGATTGCCATTAACTTCACCTCTTAAAATAAGAGGGGTTTGGGGGTTAGAAATGTCTTATAACTCTCCCCTCACCCTACCCTCTCCCCGATGGGGAGAGGGGATAAAAAGGGTGAGAGGAGCGGGATAAAAAGGGTGAGGGGGAGAGGAGAAAGGATAAAAGTGAGAGGTATTCTTCTGTATCTCAAATTCTGCGGTTCCATTAGTTATAAGAGCGAGCAGGAGTGTACGCTGATTTGACATAGAGGCGGTTTTTGGTATAGAATGATACCAAATATGGAAACTATTAAAAAAGATACTGCGATAAAAATTTTATATAAAAAGAGGGTTAAATTTTTAACTATATCTGATGCCGGCAGGGTCTTTAATACTGAAAACATAAATACAATTTACAAACTTTTACAAAGATTAGAGAAAAGTCAGGTTTTAAAAAGAGTAGAAAAAGGTAAATATATTTTTTCATTTAGGGAAACGGATGATTTTGAACTTGCAAATTTTATGCTTAATCCATCTTATATTTCTTTAGAGTCGGCCCTTTCTTTCTATGGAATTTTACCTCAATTTCCTTATACAATAACTTCTGTTACTCCTTTAAAGACAAAAAAAATAATATATGAAAATAAAGAGTTTGAGTTTATTCATATGAACAAAAAATACTTCTTTAGTTTCATAAAAAAGGATAACTTTTTAATTGCCACTCCTGAAAAAGCACTTTTAGATGAACTGTATTTGGTTGCCAAGAAATTGAGAAATATACATTTTGAGGATTTAGATTTAAAACAGATTGATAAAAGAAAGTTAAGAGGGCTTGTAGATAAATATTATTTTTTGCCACTACATAAACTAATTGAAAAATTAAAGATATGTTAGATAAAGAAACTGCAAAAGATTTAGCGAAAGAATTTAGAATTGATTTGTTTACCATTTATAGAGAGTATTTTCAACTTTTGTTTTTAAAGTATTTTTATTATCAAGTTGGAAGTGGAAAAATTTATTTTAAAGGCGGAACTGCCTTAAAATTTTTATATAATTCCTTTAGATTTTCAGAAGATTTAGATTTTTCAAGTTTGGTGAGTGCAAAGAAGATAGGAATCATAATAGAAGAAACTTTAAAAGATTTAAATAAAGAAATAGGGAATGTAGAATTCAGGAAAGAAAAAACTCTGAAAAATTCGTTTTCTGGAAGATTAGTCCAAAAAGTGGACTTTTTTAAATTCCCATTAACGACAAGGTTGGACTTCTCTTTGAGAGAAAAACCGATTTTAACAGATGTTTCATTAATTGAAACAAGATTTCCAGTGAGCCCATCTCCTCAGGTTTCTCATTTAAAGATTGAGGAAATTCTTGCAGAAAAAATTAGAACACTTTTTACAAGGACACGGGGAAGAGATATATTTGATCTTTATTTCATACTCTCAAAAGGCATTTCTATAGATTGGAATTTAGTGAATAAGAAAATGGATTTTTATAAAAAGAAGGCAAGTTTAGAACAATTAATAGAAGTAATAAAATCGTTTCCTCAATCTGAAATTAAAACCGATGTGACAAAATTTCTTCCCCTCACACATAGAAATTTAATTCCAAGATTAAAAAATCTTATATTAGAAAAAATTAAAAACCTGTGAGAGAAATATAACTATGAGGATATGGTCGTTGCATCCGTCTCTGCTTGATGATAAAGGACTGGTGGCTGTATGGCGGGAAGGACTGCTTGCAAGGAAGGTTCTTGAAGGGAAAACAAAAGGATATAAAAAGCACCCACAACTTAAAAGGTTCAGGGAGTTTTCAAAGCCGGTTGCTGCACTTAATTCTTATCTTTACTTTGTATTTCTTGAGGCAAAAAGAAGGGAGATGTGTTTTGATAAAGGGAAAATATATCAGATAGAAGTTTTAGAAAAGATAATTCCGGTTACCAAAGGGCAGATGGAGTTTGAATTAAGACATCTGTATTCAAGGGTAAAGAAAAGGGCTCCGGGGTATTCAGAGATGTTATGCAAGAAAAGGTTGAGGTGTAATCCGGTGTTTTTTGTTGTAGATGGAGGAGTGGAGAAATGGGAGAAGGGGCACCCTCACCCTGACCCTCTCCCGCCTCACCCGTACCCTCTCCCCGCTGGGGCGAGGGAATAAAAAGGATACCCCTCACCCATCCCCTCTCCCCGCTGGGGCGAGGGATAAAAAGGATACCCCTCACCCGTACCCTCTCCCCCCTCACCCGTACCCTCTCCCCGATGGGGCGAGGGGATAAAAAGGAAGCCCCTCACCCGTACCCTCTCCCCAATGGGGCGAGGGATAAAAAGGATACCCCTCACCCTACCCTCTCCCCGATGGGGAGAGGGGATAAAAAGGGTGAGGGGAGAGGGATAAAAAGGGTGAGGGGAGAGGAGAAAGGAAAGGAGAAAGGATAAAAGTGAGAGGTATTCCTCTGTATCTCAAATTCTGCGGTTCATTTTTTATTAAGAAGATAGTGTTCCGATACGGGAGCGGAAATATAGGGTATAATATACACTATGGAAAGGTTTAAACTTGTCTCCTCATATAAGCCCGCAGGGGACCAGCCAAAGGCAATAGAGACACTTATAAAAAATCTTGAGAAAGGAGAAAAGGAACAGATACTTCTTGGTGTCACAGGAAGTGGCAAGACATTTACAATGGCAAATGTTATTGAAGCAGTAAACAGGCCTACCCTTGTTATATCCCACAATAAAACACTTGCAGCACAGTTATACAGTGAGTTCAGGGAGTTCTTCCCTGAAAATAAGGTTCGGTATTTCGTGAGTTATTATGACTACTATCAGCCGGAGGCATATATACCAGCAACTGATACCTATATTGAAAAGGATGCTGCAATAAATGAAGATATTGACCGACTTAGATTGGCTGCAACAAGCGCCCTTCTTTCCGCAAGGGATGTGATAATAGTTGCAAGTGTCTCTTGCATATACCCCATAGGAAGTCCTGAAGACCACAAGGCGATGATGTTACATCTTATAAAAGGACAGATTATAGATAGAAAGTCCATACTCAAACGGCTTGTTGAGACACAGTACGAAAGAAATGAGTTTGACCTTACAAGGGGAAAGTTCAGAGTAAGGGGCAATAATATTGAGGTTATACCATCATATGAGGAGATAGGTGTAAGGATTGGAATTATAGGAGATAAGATTGTAAAAATAACAAGATTTGACCCGCTTACAGGAAAGGAGCTATCCGAAGAGGAGGAAGTGTTTATATATCCTGCTAAACACTTTGTTACACCACAAGATAAATTAAATAGGGCGATTGAGTCAATAAAAGAGGAACTGAAAGAGCGGGTTGAGTTTTTTAAAAAGGCGAATAAACCACTTGAGGCAGAACGATTAGAACAGAGAACACTTAACGATATTGAGATGCTGGAAGAACTTGGTTATTGTCATGGAATTGAAAACTATAGCAGACATCTTGCAGGGCGGCTACCAGGAGAAAGACCAGAGGTGTTGCTGGATTATTATCCTGATGACTATCTTGTATTTATTGATGAGTCGCATGTTACCGTACCACAGATAAGAGGGATGTTTTTTGGAGACAGGTCAAGAAAAGAAACACTGGTTGAATATGGATTCCGCTTACCATCTGCATTAGACAACCGACCGTTAATGTTTAACGAGTTTGAAAAATTAGTAAACCAGGTGATATATGTATCTGCAACACCAGGGGAGTATGAATTGAAACAGTGCGGTGTAAAAAAGATTGGTGAATCTTCGCCTCTCATTGCAGAACAGATAATAAGGCCCACCGGGCTGATAGACCCTCCTATAATAGTGGTGCCTACTGAAAATCAGATTAAAGACCTGATAAAAAGGATAAAAGAACGGGTGGCAAAAAAACAGAGGACGCTTGTGATAACAGTAAGTAAACATCTTGCTGAGGAGATTGCTGACTACCTGAAGGAGTTTGACATAAAGGTCCATTATATTCATTATGAGATAGATACGCTTGAAAGGGTTGAAATACTGAAAAGTTTAAGAGAAGCAAAGTTTGATGTGCTTGTAGGTATCAATCTCTTGAGGGAAGGGCTGGACCTTCCGGAGGTGAGTTTGGTGGCAATTTTAGATGCAGATAAGGAAGGATTTTTGAGGTCTGCAACTTCTCTTATCCAGATATCAGGCAGGGCTGCAAGGAGTGTTGATGGTGAGGTTGTAATGTATGCGGACAGATATACAAAAGCAATGAGGGAAGCAATAGATGAAACGGAGAGAAGGAGAAAAAAGCAGATGGAGTATAACAAAATAAACAATGTTACTCCTAAATCAGTTGAAAAACCTATATATAAAAGTATTACAGAAATTATAGGAAGTAAGAGGTTAGAGAAAAAGATAATGGAGGATAAAGAAGAAGAGTTTTACGGGAAGGACCTTTTCCAGACATTGAAACGATTGGAAAAAAAGATGATGGCTGCTGCAAAACGCCTTGATTTTGAAGAGGCGATATACTACAGAGAGAAGATGAAGAAATTGCAACAGGAGAAGTAGTGGTATTTATAT
>JAMWCZ010000017.1 GCA_023819225.1 Candidatus Omnitrophota bacterium
ATCCTTATCTTGCATTTGCTTCTATGGTAGCAGCGGGTATGAAAGGGATAGAGGAGAAATATTCTTTGAGTGAGCCGCTGGAAAGGGATGTATACCATCTCACAGAAGATGAGATGAGAGGGTTAGGGGTGGAGTGTTTACCTGGCAGCTTGATAGAGGCAATAGAGGTAGCAGAGACAAGCAAACTTTTGAAGGAAACATTAGGGGAACACATATTTACCAACCTTATAGCGGCAAAGAAGATAGAGTGGGATGAATACAGAAAACGGGTCCATGAATATGAAATAAATACATATCTACCTGTTCTGTAATAGAATGTTTTGGGTTCCGTCCCCTCACCCCAAATCTGCTGCAATGATAGCAGTAGAGGAAGGGGTGGGGGGATGGAAAGGAGTGTTAAGAGATGGAATATCAGCAACTTAAATTTTTTGAGAAGAATAACAGGATACCCGGTGGTTGTGGAGTTGCAGGGATAGTGAATGTGAAAGGGAATCTATTTTCTGGAGAAAATATCATTACCTCTATATGTACAATGAATGAGAGGGGTAATGGACTTGGTGCTGGTTACGCCGGTTATGGCATATATCCTGAATTCAAAGATAACTGGTGCTTTCATATTATGTATGATGATATAAGAGCAAAAGAGATAGTTGAGGATTTTTTAGAAGACGGATTTGATATAGTTAATGAAGAACCTATACCTGTCCATAGAGTGAAAACATTGCAATATATACCTTTATTGTATAGGTATTTTATAGATATTAAGAGAGATAAGAATTCGCAAGAATTATATGACCAGCAAGAATATATACTTTCTACAATAATGAAGATAAACAAGAATTTTGATGGAGCATATGTCTTTTCTTCCGGAAAGAATATGGGGATATTCAAAGGTGTGGGCGAGCCAGAAGAGATAGGAGATTTCTACAGAATCAGTGATTACAAAGGATATATATGGACAGCACATAACAGGTTCCCGACAAATACTGTTGGATGGTGGGGTGGCGCGCATCCCTTTGGTATTCTTGACTGGTCTGTTGTTCACAATGGAGAAATTTCATCCTATGGTATAAACAGGAGGTACTTAGAAAATGCTGGGTATTATTGTACCCTATTTACTGATACTGAGGTGATAACATATCTATTTGACCTTTTGTACAGAAGACATCAACTTGATTTTAATATTATAGGAAATATCTTATCTTCTCCTTTCTGGGAGATGATAGATAGAGAAGAAAAAGAAAAGATGGAGTTTTTGAAAGCGCTTAGGATTATATATGCACCTGCCTTACTAAATGGTCCTTTTGCTATTATTGTTGCTAATTCTGATACAGTTATAGGACTGAATGACCGTATTAAGTTAAGGCCTCTTGTTTCAGCAGAAAGAGGGGATTTTGTATATCTTGCTTCTGAAGAATCGGCTATAAGGTGTGTGTGTAAATTACCAGAAAATGTATGGATGCCTGAAGCAGGAGAGCCTGTTGTAGTACAAATAAAAAGGGTGTAAAAAATGGCTAAGGCAAAGAACATAACAGAGTTTATTATAGAGAGAGATGAAAGAAGGTGTATAAAATGTCAGGCATGTGTTCGGGTGTGTGCCAGTGATGTTCATTCTTACGATGATGAAAGCCAGGAACTTCTTTCAGATAATAGTCGTTGTGTGGGGTGTCATTTCTGTGAGGATATTTGTCCCACAGGTGCCCTTACTATAAAAAGAAATCCCTCTGCTACAAAAGATAATGCTCACTGGACCAGAGATTATATCTATCGTATAGTTAAACAATCAACAACAGGGGGGATACTTTTAACAGGGATGGGAAATGATAAACAATACAAAAATTATTTTGAACATATGGTTCTTAATGCAGCCCAGGTTACCAATCCCTCTATAGATCCTTTAAGAGAACCTATGGAATTAAGGACATTTATTGGTAGAAGACCAGACAGAATCAGATATGAAAAGATAAAGGAAAACAAATATATTTTAAAAGAAAGTATCAGTAATCTTCTCCATCTGGAAATCCCTGTGATGTTTTCTGCAATGAGTTTCGGTTCTATATCTCTTAATGCCTGTAAGTCCCTTGCAAAAGCAGCATTTCTTTCCGGTACGTACTGGAATACAGGGGAAGGGGGTATGCATAGAAACCTCTATCCTTACGCAGAAAGGGCAATTGTTCAGATAGCAAGTGGTAGATTTGGAGTTAATACAGAGTATCTTGAAAGAGCGGCTGCCGTGGAAATAAAAATAGGACAAGGGGCAAAGCCAGGTATAGGAGGACATCTACCGGGAGAAAAGGTATCAGAGGAGATATCTCTTACAAGGATGATTCCTGAAGGGACTGATGCTATAAGTCCTGCTCCACATCATGATATATATTCAATAGAAGACCTGCGACAGTTGATATTTGCTATAAAGGAAGTGACTTCATATAAAAAACCTGTTGGAGTTAAGATAGCGGCTGTTCATAATGTCGCTCCTATAGCAAGCGGTATTGTAAGGGCAGGCGCTGATTTTGTTACTATAGATGGTATTAGAGGTGGAACAGGGGCAGCACCTTTAGTAATAAGAGATAATGTGGGTATCCCTATAGAACTTGCTGTGGCTGTTGTTGACCAGAGATTGAGAGATGAAGGCATAAGAAATCAGGCATCAATAATAGCAGCAGGTGGTTTTAAAACAAGTGCTGATATAGTGAAAGCCATAGCACTTGGTGCAGATGTTGTATATATAGGGAGTGCTGCTTTGATAGCACTGGGTTGCCATTTATGTCAGAAATGTTATACAGGTAAATGTAACTGGGGGATTGCAACACAGGACTCCTATCTTACAAAACGGCTTAACCCTGATATAGGTGCAGAAAGGTTATGCAATCTGCTAAAGGCATGGGCGCTTGAAATCAAGGAAATGCTTGGTGGTATGGGGATAAATGCGATAGAGTCATTGAGAGGTAATAGAGAGCAGTTAAGGGGGATAGACCTTACTGAAACAGAACTGAAACTTTTAGGTATCAAATATGCAGGGGAGGCATGGTGAAGCCAAAAAGGATAATAATAAAGGAAGAATATTGTATTGGTTGCAGATTATGTGAGGTTTATTGTATCACCCAGCATTCACCCTCAAGGAACATAATAAAGACATATAAAGGGAAAGGACCTAAACCAGTTTCAGGTATATACTTTGAAGAAAAAGGGAGCACATCTTTTGCTATACAGTGTAGACATTGTGATGAAGCCCCTTGTGTTGAAAACTGTTTAACAGGTGCGATGTATAAAGATAAGAAAACAGGAATGGTATTACATAATAAAAAAAGATGTATTGGTTGCTGGATGTGTGTTATGGTATGTCCTGTAGGTGTAATTAAGATAGATTATAAAGAAAAGAAAATTGTTTCAAAATGTGACCTTTGTATTGATAGTGAGTTTCCTGCTTGTGTTGAACACTGTCCTAATGAAGCAATAGAACTTGTAAATGAGGAAGGTAAAAAAATAGAGAAATAAGGATATTACATATGAAAACAAAATATCTGATAGTTGGAAATTCAGTAGCAGGGGTAAACTGTATAGAGGGAATCAGGAGGATTGATAAACAAGGTAAGATTGTAGTTATTTCTGATGAAGATATTTATAATTATTCCCGTCCTTTAATATCTTATTATCTCGCTGGCAAGATAAGCAGGGATGAGATGAGTTTTAAAGGAAAAGAATTTTATAAAGAAAACAATGTAGAACTTGTACTTAATACCACTGCTGAAAGGATAGATATAGAAAAAAAAGAGGTTGTTACAGATAAATTCGTTATAAGTTTTGATACCCTCTGTATATCAACAGGTGGTAAGCCGTTTATTCCTGATGTAGAAGGATACCTGCCCGGTATGAGGGGGGTCTTTACTTTTATAAATTTTTCTGATGCAGAAAATTTGAGGGTTTATATAGAAGAAAAAAAGATTAGAAAAGGTGTTATTCTCGGTGGAGGATTAATAGGACTTAAATGTGCAGAAGGACTGATAGCAAGAGGACTGGAGGTGTCAATTATAGAAATGGCAGATAGATTACTTGCTTCTACGTTTGATAAAGAGGCGTCTAAAACAGTTGAGGCATTGCTAAAGAAAAAAAGGTGTAATGTATTTACAGAAGAGACAGTTAAAAAGATAGAGCGTAAAAAAAACTCTTTATCAGGGATAATTCTTACATCAGGGCAGAAGATAGATACAGAGTTGCTTGTGATAGCAGTTGGTGTAAAGCCGAATATAAAAATTGTTAAAGATACACCAGTGAAATGTAATAGGGGGATATTAGTAAATGAGTATATGATGACCAGTATACCCTCTATATATGCGGCAGGGGATGTTGCTGAAGGGAAGGATATAGTTCTTAATAGAAACTCTGTTATAGCTATCTGGCCTGTTGCTGCAAGACAGGGAAAGGTTGCAGGGATGAATATGGCGGGTGCCGGTATTACATATGAAGGATTGTTTCCTATGAATGCTGTAGATATAATAGGGATACCTGTTATTTCATTTGGTATTACAAATCCTGAAGAGACAGATAAATATGAGGTACTCAGTAAAAAGGACGGATATGTCTATAAAAAAATTGTCCTTGAGAATAATAGAATAGTTGGATGTATTTTTCTTGGTAATGTTGAAAGAAGTGGTATATTTTCAGGGCTTATCAAAAACAGGGTAAATGTAGGGTCTTTTAAGGACGACTTATTAAAGGAGGGATTTGGACTTCTAGTTCTTCCTGATGAATATAGAAAACATATGGTAGTTGGTGAAGGAATAGAGGTATGAAAATGGACACCAGTATAAATGCCTATAATATACATTATAAAATTCTGAATGAGAAGATAAAAATTTTAATTAGAGAGGGATATGAAGAAATTACTGTCCAAGGTGTTTGTGGACAGAGATACATAGGAGGAGGACTTCAAAGTAAGAAAGTGAAGATTATATTGTATGGTGTTCCCGGTAATGACCTGGCTGTTTTTATGGATGGCCCTGAGATAGTTGTTATGGGTAATGCACAGGATGGTGTGGGTAATACAATGAACTCTGGCAGGATAGTAATCCATGGAAATGCAGGAGATATAGTAGGACATTCTATGAGGGGAGGAGAAATTTTTGTAAAAGGAGATGTTGGCTACAGGGTAGGTATTCATATGAAAGAGTATAGAGATATGTATCCTGTTATGGTAATAGGTGGAAGTGCCAGAAATTTTTTAGGTGAATACATGGCTGGAGGGATGATAATATTACTTGGTATGACAGAAAGAAAATATGTAGGGAATTATATAGGAACAGGCATGCATGGAGGTGTTATATATATCAGAGAAAGTTTATTAAGGTCAGCGTCATTAGGGAAAGAGGTAAATATTTTCATGGCAGATACAAGTGATATGGATAAGATTAGGCCTTATCTTAGAAGGTTTGCTTCTTATTATGGATTTACTGAAAATAAAGTACTGAAAGGGCAGTTTTACAAAATCATCCCTATTACCTCCAGACCTTATGGTAAAATATATACTTATTGAGGGAAAAAATGTGTCTTATTAAAGAAAATTGTGGCATAGCAGGTGTGTATAATAATAAACATTCAGCAGAGATAATATATCTATCCCTTTTTTCTCTTCAACACCGGGGTCAGGAAAGCTGTGGCATTGTGGTATGTGATGGCAATACAGTAAATATAAAAAAGGAGATGGGAACCGTCTCGGAGGTATTTAAAGATAGTATACTTTCATCTCTCAAAGGTAGTTTTGGAATAGGACATGTTAGATATTCAACCACAGGAAGTTCTTCATCTAAAAATATCCAGCCATTTTTTAGTGAGTATCGTGGTAAACCATATGCTATTGCCCATAATGGGAATATCGTAAATAGTCACTTGTTAAGAGAAAAATTTGAAAAAAGGGGCAGTATCTTCCAGACAACACTTGATACAGAAATTCTTATGCACCTTATTACTATATCAAAGAAAACAACATTCAAGGACAAATTGTTAGATGCATTATCTAAACTTAAAGGGGCATTCGCTTTTGTTATTCTTACCCCTGATGGAATTATAGCAGTAAAGGACCCATGGGACTTCAGACCCCTCTGTCTTGGGAAGGTTGAAAATGGTTATGTTGTTGCTTCTGAAAGTTGTGCCTTTGACCTTATAGGGGCAAGATATATAAGAGAACTTTTGCCAGGCGAGATAATATTTATTAATAAAGATGGAATAGAAAGTTTATATCTGCCACAGAAGAAAATATCAAGATGTATATTTGAGTTTATATATTTTGCAAGGCCTGACAGTAATATATTCGGCACCAGTGTATATAATGCAAGGAAGAACCTTGGAGAAAGAATAGCAGAAGAATTTCCTTATAGTGGGGATATTGTAATACCTATACCTGATTCTGGAAGTATTGCTGCTCTTGGTTTTTCTCAGAAGAGGGGTATTCCTTTTGAGATGGGGATAGTCAGGAACCATTATATAGGAAGAACATTCATTCAGCCATTTCAGGTATCAAGAGAAGTAGGCGTAAAGGTTAAACTCAATCCTATAAGGAATGTAATAAAAGGTAAAGATATTATTATTGTTGAGGATTCTATTGTTAGAGGTACTACCAGCAGATTAAGGATAAAGAATTTAAGAGATGCAGGTGCAAAAAGAATTTTTATGGCAGTCAGTTGCCCACCTATAAAGTATCCATGTTTCTATGGGATTGACTTTCCATCAAGTAAAGAACTAATAGCATCCAGATATTCTGTAAAGGATATAGCAAAGGAGATTGGTGTTGATGGACTTTATTATCTCTCTCTTGATGGTATGCTTTCTGCTATAGGACTTCCTGAAAAAGAGTTTTGTACTGCTTGTTTTACAGGAAATTATGTTATTAAAAACAATACTTTTAAAGGAAAAGAACAGTTTGAATTGTAAAAATAGATATGGAAGGATACTTAGTCATTGAAGATGGTAGTGTTTATAAAGGAGAGACATTTGGTGCTACAGGAGAGGCATATGGAGAACTTATTTTTAATACAAGTATGACTGGATACCAGGAGATTCTTTATGACCCATCATACAAAGGGCAGATAGTTATAATGACATATCCCTTAATTGGCAATTATGGTGTCAATTATAAAGATAGGGAATCCAGCAGAATACACCTTGAAGGTTTTGTAGTAAGAGAGAGAAGTAAGATTTATAGCAACTGGAGAGCAACAAAGCCATTGGATATTCTTTTATATGAACATGGAGTAATTGGTATAGAGGGAATTGATACCAGAGATATAACAATAAAACTGAGGGACCAGGGGACGATGAAGGGTGGTATATTTACAGGAAAAAACAGTTTAAAGAAGATGATTGAAAAGGTTAAGAACTCACATAGTATTGTAGGTGTGGACCTGGTAAGGTATGTCATTAAGGAAAAGCCATATTTCTGGTGTGATAGGGGTAAATACAAGGTTATTGTTCTTGATTGTGGGGTGAAATACAATATATTGCGGTTACTTGCAGAAAGAGATATGAAAGTCATTGTAATGCCGGCAACAGTTCCATGGGAAGAGATTGAAAAAGAAAAACCCGATGGTATCCTTGTTTCAAATGGACCAGGGGATCCTGCTGCTGTCCCTTATATTGTGAAAACCCTTTCAAACCTTATTGAAAAATATCCAATGTTCGGAATATGTTTTGGTATACAACTCATTGCGCAGGTGCTGGGTGGCAGGACATATAAACTTAAGTTCGGGCATCATGGTGCGAACCATCCTGTAAAAGATATAAAAACAGGAAAAGTTTATATAACAGTCCAGAACCATGGGTTCTGTGTAGATATAAATACCTTGAGAGAGAATGAAGTTGAGATAACGCATATTAATCTGAATGATAATACACTTGAAGGCATCGCTCATAAAAAATTACCTGTATTTGCAGTTCAGTTTCATCCAGAGAATGCTCCAGGTCCACTGGATGCTGTCTATCTTTTTGACAGGTTTAAAGATTTAGTAGAGAAAGAGGCAGGAGTTTAATGTGCCAAAGAGAACTGACATAAAAAGTATAATGATTATAGGGTCAGGTCCTATAGTGATAGGACAGGCATGTGAGTTTGACTATTCTGGCTCCCAGGCATGTAAGGCATTAAAGGAAGATGGATATTATGTAATCCTCGTCAATAGTAATCCAGCAACTATAATGACTGACCCTGATATGGCTGATAGGACCTATCTTGAGCCGCTTGTCCCTGATGTTGTTGCAAAGATAATAGAGAGGGAAAGGCCAGATGCTCTTTTACCTACGATTGGAGGACAGACAGCACTTAACATTACTGTGGCTCTTGAAGAGATGGGGGTTCTTAAAAAATGTAATGTGGAGGTAATAGGAGCAAACTATGGGGCAATTAAAAAGGCAGAAGACAGATTGCTTTTTAAGCAAGCGGCAACAATGGTTGGCATTAAAGTTCCTGAGAGTGATGTGGCATATACACTTGTTGAAGCATTAGAGATTGCAAAGAGAATTGGATTTCCTGTTATTATAAGGCCATCTTTTACACTCGGGGGGACAGGGGGAAGTGTTGCTTATAATATAGATGAATTTAAAGAACTTGCTGATGTTGGGCTTAAGATGAGTCCTGTTAGTGAAATTCTGATTGAACAGTCGGTTCTTGGCTGGAAGGAATATGAACTTGAGGTGATGAGGGATAGAAAAGGTAATTCTGTAGTTATATGTTCCATAGAGAACTTTGACCCTATGGGTGTTCACACAGGAGATAGTATTACTGTAGCGCCTGTGCAGACCCTTACAGATAAAGAATACCAAAAGATGCGAATTTATGCAATAAGGATAATGGAAGAGATAGGGGTTGAGACAGGTGGTTCTAATGTTCAGTTTGCCGTTAATCCTCAAAATGGAGATATGGTGATTATAGAGATGAACCCTCGTGTCTCAAGAAGCTCAGCACTTGCCTCAAAGGCGACAGGTTTTCCTATAGCAAAGATTGCAGCAAAACTTGCTGTTGGATATACCCTTGATGAGATACCCAATGATATCACAAAGAAAACACCTGCCTGTTTTGAACCGACCATTGATTATTGTGTAGTTAAAATACCGAAGTTTAACTTTGAAAAATTTCCTCTTTCCAGCCCCTTCCTTACTGTTGCAATGAAATCAGTGGGCGAGGTAATGGCTATTGGTAGGACATTTAAAGAAGCAATAAATAAGGCACTAAGGAGTTTGGAGGAGAAATTTTCTGGCTATGAGGATATAGTACTGTCTCTTGATATCTCTGAAGGGATAAGAAGACCCAATCCTTTCAGGATTTTCTATATCAAAAGGGGATTAAAAGATGGGATGTCCATAGAGGATGTTGCTGAATTATCAAAGATTGACAGGTGGTTTTTATATAATCTGAAAGAACTTGTTGACTATGAAAATACAATAATGAGATATAGAGGTAGAAAAATCCCTGTGGATGTTTTGAAAAGAGCAAAGGAATATGGTTTTTCTGATAGGCATATAGCAAAACTTACAGGGATGAAAAGTGAAGCAGAAGTTAAAAAATTAAGAGAAAGTTATGGCATAATACCTGACTATAAAATTGTGGATACCTGTGCAGGAGAGTTTGCGTCATACACGCCTTATTATTATTCAACCTATAAGTGAGGTTTCTATGGTAGCGGTGATTGATTTTGGTTCTCAGTATACACAGTTGATTGCCCGTAGGATAAGGGAATTGAATATCTATTGTGAGATTTTCCCTTCGCGGGTTTCTCTTGAAACACTTAGAGAGAAAAATGTCTCAGCAGTAATCCTTTCAGGGGGGCCCGGGCATATCTCTGCTTTAGAAAAGATGAACTTTGATGACAGGATTTTTGATAATTTTTTTGTTTTGGGAATATGTTATGGTCTGCAGATACTTGCCAAGCATTTTGGTGGAGAGGTTGCATCTGGAGAAAAAAGGGAATATGGGGAAACAGTATTTTATCCTGATCCTGATATATATGACAAGATATTTATTGGTGTACCTCACAAAACGATTGTCTGGATGAGTCACTGGGATACAGTGATCAAGATACCATATGGGTTTAATATTATAGGAAGAACAGATAACACAGATATTGCTGCTATGAAAAGTGCAGATGGTAGGATATATGGACTTCAATTCCATCCAGAGGTAGTGCATACACAAGAAGGGAAGACAATATTGAAAAATTTCCTCTACAGTATATGTGGCTTAAAACCAGAATGGAACCCTGGGTCAATGTTAGAATTAGTAGAGAGGGAAATCAGGGATAAGGTGGGTAATGGAAGAGTTATATGTGGACTTAGTGGTGGTGTAGATTCTTCAACGCTGGCTATTATCCTTAATAATGTCTGTGGTAAAAATGCGCTCAGTGTATTTGTGAACAATGGATTGTTAAGAAAAGGAGAAGCAGAAAAGATAAAAGGTATTTTTAAAGACAGAGTAAACTTTAAATATATTGATGCAGGTGATTTCTTCCTTAAAAGATTGCAAGGGGTGGTTGACCCTGAAAGGAAGAGAAAGATAATAGGTAATACATTTATTCGTATTTTTGAAAAAGAGGCACGTAAGTTTGGTGCAAAATTTCTGGCTCAAGGAACTCTCTATCCTGATGTTATTGAAAGTATGTCCCCATTCGGCGGGCATTCTTCAAGGATAAAAACACACCATAATGTAGGGGGCCTCCCTGAAAAACTGCACCTTACTCTTGTAGAACCATTTAAGTTCCTTTTCAAGGATGAAATAAGAGGTATTGCAAAAGAAATAGGTGTTCCAGATTTTATCATAAACAGGCATCCATTTCCTGGCCCGGGGCTTGCTGTAAGGATAATAGGAAGTATAGACAGGACCCGGCTCCAAATTCTCAGGGAAGCAGATAGTATAGTAATTGAAGAGATGAAAAAGGCAGATTTATATCCAGATGTATGGCAGGCGTTTGCTGTATTGCTTCCTGTAAAAAGTGTTGGAGTAATGGGAGACAAAAGGACATATGAGAATGTTATAGCACTCCGTATTGTAAAAAGTATGGATGGTATGACTGCTGAATGGGCAAGGATTCCTTATGATGTGCTTGCCGTTATATCTAACCGGATAGTCAATGAAGTGAAAGGAATCAACAGGTTGGTTTATGATATCACTTCAAAACCACCTGCTACAATAGAGTGGGAATAAATTAAACTGAAGGAGTTATGATGAGAAAAAAATTTATATTTATTACAGGAGGTGTTGTTTCTTCTTTAGGTAAAGGGATTGCATCTGCTTCTATCGGCACTCTTCTTGAGTCACATGGGTATAAAATCACAATTTTAAAGTTTGACCCATATCTTAACGTTGACCCGGGTACTATGAACCCATTTCAACATGGAGAGGTTTTTGTAACAGAGGATGGAGCAGAGACAGACCTTGACCTTGGACACTATGAAAGGTTTACAAATGCACATATTACAAAGAAAAATAATGCTACAAGTGGCCAGATATATAATGCAGTCCTTATGAGAGAAAGGGAAGGTGGCTATTTAGGAAAGACGGTGCAGGTGGTTCCACATATAACAGATGAGATAAAAAAACGTATAGTTGATGTATCTCATAGTGTAGATATAGTAATCTCAGAGATAGGTGGGACTGTCGGTGATATAGAAAGTTTACCTTTCTTAGAAGCAGCAAGACAGATGCATATTCAGAAGGAAAAAGATGTCCTGCATATACACCTTACACTTGTTCCTTATATCAAAGCAGCAGATGAATTGAAAACAAAGCCCACACAGCACAGTGTAGGGAGATTGAGGGAGATAGGTATACAGCCGGAGATATTACTGTGTCGTACAGAAAGACCACTAACTGATGATATAAAAGAAAAGATAGCACTCTTCTGTAATGTAAAGAAAGAAGCAGTTATAGAAGCACTGGATACAGACCTTATCTATGAAATACCACTGATTTTTTCAAGGCAGAACCTTGATAGAATTATACTTGGATATTTAGGATTGAAGGCAGAAAAGGATAACGAACTTACCAAGTGGAAGAAGATAGTATATACACTCAGAAATCCAGATAAAGAAGTTGTTATCGGAGTGGCAGGAAAATATGTAAAATTACAGGACTCCTATAAGTCAATATACGAAGCACTTATACACGGAGGTATTGCTAATAAGGTAAGGGTTATATACAAAAAAATAGATACGGAACTTGTAGAAAAAGAAGGAATAGATAAAATCATAGGCAATATTTCGGGTATTATAATGCCTGGGGGATTTGGTATAAGAGGGGTTGAGGGGATGATAGGGGTTGTAAAGTATGTCAGGGAAAATAATATCCCATTCTTTGGTATATGTCTTGGTATGCAGTGTTCAGTTGTTGAATTTGCAAGGAATGTATGTGGACTTAAAGAGGCAGCAAGTACAGAATGTAATCCAGAGACGGCTCATCCTGTTATATGCCTTTTGCCACGACAGGAAGAGGTTAAAATGATGGGTGGAACTATGCGGCTTGGTGGATATCCCTGTAGATTAAAAAAGGGAACAATTGCATATGCTGCATATAGAAAATCAGTTGTCTATGAGAGACATCGGCATAGATATGAGTTTAATAATAAATACAGAGAAATCTTTGAAAAAAAAGGTATGGTCTTTTCCGGTATTTATCCTGATGAAAATCTTGTAGAGATTATAGAACTTACCAATCATCCATTTTTTGTTGCAACACAGTTCCATCCCGAATTCAAATCAAAACCTTTTGCTCCTCATCCGCTCTTCTCTGCATTTATCAGTGTATCCAGCAAAAGCATTTTTTAAAATATCTGCAGAAATGTAGAATTTGAAATACATAAGTAAGAGATAGGGGTGAAGAATCTTTTTCCCCCTCATCCATACCCTCTCCCCTCTGTGCGGGGCGAGGGGAAACTTTATCACCCTCACCCTTCTTGCCCTTACGGGCTTCGGTCACCCGCCTCACCAACTCGGCGGGCGTGCCAAACGATGCTCTTTACTCATCGCATCGGCACCCCTCTCCCCTTTGGGGAGCGGAGAAAGGCCCCTCACCCGGCACCCCCTCTCCCCTCTGGGGAGAGGAGAAAGGTGAGGGGATAAAGGGGCGAGGGAAGTTTCTTAAATTCCTCTCCATATCGACAGGCCGCCAAATCCGTAGCGGTGTCCTGTATGCCACGCATTGTGTGATAAACCTGGTCGCCAAATCTTTAGTGGGGGGTTACACCGCTACAATATAAAACTCTAACAAAAAATTAGAGGAGAAAGTATTACCTATATACCCTATACGTGCGATATATTGACATAAAAATTAAAAAGATGTAGATTATAAGGGATGGAGACAAAAAAATACATAGCGATAGACATTGGTGCTGAAAGTGGTAGGGGATTGCTCGGGGAATTCAATGGAGAGAAGATTGTTTTAAAGGAAATACACAGATTTCCAACACATAATGTGAGGTTGCATTCCCATATATACTGGGATGTTCTCGCCATTTTTTCAGAAATAAAAAAGATTATATCTATTACAAAGGGTGAAACAAATATCTCAGGTGTGGGAATAACTACCTGGGGTGTGGATTATGGACTTATTGGTGAAAATGACCTTCTACTTTCCAATCCTTTTCATTACAGGGATAGAAGAACCGATGGTGTGATGGAAGAAGTATTTGGTATTATCCCGAAAGAGAAGATATTTAAAAGAACAGGAATACAATTTATGTCCTTGAATACTCTCTATCAATTATATGCTACAAAGAAAGAATTTCCCTGTCTCCTTGATTCTGCAAAGACACTGCTTTTTATGCCTGACCTTTTTAATTTCTTCCTTACAGGTAGAAAGGTGTCTGAATATACAATAGCCAGCACATCCCAGATGTATGATTCAAGTGTGAAAAGAGAAAAAGAAATTCCTGGTGAATGGACTACAGATATACTTGAAGCACTTGGGATACCAACACATTTTTTACCTGAAGTTGTTCTACCGGGAACACTACTTGGTAATCTTTCCATGGATTTAAAAGAAGAGATTGGCGTCTCTGATATACCGGTCTATACGGTCTGCTGTCATGATACTGCCTCTGCAGTGGTTTCTGTACCTGCAAAAGATAATGTATGGGCATATCTATCTTCTGGTACATGGTCTTTACTTGGCGTTGAGATTGACCAGCCCGTTGTTAATGAGAAAAGTTTAAGATATAACTTTACAAATGAAGGCGGATATGGTAAAACCATACGGTTTTTGAAAAATATAATGGGGCTCTGGATTTTACAGGAGTGTAGAAGACAGTGGCAGAGAGAAGGTAAGGAGTTTTCTTATCAGGAACTTACTGAGATGGCATCTTCTGCAAAACCATTTTTTGCTTTTATAGATGTAAACGATAAAGAATTTCTTTTCCCTGGTAATATGCCTGAAAGGATTCAAAGTTATTGTAAGGACACCGGCCAGAATGTTCCTGAGGATATCCCACAGATAACAAGGGTAATACTTGAGAGTTTAGCAATGGAATATAGATGTGTAATGGATAATCTTGAAGATGTTATTGGAGCAAAGATAGAGGCGCTCCATATTGTTGGTGGTGGCTCACAAAATAAACTTTTATCCCAATTTGCTGCTTCCTCTACAAAAAAGATGGTTATAGCAGGTCCTGTTGAGGCAACAGGAACAGGGAATATCCTTGTTCAGGCAATAGCAAACGAAGAAATCTCTGATATTTCCCAGTTGCGCGAGGTTGTGAGAAGGTCTTTCCCTCTCTTTATCTATCAGCCGAAAGACACAGGGCAATGGGATGAAAACTACGAAAGATATAAAAAGTTACAGGCATAATAATTAAATGGATACCGAAGAAAAAATCAATTATCTGGATGAACCACTGTTGAGATATATAAACAGGGTCTATTCAAAGACACCTGTGCCTGGTGGTGGAAGTGTTGTTGCCTGTGTATCTTCTTTAAGTTCTGCCCTTGTGGGTATGGTTCTAAACTACACAATTGGTAAGGACAGGTATGCTGCTTATGAGAAAGAGTTAAAGGATATATTTACCGAAAACGAGGCAGTCCTTAAAAAACTCTCTGAATATATTGAAAGGGATAGTGAGGTTTATGAGAAGATAAGGAGATATACATCTAAAAAGGACTATATAAGTGTTGAAAAATATCTTAAAGAATCAGCAGGACTTCACCTTGATATATGCAGAACCACACTTAAAATCATTGAATTTGCTGAGGTGCTTACTGAAAAGGGAAACAAAGGGCTTATCTCTGATACAGGGATTGCTGCATCACTTGCTATCTCTGTATTTATAAGTGCAAAGATTAGTGTGCTGGTAAATGTTATGTATATAAAGGAAGACAGGGATTTTGTAGAAAAGTTGCTTGAAGAGATTAGAGAAATAGAAAAAAATGTTATTAAAAAGGGAAAGATAGTGTGTGACAAGGTAATAAAACAACTGGAGGGAGACAATGGGTAATCTTATTGATGGAAAAGCGATTGCTGAAAAGATAAAAGAAGAAGTTAAAAAAGAGTTAGAGATACTTAAAGGAGAAGGGATAATACCAAAACTCGTTGCTGTTTATGTAGGAGAAAACCCTGCGAGTAGCGTCTATATAAACCAGCAAAGAAAAAACTGTGAGAAGGCAGGGATTGTCTATGAACTGAAAAATCTTCCTGCGGATACAACTGAAGCACAGGTTATATCAGAAATAGAAAAACTTAACAATGATAAAAGCATCACAGGGATTATCCTGCAACTTCCGCTTCCGAAAGGAATAGATACAAGGAAGGTTCAGGCATCAATAATACCGGAGAAAGATGTTGAAGGTATAAACCCTGCCAATATGGGATGGATTATCTATGGAAGACCATACCTTGCACCTTGTACAGCACTCGCTGTAAAGGAAATTATTGATTCAACAGGTGTTGACCTTTATGGAAAAGATGTGGTTATGGTAGGCCATAGTGATATTGTGGGTAAGCCAGTTGCACTTTTGCTTGTAGATAAATTTGCAACAGTTTCAATATGTCATATAGGGACAAGTGATGCAGGCATGTTAGAGGATTATGTGAGCCGTGCGGATATTCTTGTTGTGGCTGTGGGCAAGGCAAATCTTATACCAGGAAGATGGATAAAGGAGGGTGCTATAGTTGTAGATGTTGGAATAAACAGGGTAGGGGACAAAATTGTGGGCGATGTGGAGTTTGAGACAGCAAAGGAAAGGTCCTCTCTTATAACACCTGTTCCTGGTGGGGTAGGACCTGTAACTACTGCAATACTTTTAAGAAATGTAATAATCTCTGCAAAATGGGCGAAAAACAAGTAATGGATTATACAAAATACAGGATAAAGGCAGAAAAAGAAGTAAGGGAAGTCATTTCTAATATTAATAATCTCTGTATTATATGGTGTAAAAAATGTTTCTCAGAGTTTAAGGAAGAGCCGGCTGATGAGTGTGGTAAGGTAGTTGAAGTAGCAAGAGAGTTAAATATAGAGATTATTGAGTGTAGAGGGATTGACTTTCTGTGTAATAATCATCTTACAGGTAAAGTACTTAAGAATTTTAAAGATAATATCCCTTTGGCTGTTATATCCTGCGGTATAGGTATCCAGTTTGTAAGTAATTTCTTTAATGGCAATAGAAAAGTTCTTGCCCTTGCCGATTCTTTGCCTCAAAGTGGGAATGCGACATCTATTGTTGGCTATCATGGAATTGCCCTTGGTGAAGAAAAATGCGCTGCCTGTGGCCAGTGTTATCTTGAAAAGACAGGGGGTATATGCCCTGTGGTGAGTTGTGCCAAATCCCTCCTTAATGGTCCGTGTGGTGGTGCAAATAAGGATGGGAAGTGTGAGGTAAATAAGGAACTTCCTTGTGCCTGGATTGAGATATATAAACGGCTTGAAAAACAGAAGAAGTTGATGGATAAGAATATTGATATAAGAAACTATAATATTTTCTCCGTTGAAGAAAAAGTAAGGTATGTTAAGAATAATCAAGAAAGACGGAAAGAAGGTTTTTATGGTGGGTTATATCCCCTTGAGAAAAAGGAACTGACAGAGACAATACCTCTGAAGATTTTTGACCCACCTGATGTGTTTTCTGTATTTCTTTCCCAGCACACAGGTAGACCGGCAAAGTTAATTGTAAAGGCAGGAGACAGGGTAAAGAAGGGACAGAAGATAGGTGAGCCAGATGGATTTATTTCATCAGCAGTCCACTCTCCTGTAAGTGGAAAAGTAATAGCAATAGAAGAAAGGATACATCCTGTATCCCGGATACCACAGGTGGCAATAACTATTGAGAATGATGGTACAGAAATACTGGATGGTTCTGTAGAGTCATTGACTGACTGGGATAAACTACCGAAAGAGAGGTTAATAGAGATATTAAAGGAAAAAGGGATTGTAGGACTTGGGGGTGCTATGTTTCCTTCCTCTGTGAAGTTGTGTCCACCAAAACCAGTAGATACACTTATTGTAAATGGATGTGAGTGTGAACCATATCTGAATGCTGATAACCGCCTTATAATTGAACACCCTGAAGAAATTTTGAAGGGAATAGAAATAGTGAGATACTTGCTTGAAGTTTCCAATATCATATTTGCTATAGAAGATAATAAAAAAGAGGCAATTGAAGTTATCAGGCGTTGTTCAGAAAATTATCCAGCATTAAAATTAGAGACACCCAGGACAAAATATCCACAGGGTGCAGAAAGGATGCTTATAAAAAGGACAACAGGAAGAGATGTGCCTGAAGGTGGACTTCCTTTTGATGTGGGCTGCGTGGTCTTTAACGTAGGGACACTTTATTCTATTTATAGGGCTATATATGAAGGTATGCCAGTGATTGAAAGACCTGTTACAGTAGCAGGAGAAAATGCTATAGCGGCAGGGAATTATATCATCAGAATTGGAACACACTTTTCAGATATCCTTGATACCTGTTTTGGTATTAAATCTCTACCTTCCCAATATGAACTGAGGATGGGTGGTCCTATGATGGGAGTGTTGCAGAAAGATGTCAACTCTTCCGTGATAAAAGGAACCACAGGACTTTTATTGCTGGAGAAATACCCTGTGGGTGTGTCAGAAGAAAATACCTGTATTAGATGTGGGAGGTGTGTTGATGCCTGTCCGATGGAACTTATACCATATTATTACGCTTATTATGGACAGAAATGTCTCTGGAACGAGATGGTAAAGTATAAAGTAAAAAATTGTATTGAGTGTGGTTGTTGCCAGTATATCTGTTCATCAAAGATAGACCTTATATCTCTTATAAAAAAGGGAAAGAGGAATGCTGATAACAAAACTTAAAGAGAGAGAGGAGATTTTAAGTGTATTGAATAGTAAAAATGTATTTATATTTAAGTGTTTTGGCTGTAAGGAGGTATATCTTCCTGAGGGAGAGATTGACCTCCTTTTAACAGAACTTAAGTGTATGGAGAGAATGGCTCGTGTTGACTATCTCTGCAGAGAGGAATTTACTGTAAAGTATTTAGGAAAATACGCAGATGTATTAAAAAAAGCAGATAAAATTGTTGTTTTTTCCTGTGGTGTTGGTGTTCAGGTTGTTGCAAAGTGCATTCCTGAGACACCTGTAATTCCTGGCTGTGATACCCATTATATAAATGGATTTCAGGGGCTAACAACACAGGATGTGGACTGTGAGATGTGTGGGCAATGTTGGTTAAACCTTACAGGTGGAATATGCCCTATTACCTCCTGTTCTAAGTCCCTTTTAAACGGTCCGTGTGGTGGTGCAAATAAGGATGGGAAGTGTGAAGTAAACAAGGATATGGACTGTGGATGGGTCCTGATATATAAACGGTTAAAGTTGCTTGGTGAAGAGGAGATATTGAAAAGGCATTCTGTAAATATAAGGGATTACAAACTGATTATAAACGGTGATAAAAAGGAGTAGGAAATGAATTTTGAGGAAAAACTTAAAAGTGGGAAGTTTGTTATTACAAGTGAGATAGGTCCACCAAAAGGGACAAACATAATGCCACATATAGAGGAAGCAGAACATATTAAAGATAAGGTGGATGCCTTCAATGTTACTGACCTTCAGAGTTCTGTGATGCGGCTTGGCTCACTTGCTACATCACATCTTCTTATAGAAAAGGGGTTGGAACCTGTTTTCCAGATGACCTGCAGGGATAGAAACCGTCTTGCTTTACAGTCAGACCTTTTAAGTGCTGCGGTATTAGGTATAAGAAATGTTCTTATACTTACAGGAGACCATACTGTTTTAGGGGACCATCCTGATGCAAAGCCGGTCTTTGACCTTGATTCTATTTCACTACTTAAGGTTGTCTCTGATTTAATGAAGGGGAAAGATATGGCAGGAAACGAACTTGATGGAGTTCCTTATTTTTTCCCGGGTGCAGTGGTAAGTCCAGGATATGAACCACAGGAACTGCAGATTATAAAGATGGAGAAAAAGATTGAGGCAGGTGCAAAATTTTTCCAGACACAGGCAGTATATGACCTTGTTGCTTTTGAAAAATTTATGGAAAAGGCATCTAAATTTGGAGTTCCTGTACTGGGTGGTATAGTGCTTTTGAAGTCAGCGGGTATGGCTAAGTTTATGAATGAAAATGTTGCAGGTGTGAATGTTCCTGAAAGATACATAAAGATGATGGCAGAGGCAGATAAAAAGGATAGGCCAAAGGTAAGTATACAGATTGCTGCGGAATTGATAAAAGGAATGAAGAACCTTTGTTCTGGGATACACATAATGCCACTGGGTTGGGAAAAATATGTCCCTGATGTTCTTGATGCATCAGGGTTTTAAAAATTACTCATATTTCATTACCATATCCATAACCATATCAGCCCATTCCCATAAACGCTGGGGTTCATGACAGACAGTACTAATATCTTTAAGGATTATCTCAACATTTTTCCCTTTTGTGATATCAAGCAGTTCCTGGATTTGCTTTTTTGCGCTCTCTCTATCCCATCTATCTTTTGTGGCGAGAAATGCAGGGTTTGGCTTAAAAGAAAACACAAACCTTCCTTCTGTTGCTTCGTATCCCTTCTTTATATTAACCCACGGGCTCATTGATATCTTTCTTAACTTAGGAATGTGTTTTGCAATTATATCTACCTTATGATGGAGCGGTTCACAGCATCCATAATAGACAAGTCCTGCCCTGTTGAGATATCGTTTTTCATACTGGATGGCAAACTCTTCATGCATGGTAGGGGAGACCTCTGAAAATATCTGTGCCATTGCTCTTCCCCACAGGTCGCATAGACGAACTGAATCTGGATTAAAGTTATGCTGTGGTAATTGGTCAGTAAAACTCAATCCCCCACCGACAGTATAGTATTCTCCTCCGAGTGAAAAAAGGTTTAGTTTTACCATCTGGTCAAGCATATCACAATAAGCGGTGACAAATCTATCTATAAGTTTGTGCATATACCCAGGCCTTAATGCAAGGTCTAACAATAACTGTTCTGGCCCACACCAGGTAACAAGAACATCCCATGGTGCAAAAAAAACAGCAGTATGTCCCTGCTTTCTAACAGGCATTATTCCGTCTAAAATCTCACATACCCATTCATACTCCTTTTCTGCTTCATCATAATCACACCATATCTGTGGTGTTTTTATCTTTTCTATATCTGCCTCCTCTTTAATCTGAGGGATATAATGTGAAGAAGGGACTCCTATGCCACCATCAAATGGTATAAGGTCCCTTTCAACTGTGAGACCAAAATCAAACAGATTGTGTATAATACATTTTGGAACAACATAGTATGGCTCTACCACCATATCTACAGGAAAGTGCTTCCACATATAAAGTGTCTTAAGAAACTTTTCCTCCATCTTTCTTGCTTCTTCATCTTCTGTTTTTAAAAACATCTCTTCGTCTACTCTATTAATTTCCCACCACGGAATTTCAAATATATGTACCATAGGTCTTACTTCTTTCATATCATTGAGAAGTTTCCACTTTTTAATAGTTTCTTTCTGGATGTCAAGTGATGAAATCTCTGCTACCTCTTTTGCCAGTGTTCTGAGTGTCTCTTTATCTTTTGCTGATACCATAATTCCCCCCCTTGATATTTTCTGGATATAATACTATAATAGATGAAATTTTACAAGGAGGGAGAAATGCTGAGTGACCTTGAGATTGCTCAGAGGGCAAAGATATTACCGATAACTGAGATAGCAGAAAATGCGGGTATTGATAGCGATTTTCTTGAAATGTATGGGAAATATAAGGCAAAGGTCTCAACCGATATATTGAGAAGTATAGAAAAAAATAAGACAGGTAAATATATTGATGTGACTGCCATTACACCAACGCCATTAGGAGAAGGGAAAACAGTAACAACTATAGGGCTTTCACAGGCGATAGGGAAACTCGGGAAAAAAGTTTTTACCTGTATAAGGCAGCCCTCCCTTGGCCCTGTTTTTGGTATTAAAGGTGGTGCAGCAGGTGGTGGGTTTTCACAGGTTATACCTATGGAGGATTTTAACCTTCACCTTACAGGTGATGTTCACGCTGTGGGGATTGCGCATAATCTTCTTTCTGCTTTTATAGATAACTCACTTCTGAAAAAGAACCCGCTTGATATAGACCCGTTTTCAATAACATGGAGAAGGGTAGTAGATGTTTCTGATAGAGCGTTGAGACATATTGTTATAGGACTTGGTGGTAAAGATAATGGTATTCCGAGAGAAACAGGGTTTGATATAACAGTTGCATCAGAAGTAATGGCGATATTAGCACTTACTGAAGGACTTTTTGATTTAAGGAAACGTCTTGGTGGAATTGTTATAGGCCATACCCGTAATAAAAAGCCAGTGACTGCTGAAGACCTAAAAGCAGCAGGTGCAATGACTGTGCTTCTTAAAGATGCTATACATCCCACATTGATGCAGACACTTGAACATACTCCTGTTTTTGTTCATGCAGGGCCATTTGCTAATATAGCCCATGGAAACAGTTCTATTATAGCCGATAAGATTGCTCTAAAACTTGCTGACTATGTAGTAACTGAAAGCGGTTTTGGTGCTGACTGCGGTATGGAGAAGTTTATGAATATCAAGTGTAGATACAGTGAGCTTAAGCCGGACTGTGTTGTTCTCGTCTGTACAGTAAGGGCTTTGAAGATGCACAGTGGCAAGTTCAAGGTTGTTCCTGGGAAGCCACTGGATAAAGGACTTGTTTCTGAAAATATACCTGCCCTTATAGAGGGAAGTGGTAACCTTGTAAAACAGATAGAAAATGTTAAATACTTTGGTGTTCCTGTGGTTGTAGCAATCAATAGATTTACCACGGACACAGACAAGGAAATAAAAACATTGACGGAAATTGCTATGAAATCGGGCGCTGATGATGTGGATGTGAGTGAGGTTTGGGAGAAAGGTGGTGAAGGAGGTACCTCTCTTGCAGAAAAGGTCATTAAGCAGTGTGAAAAACCAAATAATTTTAAATTTCTTTATCCAGATGAATGGTCCATAAAACAAAAGATAGAGGAGATTGCTAAAAAGATATATGGCGCAGATGGTGTGGACTATGCACCTCTGGCTGAAGAAAAAATTGCGCTCTATACTGAATGGGGATTTGGACATCTGCCTGTATGTATGGCAAAGACACATCTTTCTCTTTCACATGAACCAAATCTTAAAGGTAGACCAACTGGATTTACACTTCCTGTAAGGGATGTTCGACTTTCAGCAGGTGCCGGATTTGTATATCCTTTGTGTGGAGAGATGAGGACAATGCCAGGACTGCCAACAATTCCTGCAGGGACAAAGGTTGATATAGACAGTGAAGGCAGGGTGGTTGGATTATTTTAAAGGGGTTTTTCTACAGCAGAGGCGATTTTTTTATATGTCTTTTGGCTGATAATATGTTCAATCTTACAGGCATCTTCCTTTGCAGTTATATCATCTACTTTAAGAAGGTCCTTTAAAAATTTTGTTATGGTTGTATGTTTTTTATGAACTGCTTCTGCGATATCTCTCCCTTTTTTTGTCAGTTCTACATAACTATATCTTTTATGTCGAACATAGCCGTTTTCTACAAGCGAATTTACAGCAGAGACAACAGTAGGATTTTTGACCTTAAGATAATTCCCAATATCCTTAATCCTTGCTTTCCCTTTCTCTTTTTCCAGTATAACTATCGCTTCAAGATAGTCCTCAAGGGTTGGTGTAAGCATTTTTGTCTCCTAATATAATCTAAAGCCCTGATAAAACAAAGTGGCTACCAGCCAGCCAACAAATATAGACCATAAAGTTGCAATAAC
>JAMWCZ010000018.1 GCA_023819225.1 Candidatus Omnitrophota bacterium
AAGCAACAGGGTAGTATAAGATATAGACAGTGAAGATGGAATATATATCTATATTTTTAGTATCATTTACTGTCGCACTTACAGGGGCATTGGCACCAGGTCCTCTTTTAACCCTGGTTGTAGCAAAAAGTTTGAAGTATGGAAGGAAGGCAGGTCCTATTATTATAGGTGGACATGCTGTCTTAGAGATTATTATGGTATGTATTCTTGTGCTTGGTCTTGGGAAAATAATAGATAACCCTGCAGTTATAAAAACTATCTCTATAGGAGGTGCTTTAATACTTATTTATTTTGGCATCAGTATGATACATTCTCTTCCAGATGTCTCTTTTAATATATCAGTGGAAAGTTATGTCTCCTCTGTTACTCTATTTTTCAATGGTATAACAATGAGCATTGCTAATCCTTACTGGACTGTATGGTGGTTGAGTGTAGGGCTGGGGTTACTTCTCACTGCAAGGGGACTGGGAATAAAAGGGCTTTTTCTTTTTTTTACAGGTCATATCCTTGCAGACCTTATATGGTACAGTTTTGTCTCTTACAGTATTGGAAAGAGTAAGAGGATTATTTCCCAGAATATATACAGAAAAATACTGAGTATATGCGGTCTCATACTTATTTTGTTTGGTCTTTATTTTGGGATATCCACTTTTATATAAGAAACATTACCAAAGGGATTTATCTAAGGGGGCTATCACCCTATGAGGTATCCCTTTCCGTGGCTGTGCCATAAAGTCATCAACTATCTCTCTCCATTTAAGGTAGTGGGATGTCTTTTTATGTTCTTTTGCTGTCTCCTCACTTTCATATGCTTCGTAAAGGGTGAAACGTGTAGGGTCTTCAGTGCTCTGTAATACATCAAATCTCAGGTTACCCTTTTCTTTTATGGAATTTCTATGGTTTTCCAATGTTGCCTGAATAAACTCATCTATCTTCTCTTTTTTTACATAAACTTCAACTATTGTCACTATCATTATTCACCTCCATCTTCTCATAAGAGAAAAAATTAATGTTAATATAATACTTATAATGATACTTGTTGCTAAAGGAAAGTAAAATGAAAAATTTTCTTTCTTTATCATTATATCTCCAGGTAATCTGCCAAAAGGGATTTTAATTCCTTTTTCTAAAAGCACCGATATTATAATTAAAAATATCCCAGCAATTAGCAGAAATTTTGCTAAATTATTTTCCATTTTACATCTCACCTCTCACTTCTCGCGCTTTTTCTCTCTCCCCCCCTCTCCTTTCTCCCTACACGGTTAGGGAGAGGAGAAAAGTTTTTCAATGGTTCTCTTTATCCCCTTGCAGTGGTCCCCATCCCAGTACACCTTTTTACAGGAAGGGCATTGAGAAAACCTGTCTTTTGTAGAATATACATATTCCGGAACAAAGTTTTTTATCTCTTCTTTTATCTTACTCTCAAGGACTGAATTACAGATAGAACACCTGTTAAAAAGGTTTGCTTCTGATAGAGTAAGAGATAACTTACATATAATCTCCTTTAACTGGTTTAAAGTTTCTTCACTCTCAATCAGAATTACAACATCAGGATTTGAAAGTGCTAACTTCCTATCTCTTGTTAGAATTATCCTTCCCTCTTTTCTTCCAATTCGTAAAAGTTCTGCCTTCCTGTTTGTATTGAAGTAAAGGGTATCATATCCCATCAATCTGAGCCATCTGCCTGCCTTACCAAGCATTCCATCCACAATAAATTTTTCCATCTATATACTTTCAAAACCTCTATGGAGACCCAAATCTACTGCAATTTTTAACACCTGTCTGAATTCTTCTTCTGTGGGTCTTCTGTTTATCTCTGGATATAAATATGCCTTACCACAGGGTCTATACTGGTCCATTATGTTTATATATGTATTTTTAGAGAGTCCTGCAATAAATCTTAAAACCTTTTCCGAACCAGCAAGATTGTCAGGTAATACAAGATGTCTTACAAGGAGTCCCTTTTCTGCTATACCACTTGAATTTACCTTTAAATCACCTACCTGTCTGTACATCTCTTCAATAGATTCTTTGCATCTTTCAAAATAGTCAGGGGCATTAGAATATTTTTTTGCTGGTTCGCTCTCACTGTATTTTATATCAGGCATATAAATATCTACTATCCCATTAAGTGATTTTATTATATCTACATTTTCATAGCCACTACAGTTCCAGACAATCGGTATATCAAGCCCTTTTTCAATTGCATATTTTATGGATTTTACTATCTGAGGGGTAAAGTGGGTAGGGGTAACAAGATTGATGTTATGGCACCCATCTTTCTGTAGTTTTAGCATAACATCTGACAACTTCTCTTCAGAAATAATATCTCCTACTCCAAGGTGGCTTATTTCATAGTTCTGGCAGTAGATACAGAGGAGGTTGCAATGGGTTAAAAAGATAGTCCCTGAACCATGTATTCCTACAAGTTCTGGTTCTTCTCCAAAGTGTGGTCCATAACTTGAGACCACAAGGTCCTTTCCTACACCACATACCCCTTTTTCTTCTGATGTCCTATCTATCTTACATTTTCTCGGGCAGAGAGTACAGGAGGTAAGAATTTTTTCCAGTTGTTCAGCCCGTTCTTTTATTCTTCTTAATTTTTCCAGCATAGGCATTTCAAAAAGAAAAACGGTTGGTAATAGGCATCCTTCTGTCTTTTCCAAATGCCTTTGGTGTAATCTTTGTTCCTGGGGGTGCCTGCCTTCTCTTATACTCACTCTTATCTACCATCTGAAGTACCTTTTTTACCACTTCTCTATCAAACCCTGCTGAAACTATTTCCTGAAAACTTTTATTCTTTTCTATATATTCTTTAAGAATACCATCAAGAATATCATAAGGGGGGAGTGTATCCTGGTCCTTCTGGTTCGGTCTTAATTCAGCAGTAGGTGCTTTTGTAAATACCCTTTCTGGAATTACTTTGCTTATGGAATTTCTATATCTGGCAAGTTTATATACATTGGTTTTATATAAATCCTTGATTACAGCAAAACCACCAGCCATATCCCCATAAAGAGTAGAGTACCCCACACTTATTTCTGATTTATTACCTGTGGTTAAAACAAGATAACCAAACTTATTGGAAAGTGCCATAAGGAGATTTCCTCTTATCCTTGCCTGAAGGTTCTCTTCTGTTATATCTGTTTCTTTACCAGAAAAAACAGGGGAGAGGGTTTTAAGGTATGATGTAAATATATTATCTATGGATATATTGAGAAATCTAATATGCAGGTTTTCTGCTAATACCTTGGCATCCTCCTCTGATTCTTTTGAAGAGTATCTGGAAGGCATAAAAACGCCTATAACATTTTCACTTCCAAGGGCATCAGTAGCAATAGTGGCGACAAGAGAAGAATCTATGCCACCACTCAGTCCTAATACAACTTTCTTAAAGCCATTTTTTATTACATAGTCCTTAAGGCCTGTCATAATCGCAAGATATACTTCTTCTTCCTCCGATAATTCTTTATATCTAGTTATGGGAATGGATAGATTGGCTTCCGTAAACTGATGGGGTATAAAGTAATCTGCTTTTATATCATCTACTGATGTATCTAAAGATATATCTACAATAAACAGTCCCTCTTTGAAAGGAGTTGCTTTATATATAATATTGCCATTGTTATCCGTAATAAAGCTTCTCCCATCAAACACAATTTCATCCTGTCCACCTACAAGGTTGAGGTAACAAATCCAGACATTATTGCTTATACATTGCCGCTTTATAATATCTTCTCTTTCCTTTGTTTTACCTATATAATAAGGAGAGGCGCTTATATTAAAAATGAGTTTTGCGCCTTTTTTTACCTGTTGTTTTAAAGGTCCTTTTATGTGCCATATATCCTCGCATATATTCACACCAAAAGGAATTCCTGAAAGGTCAACAACGAAAGGATTGTTTCCTGGTTTAAAATATCTTTTTTCGTCAAATACACCATAATTTGGAAGTAGTATCTTGTAATATGTGGCGACCTTTTTTTTGTTGTAAAGTATAGCAGCTGAATTGTATAGAGAATTATTTTTAACAACATCCACAAAACCCACAATAACTATAGTGTTACCGACTGTTTTTTCAATTAAAGATAGACCTTGTATATTTTCTTTTATAAAGGTGGGTTTTAAAAGTAGGTCCTCTGGTGGATAGCCAGTTATGGAAAGTTCAGGGAAGACAAGAATATCTACTTTTTTCTTCTCTGCCTTTTTTATATATTCAAGTATCTTCTCGCAATTGTTTTTGATATCACCTACCGTGGAATTTATCTGTCCAATACCTAAACGAATCTTACCCATATTATTTATTATACACCACAGAGGGATATACAGGTAAACTTTTCACTATTCCATAGGCACGAATTCCATCTTAAAGGTTATGTGTGTTCTTTCAGGCAGAGTTGATGCAGGTTTTACTTCTGTGCCGGTAGCACCGGTGATTTCTTTCGCTGCTCTCTGAACAATTTTACCAGTTGAATCAGTGACCATATTTACATAATTTAATATAAGATATCCATTTTCTATATCAAATATGGCTTTTCCATCAAGAGAACCTCTGTTATCTTCAGTAATTACTTCTATATATGCCTTGCCCTCCTTAATTTCCTGAAGTTTATATTGAATTGTTATACCAGCATTTTTATCTTCTCTTTTCCAAATATCTCCTATTGCTACAGGTTTTTCAGGAACAGGGAATATAAATGCTTGCCAGTAAATGTTAAAAGCATTTGATGGCATTTTTGAGAAGTCAATCTTTACAGGAAGTCGGTCTATCCCCGGTATGTAATCAGCAAGGTTATATTGTAAAACCTTAAAAAACTCTGCTGCAATATCCTGTAACCCCTGACTTTCAAGTATTTCTCCTCTTGGAGACATTTTTGCTCTTACTTCCTTTGGTTGTGAAAATATTCTTATATTATCCTGCCATCCCTGTAGATATGTTACTTTAATAAGTCCGTTTCCATTTTCGTCAACTCCCTGGAATAATTCAGATAAGTAAACAACTGTTTTTTTCTTTACATCAAATTTTCTCCCTGCAATATTAAAATCATCTTTTCTGTCCATTGATAGTTGATAATAAATCTCTTTTCCCTGAGGGAATTTATATAAAAGGGTATATTTTACAGGTTCTTCCTTTACTTCTTCTGTTTTTATCATTGTTTCTTCTGTTGTAGATTGAGTTGCTGTGGGTATTTCCTCACAATATAAACCAGCAGCAAAGAAAAAGACCCCTAAAACAATTAATAATTTCTTCATTTCCTATCCCTCCTTTAAATTTTCTGCCATCTTACACTTCCATCAAGATATAGAACATTTATACCGCCTGTGTGAGAATAGTTTGTCCAGCCCGCATCTTTTAGAGGTGGGTCTGCAAGAAGCCATATATTAGACGCACCAAATTTTCCATCAGGGTCTGTCCAGAAACCGTCTATCTTTTTGCCTTTTACTCCAGGGTCCCCGGGTGGTGGTGTTGTATTGATGATATAGGTTGTTGATGGGTCCACAGGTAATCCCTGTTGGGCAGCGTAGTCGCTCACAAACCTTTTTCCTGTAGGACAGTAATATATATCAGAAGGTTTAGGCCAGTTAGAAATAGGTATATTGGAAAGATTGGTTTCAAGAACAGGTCTTATAAAATTTGTCCAATTTATATAACAAAGTGGATATATTTCTGCAATCCCTACATCTCTTGGGGGTAGTTTCCCTTCATACATATCAGCATATAAAGCAAAGGCAAGATACAACTGTTTTAAATTATTTACACAGGTTATCTGTCTTGCCTTTTCTCTTGCCTGAGATAGTGCCGGTAACAACATAGCGGCAAGGATTGCTATGATTGCTACCACTACAAGCAACTCTATTAATGTAAAGCCCTTCCTTCTCATTTTATTTTCCTCCCTTTTGTTTTTGTAGATATTTCAGATACATACTAACTATAAACTCTTGAAAGTTCATTCTTGTAATTTCAAAATCAGTGGCAGATAAAAGTTGATTGTATTTTATATTGGAAAGTATTATAGAAACATCTGTATCCTCTTTGCTTCCTTTCAGCACTATTGATTGTGGTAAAAAGTTAGATGTTATTGCATCCTTTATAAGTGGATAGTTAATCTGAAAATACACCGATGCTGTATTTGAGATACCATCAAAACTTATAGAAGCAAATGTCCATATCTGGTCGTATATCTCAACAAGTATTTTCCCGTTGTCTACAGGATAGGAATATACATATATCTTCACTCCATTTTTATTTCCTGTCTTTTCAAATTTAATCTTTTCTTTTACTGCCTTTTCCTGTGTTTTAAGGTACATCAGTACTAATTTTGTTGTCTCTAATGGAGAAGATGGCTGGTCGGTAAGTGGTATATATTGATTTACAACTGCTTTTATCTCTGGGATAGTATCATTTACAATAATACCTAAAGAAGGAAGTAAAATCTCTATTTTATCCTGAATCCTGCTGAAAACAATATCCCCCATACTGGTATTTTGATAAATATATGAATAATCAACCTCATACTTATCACCAACATTTTTAAAGACATTTCTTATATACCCTTTGCTTTTTAAAATGTGAGGGACTCCTTCGGAGAAAAATGGTTTTAGATATGGTTCTAACATCGGAGAAAGTTTTATTTCAACACTCACATCTGCTTCCATTGTATTAACTTCCATCTGTTTTAGGTCTATCTGTTTTATAATACTGAAGAAGTTATCCAGGACAATATCTGTCTCCGATTTTTGCTCACTATAAAGAACAGAAGTGAAAGAGAATAAAGCAACCATTAAAACTGCTATATAACTAAATCGCTTCATATACCCCCTCCTTTTTATATGACTGTTCTAATATTACAGGTGATAACACTTTATTGAATAAATCATATAGTTCTAACATTTCTGATATTTCCTTAGTGGAAACATAAATAAGTTCCTGCTTTGTTTCCTTTTTTTCTTCTCTAATAGTTTCTATTTCTCTTATACCTTTACATATTTGCTTTTGCTGTGTCTCTGGTTCTATTTTTATAAGAGTGGAAGGTCTATCTATAACAGTTGGAGTTACCAATACAGAAGGTTCGTGAAGTATTTGCTGTTTACCTATCATATTGACCTGTCTCCTGCTATTGAGCAACATTGTTCCTTGAAATATATTAAATATCAATAAAAGAACTACTGCTGTTCCTAAAATTTCCTTATAATAAAAAAGAGATTTCTGTTGTTTTTCTTTTAAAATGTAGGATGTTTTCGTTATAATATCACCTTTTAAGCAATATTTGTCACTATCCTTTTTTATCTCTCCAAGAATCTTTTCTATTTCATTAAAGTTATCACTTTCCATTTTTTGTCTCCTATATATTTAGTTCCGTTTTTTTTATCTTGGTTCAACTAAATTTTTCAGGTGTTCTCTTGCATTAAAAAGCCGTGACTTTACAGTTCCTTGGTTTATATTGAGATGGTGTGCTATTTCATCAACAGACATTTCTTCAAAATAATAAAGGGTAATAATTTCTTTATAATGAAGAGGTAGTTTAGAGACAGCACTTCTGATAGTTTCTTTTTTATCTGTTGTTTCATATTCAGATATAGGATTATTTTCTGATATATTTTTTAAATGCTTCTTTTTTGCAAATATCTCTTTCTGTTTGTTCTTCCTAAACTTTTTATAAGCAAGATTTAACATTATCCTGTATATCCAGGTGTAAAAAGATGAATTACCACGGAAACGCCTTATACTTTTAAAAGATGCAAGATATGTTTCCTGTAAAAGGTCTTCTGGTTCCTGAGGACAAAGTGCAAAAGCAGTATTTTTTAAACGATTTTCACAGGAGCGGAGAAGTTCTGTAAATGCATCTACATCTCCTCTCTGTGCTTGTCTTATAAGTTTTTCTTCATCTGTCATTGCAAAAGTTGTTCCGCAAGATATGAACTTCTATAAAAAGTGCCTACAAATATATTTTTAAATCCTATTTTCCTGCCGATGTTTTCATATTCTTTGAACAATGTTTCAGAAATAAATTCTTTTACTGGGATTGCATCTTTTGATGGTTTTAGATACTGCCCGATGACAAGATAATCACAACCTGCATCTTTGAGTGTATATAACAACTCTACTACCTCCTCTTTTTTCTCTCCCAATCCTACCATAAACCCTGACTTTGTGATAAATCCATTTTCTTTTATGGCTTTCAGTACACTTATGGATATTTGATAATTAGAAGATGGTCTTACAGATGGATATAAAGATGGGACTGTTTCAATATTATGAGAGATAATATCTGGCTTTGCCTTAAAAACTTTTTCTAAATTCTCTTTATTACCATTAAAGTCGGGAATGAGTAATTCAATTTTTGTATAAGGATTTAGGCGCCTTATATCTTCTGTAGTAGCAGCAAATTGCCCAGCACCACCATCTGACAGGTCATCTCTGGTAGGGGATGTTATCACTACATACCTCATATAGAGTAGATTTACTGCTTTTGCTATATTTTCTGGTTCTTTTTCATCAGGAGGAGTTGACTTTATTAGAGGTGAGACACCACAAAATCTACAATTTCTTGTGCATCTATTTCCAAGTATCATAAAGGTGAGATATCTTTTTGAGAAACACTCATATATATTAGGGCAGACAGCACTTTCACAGACGGTATTAAGAGAAAGTTCCCTAAGTATCTTTTTAATCTGTTCGCTTTCACTATTAACTGACACTCTCTTTTTTATTCTGTCCGGAATGTATTGCTTCATAGCATTATATATTAACATAAAGTAAAAAAGGTATAAAATATGCTAAAATACTTGTGATTTTACAAAGGAGGTCAAGGTGGTTAAGCCGGATAAATGGATAAAGAAGATGGGTGAGAAAATGATAACACCTTTTTCCCCTGACAAGGTTAAAAAAGGTATATCCTTTGGTGTCTCTTCTTATGGGTATGATTTTGTCCTTTCTGATGAGTTTCTTATATTCAAAGGCAAAGGAACTGTTTCACCTAAAAAAATAAGTGACTCTGACTTTGAAAAATTTAAAGGGAATATCTGCATAATTCCTCCCAATAGTTTTGCCCTTGGTAAGAGTTTGGAATATTTTAGAATACCAAGGGATGTTATTGGTCTTTGTTTTGGGAAATCCACATATGCACGAAGTGGTATAGTTGTAAATGTAACACCGCTTGAACCGGAATGGGAAGGGTATCTTACTGTTCAGATAGCCAATCTTACACCTGTGGAGGCAGAAATTTATGCAGGAGAAGGGATAGGGCAGATAATTTTTTTATCTGCGGAGAGTGAATGTGAAAAGTCATATAAAGATGTTGCTGGTAAATATCAGACATCAACAGGGATTGTACTGCCTAAGTAGTCTCTTTCAGGTTCTGGATAACCTTTTCTACATTATCTATCCTGTCTTTTATATCAGGATGACTGGCAAGGAAAGTAATTTTTAAAGATGGAGATTTTTTCTCTATCTCCTGAAGTTTTCTGAAAAAAGATATCATACCCTCTGGGTTATATCCAGAGTGGTATGCATATGTAACTCCAAGTTTGTCAGCTCTTAATTCCTGTTCTCTGCTGTATTTCAACATTGTGAGTGTAAATGCAGTATCCACTGCCTTTTGAATTGCGGCACTTCTATTTTTTAATAATATACTTGCGGGGATTGAATAAAGAAGTGTCTTCTGTAGTTGATTAATTCCATCTCTTGCGCATATATGACCCATCTCATGTCCTATAATATTTGCTAATTCATCATTTGATTCTATTTTTTCAATAAGTCCTGTATAGAGATAAATAAAACCTCCTGGTGTAGCAAATGCATTAATTTCTTTGTTTTCTATCACCCTTATTGTATAATTTAAAGCCGGCCTATCTGAGTTCTTGCCAACTTTTTCCACAATCTCTTTTATATAGTCAGGTGTTTCAACTACTTTATTTTCTTTTTGAATTTTCTTATCTATCGCTATTCCCATATCAATCTCGTCTTTTTCTGTATAAATCGTATACTCTGTCTTTTCAGTTACAGGATTATAATATGTTGCACAGCCAGCAAGTATTATTGATAGTAAGATAGTGTAGATTCTTTTCATCTTTGCCCCCTATTTTCCAATGCAAAACTTAGAAAATATCTGTTCCAATACTTCTTCTGATATATCCTTGCCTGTTATTTCATCCACTCTGTTAATACTTTCTTTCAGATATTCCGCAACAATATCCAACGTAATTCCTTTTATAACCGCATCCTTTGTTTTTAGCAAAATTTCTCTTGTTTCTTTTATTTTACCTTCCTGCCTTATATTGAGAAATATCTCATCACCCTTTATCTCACCATAACCTTCAAGGATAAGTTTGTATAGTGTCTCTTCAAGTAATACTACACCTTCCCCCTTTTTGGTAGATATAGAGATAATATGTCCTCTTAAAAAATGTTTTTCAATGTAGTCCCTTTCTATTCTCTGTGGGATGTCGTTTTTGTTTATGATGAGCACATAGTTTCTTTTATCTTTTATATAGTTAAGCAACTGATGGTCGTATTCATTAAGTTTTTTACTTCCATCAAGCACAACTAAATTTATATCTGCCTTTTTCATCCATTCCAGTGCTTTCTCTACACCCATCTTTTCAATTTGTCCCCTTACCTTTCTTATTCCAGCAGTATCTATAATATTCACGGGGATACCTTTAACATTTATTGTCTCCTGGAGTATATCTCTTGTAGTTCCGGGTATTTCAGTCACTATTGCCCTTTCTTCTTTCAAAAGTGCATTGAGTAAACTGGACTTTCCTGCATTAACTCTTCCTATAATGGCTGCATTTATTCCTTGCTGTATTATCTTCCCTTTTACTGCACGAGAAAGAATAGAGTCAATAAAACAGATTATTTTCTCTATCCGGGACAATATCTCTAAATTGTATCTTTCTATATCTTCCTCTTCAGGAAAGTCAATCTTTGCCTGAATATCAGAAAAAAGTCCTATAAGGAGTGTCTTAATTTTTTTAATCTCGGAAGAAAAAGCACCTTTCAGTTTTTTGGCTGATATTTCAAGCGCTTTTTCTGTTTTACTATAAATAACCTCAAGCACACTTTCTGCCTGGGCAAGGTCTATCCTACCATTAAGAAAAGCCCTCTTTGTAAACTCACCTGGTTCTGCCTGTCTTGCTCCATTTTTTATACAAAGAGAGAGAACTTCTTTCATAGGAATAAGTCCTCCATGACAGCCAATTTCAGCCATATCTTCTCTTGTATAACTTTTCGGGCTTCTCATAATGGTTACAAGGACTTCATCTATTATTTTTTTTCCATCAACAATATGACCATAATGAACAGTATGAGACGGAGCATCTGAAATTTTTATCTTTTTGGCAGGTCTGAAAATTTTATCAATAATTCTGTATGTATCAGGACCACTGAGCCGTATAATACCTATGCCGCTTATTCCCAATGGAGTAGAGATTGCACAAATAGTATCATTTTTCATCTTTATCCCTTAATTCTTTTGCCATCATTTATTTTAGCATATATAATTTAGAGAAGGAGAAAGGATGGAGATAAGAAAAGGATATCAAAAGATAAAATTGTTCTGTGGAATATTGTACCGCGATGAAGATATTATTGAAAAGGTAGAGAGAAGATTGATAGAAAAGATTGGGGAGGTAGATTTCAAATCAGGTCCTTTTCCGTTCACTTTTACCAATTATTATCAAAAAGAGATGGGGGATAACCTGAGAAGAAGGTTTGTCTCTTTTAAAAATCTTGTGTCTCCCGAAGATGCGTATATATGGAAACATATTACAAACGATATTGAAGTAGAATTCTTTACTCAATCAAAATTTCCCCGCAGGGTTAATCTTGACCCAGGATATATCAACCTTTCCCATATAGTTCTTTTTTCAACAAAGGACTTCTATCACAGAATATATTTAGGTAAAGGAATATTTGCAGAGGTTACCCTTTATTATGAAAAAGGGAAATATATTTTTTTGCCCTGGACATATCCGGACTATAAGACAGAAGGATACCTTGACTTTTTTACCGGAGTAAGAAACATTTATAAGGGACAATTAAAAAATGAAGATGTGGCTAAGAGTATTGATTGATGCAGTTATAGTGATTATAACACTTACAATTATTCTTGGCTGGCGTGCAATTATGCCTGTGAGAATGCCTTTATCTCTGCTTCCTTCTGATATGGGCCTCCCTTATGAAAATATAGTTCTTAAAACAGAGGATGGGAAAAACCTTAAAGGATGGTTTATTCCTTCTAAAACAGAAAAAGGAGTTATTATCTGTCTTCATGGATATCCTGCAAACAAATCAGATATACTTCCAGTTGTTTCATTTTTATATCCTGAATTTTCCCTTCTTCTCTTTGATTTCAGAGCACACGGCGAGAGCGAAGGAAAGATTACCTATTTTGGTTTGAAAGAGTTTATGGATGTGAAGGCAGCAATGGACTTTATAAAATCAAGGGAGGAGACAAAAAATAGTAAGATAGGTATATGGGGTTATTCTTTAGGAGGGGCAGTTGGAATTATTGCATCAGCAAAATATAAAGGAATAGATGCCCTTGTTACTGATTCTGCCTTTGCTAATTTTCCTGAAATGGTTACACACTATTATAAGAACCTTGGACCTTTAAAGTACATCTTTTCTTCATTCTCCCGTATTTTAGGAAGGTATGTCTTCCATGCTGACTTTACTAAAAACAGCCCTGAATATTTTATAGACAAAATAAATTGCCCTATACTTATTATCCACTCAGTAGAAGATGATTTCGTTCCTTACGCACATGCAGAACGACTTTTTAATAAAGCACCACAGCCAAAGGAATTATGGAAGGTAGAAGGGAAACATACAGGCCTTGACCGCGCATTTACAGGAGAATATCAGGATGCCGTGAATGGCTTTTTTCTTCGGTATCTTAAAAATTCTGCAGAAAGTGGAGGATAAGGGATTCGAACCCTTGACACCCAGACTGCCAGCCTGGTGCTCTCCCAACTGAGCTAATCCCCCATTATATAATAATTATAACTTCTGGTTATCATACCCGTCAAGCATAAATCAGATAGGGTACTTTGAAAAACCCCCTCACCCATACCCTCTCCCCGCTATGCGGGGCGAGGGACTACCCCTCACCTTAACCCTCTTCCGCAAGCGAGGAGAGGGAGATAAATGGGAGAGGATTAAGATTGAGGAGATTTGAAGAAGCGAATTTAAAATAGTAAAATATTCAAAAAAAGGGGGACCCATGAAAACAGAAAAGACGACATTTGCATTGTTTTTTGGTAATAGGGGCTTTTTCCCTGCATCTTTTATGGCGGAGGCAAGGGAAGAGTTAGTAGAGGTTCTAACTAAATTAGGGCACAAAACACTCTTACTTGATGAAAAGGCAACAAGATATGGTGCTGTAGAAACAGTTAAGGAAGGGAGGGTATATGCAGAGTTTTTACGGAAAAATCGTGGAAAATTTGGAGGTGTTATACTTTCTCTACCAAACTTTGGTGATGAGACAGGTGCTGTTGAGGCATTAAAGGAGGCAGGGGTTCCTATTCTTATTCAGGCATACCCTGATGAACTTGACAAGATGTCTCCTGCCTTGAGAAGGGACGCTTTCTGCGGAAAATTTTCTATTATGGATGTCTTCTGCCAGTATGGAATACCTTTTACTGCCCTTAAACCACATACGGTTCATCCACAATCCCCTAAATTTGCTGAAAACATTGACTACTTTGACCGGATGTGCAGGGTGGTAAATGGAATGAAAGGAATGATAGTTGGAGCAATAGGAGCAAGGACAACACCTTTCAAAACAGTAAGAATAGATGAACTTGCACTTCAAAAAAACGGTATTACAATGGAAACATTTGACCTTCTATCTATATTTCACAGGATGGAAAAAATAGAGATGTCTGATAGTAAGGTGATAGAGAAATATAAGATGTTTAACGGATATGCTGACTGGAAAGGAGTACCTAAAAAGGCATTTGAAAATATTGTAAAATTATCTGTTATTATTGATGAAATGATTGAAGAGTATGGATTTAATGCCGTTGCTATTAGATGCTGGATAGAAATGCAGGAGGTTTTAGGAATATCTCCCTGTGTAATTTTAAGTGAACTTAACAATAGAGGTATCCCTGCTGCCTGTGAAGTTGATATTGGGAATGCTGTAACTATGTTTGTACTATCCAGGGCATCAGGAAAACCTGCTGCCTGTCTTGACTGGAATAATAACTATGGGGAGGAAGAAGACAAATGTATCCTGTTCCACTGTGGGCCTGTACCAGCAGATATGATGGCAGGGAAAGGGAAGATAACAGACCATGCTATCCTTGCCAATAGTGCGGGTGAAGGAAAGGGTTATGGCTGTAATACAGGTAGAATTACACCGGGCCCCTTTACCTTTGGGAGTATGCTTACATTAGATGGAGAATTAGAATTTTATTTAGGCGAAGGCAGGTTTACAGATGACCCTATCCCTGATGACTTTTTTGGATGTGCTGGTGTCGCTGAAATTGAAAACCTGCAGGATGTTTTACAAACCATTGGTTATAGAGGGCACAGACACCATACAAGTGTTACACCGGGAAATATCCTGTCTCCTGTCAAAGAAGCGTTTGAGAGATATTTAGGGTACAAGGTAGTCAAGGTTTGATATCTATAGAATTTAAACAGTATTTTAAAATCTGAAAGGGCGATATGTCCAAATCTCTCAAGAAATGGTGTATTCTCTTCCTTTTTCTATGTGAAGGGATATTCTCTTATGATACTCTTCCGGACAATTCTGTTCCTGTATATTACACCGCTGACAATTTAGAGATATTGTTCAATCAATTAGGAGAACCTGAAAAGATAATACTGCAGGGTAATGTGAAAATTGCATTAGAAGATATAATTATAAGATGTGAAAGGGCGGACTTTGATAGAACGACAGGAGATGTAACAGCAGAAGGGAATCTCTATCTTGAAGCGCTTCAGGGGGTTGTTAGAGCCAGATGTATGACTTATAATTTAAACAAGAAAACAGGATTTTTATTAAATGCTGCTCTCTCATCTCCACCTTTTTACGGTAAGGCAGAAAAACTGGAAAAGGAAGGGGATGTTTTTTACCTTATCAATGGCTATATCACAACCTGTGACCTTGAAAAGCCACACTATAAAATATCAGCAGAACGTCTCAAGTATGTAAAAGATGAATATTTAAGAGCAGAAAGGATGAGGTTTGTGCTCGGTGAAAAATATAGTGTTTTTTACTTCCCTAGATATACGGTTGATATGAAAACAAAAGAACCAATGATTACTGCTAAACCTGCCTATACTTCAAAGGCAGGAGAACATATAGAAGTTATCTTTGCCCAGAGAACAGGAACAGAGATGGACGGAGTGATAAAGGAGCGGGTTCTGGTAGGAGAGGAGGGACTCGGGGCAGGTGTTAACATTCGTTCAGAAACTAAGGGTTATAGGGGAGAGGTCTTTCTTTTTAATAACTGGACAGATGGAGATGTTGAACCATCTTTGCTTTTAGAACTCTTGAAAAATTATACTTCAAATTATGGAGAAGGTGCTGTACTTGTTGACTGGCGGTATATGGATAATAATGAACTTTTTTACAATTTTTTCTACCCTGACTATATAGCAAAATCAAAAAGATACAACTATCTTTCTTTTACTCATAATTTCAAACAGGGAATATTTAATCTTAATTTCAGAGAGTCAGCAGGAGATGATTTTTTAAACATTGAAAAAATTCCAGAGATAAATTTTTATACCCCTTATTTTCAGATAGGAGATGGCCCGATATTTTTAGAGAACGTCTTTAAATTTACAAACTTTTATAAGGAAGATGAAAATTATATTAGAGTAATGGATATACTTACACTGAAAAGTAGAAAAGATATGGGTGTTCTAACATTTTCTCCTTATCTTTCACTTGGTGGTATTGATTACTCGCAAGAGGCAGATGAGAGATTTAATTTTTTAAGGGAAGCAGGAGTGAAATTCTCTACGATTTTAAAGAGAGAACATAGAAATTTCACTGAATATTTTTCACCATCCCTGACATATTTTCACCGCGACATGGACTACAAAAAAGGGGATATTGAATATCTTGATTCTATTGAGAGAATGGAACCGGGTAATTTTTTAAATCTTGGAATGGAATGGTTTTTTAGAGATGAAAATGAATATATAGGAAGATTATCTGTGGAAAATTTCTATGCTATTGATACCGAAAAATTTGATACATTCTCTCTGAAATACGATGTCAAACTTACTTCTAATATGTATATTGAGGGTGAAAATGAATGGGATTTAGATAGAGAAAAGTATTTATTTGGATTTAATGATATAATCTTTAATTCAGGCAAGTACAGTTATTCAATAGGTAATAGATATAATGAGGAAAGTAATATATCAGGTATCCAAGGAAAATTCAGTTATGTTATTAATGAACTATGGAAATACAGTACTGGCATACAGTACGATGTTAATTCAGGCAGTATAACAAGAGCATCTTTAGAGGTGTGGCATAAAATTCATTGCTGGGAGTTGAATATAAGCATTTCGGGAAACAAGGATGATTTTTCTTTTTTTATTATGATATATCCTTTTATTATATAGGAGAAAGGGATTAAAAATGGTTGAAATAAAAAGAAAAGGTGGAAGGGGTTTTGAAGATATAAGAGAGATAAAGATAACAAAGGGGGTTCTTAAATATGCATTGGGTTCCTGTCTTATAGAGGTAGGGGATACAAAGGTTTTATGTGCTGTTAATGTTGAAGACAAAGTTCCTCTATTTCTTAAAGGTACTGATAGTGGATGGTTAACCGCTGAATATGCCTTACTTCCATCATCTACAAGTGAAAGGGTATCAAGAAGTTCTAACCTTACAGGTAGAAGCCAGGAGATACAAAGGATGATAGGGCGGTCTCTAAGGGCTATACTTGATATAAAGAAAATAGGAGAGAGAACAGTAATGGTAGATTGTGATGTTATCCAGGCAGATGGGGGTACAAGGGCTGCTTCAATAACAGGAGGGTTCATTGCTCTTGTAGAAGCACTTTCAAAATTAAAAAAGGCGCGTCTTATAAAACTCCCTCTACTCCGTGATTATCTTGGAGCAATAAGTGCGGGTATTGTTTATGGTAATAAACTGCTTGACCTTGATTATTATGAAGATTCAGAGGCAAGTGTTGATTTTAATGTGGTAATGACAGGTAAGGGTGACTTTGTAGAAATTCAGGGGACTGCTGAAGGATATCCTTTTACTGAGAAAGACCTGATGGAACTATTACGGATATCCAGCAATGGAATTAAGAAGATTATAGAGATAGAAAAAGGGATTCTAAAAGATGATATTGACCTTCTACTTGGCAACTAAAAATCAGAATAAGGTTTTAGAAATACAGGAGATATTAAAAAACACAGGTATATTGGTCAAGCCTGCCCCTGCGGGTATTGTTTTTCCTGAGGAAACAGGGAAAAGTTTTGAAGAAAATGCACTTATAAAAGCACGGTATCTCAAAAAATTTGTTGATAAGGAACCTGTTGCTGGAGAAGATTCAGGGCTTATTGTAGAAAAATTGAGGAATCTTCCCGGGGTTATATCTGCAAGATTTGCAGGTGAACCACCAGATGACAGAAAAAATATAGAGAAATTACTTGAAATGCTTTTATCTTATAGAGACATTACAGAGAGGAAAGCAAGGTTTATTACAGTAGTAGCACTGGTTGAAAACAATGAAGAAAAGATTTTCAGGGGAGAAATAGATGGTTTTATAACCTTTGCTCCACGAGGAAATAATGGATTTGGATATGACCCTGTATTTGAAATACCATCCATTGGGAAAACATTTGCAGAACTTACAAAGGAGGAGAAGAATGGTATAAGCCACAGGGCAAGGGCTTTTAGAAAACTTGCAGATTATCTGCTCAAAAGGTAAAATAACTTTTTAAGTTTGAATTTAGAGTTTTGAGTTTAAAATTTATAATTTAATATAATGGCGGGGTAGCTCAGTGGCAGAGCAGCCGGCTCATACCCGGTATGCCGGGGGTTCAAGTCCCCCCCTCGCTACCAGTATAAGGGGGTCAGGTCTTGCTTTTTGCATGTCCACCCTATAAGAGAGAAATTCTAATATGCTTACAGAACTTCAGAAAAAGAATCTTTTGAAGATTGCGAGAGAGACACTGGAGTATTATCTATCAGGTAAAGAACTTCCGGTTATTGTAGAGGATGACCCTCTTTTACAGGAGAGAAGAGGTGTCTTTGTAACTTTAAAGAAAAAAGGGGAATTAAGAGGATGTATAGGATATATTGAAGGAATTGAACCACTTGCAATAGCGGTAAGAGATATGGCTATACAATCTGCTACGGCGGACCCACGGTTTCCTCCGGTAAACTATAGGGAGTTAAAAGACATAGAGATAGAAATATCTGTACTTACTCCACTAAAAAAAGTAAAAAATGCAGAAGAGATTGTAATGAGCAGGGATGGCGTGATAATTAAAAAAGGATACAGACAGGGTGTTTTTCTCCCACAGGTTGCAGAAGAAACCGGTTGGACCAAAGAAGAATTTTTAAGTAATCTCTGTATGTATAAGGCAGGATTACCTTCTGATGCATGGAAGGATAAAGATACAGAAATTTATACATTTCAGGCAGAGGTTTTTTCCGAAGGAGAAATATAGTATGGGAAAGGTAAAGTACCATCTTCGTTTTCAGATTATCCCTGGGAAAAATGTTAAAGAGGATACGAAAGTACTGGCAGAGTTTTGTCTTAAACACAAAATAGAAGAAGTGGTACTATTTTTTGCCGGAGAGGAGTGGAACAACGGACTTCTCTCTGCAAAGGAAGAGGATATATGGTTTGAAGCCATAAAGACAGCAAAAAAAACACTTAAGGAAAGGGGGATAAAGGTAAGTTTAAATCCCTGGATGACCGTTCTTCACTGTGATAGGGGAAGAAGATTTCCTCCTGATAGAAAATTTGAACCGATGGTCTCCCCGTATGGTGAAACAAGTAAAGCAACTGCCTCTTTTGTTGATAAGAACTGGCAAAGGTATATTTATAATCTTTATGGCAGGTTTGCAACATTAGGATTTAATACAATCTGGATAGAGGATGATTTCCGATATCATAATCATGCACCTCTTACCTGGGGTGGTGGTTTTGAAAAAAGAGTTCTTAAAAAATTCTCCACAAAGATAGGAAAGCAGGTTTCAAGAGAAGACCTTGTAAAAAGAATTTTACAGCCGGGTAAACCTCATCCCTGGAGAAAGATATGGATGGAGGTATGGAGAGAAATACAGTTAGAGGTAGCCAGTGGGATCAGGGATGCAGTAGAAAAAAGTTCAAAAGGCAAAACAAAATTAGGGCTTATGAGTTCTCATCCTTCTGTTCATAGTATTGAAGGTAGAAGATGGCATAACCTGTTTAATGCCCTTACAATAAACAATAAGGTGGTCCACAGACCTAACTTTGCCCCATACCAGGAAGATGTTGGCAGGAATAAATTCCACTCTATTATGATGCTGGATATTCAGAAAAAATTAAGACCGGTTTATTGTGAAGTCGAACCAGAAATAGAGAACTTCCCATTCACTAAATGGAGTAAGTCCAATACGCAGACCTGGGCAGAAATGGCACTATCTCTCTTTTTCGGTTCTGATGCATTGCTTTTAAACCTTTTTCCTTTTGTTGGTAACAGAGCGGATGAAGAAAAAGGTATTGGGGAATTATTAAATAAAAGTTATAAATCACTTTTATGGATTTCGGACAGATTTTCTAAAGAACATAGTTTATATGGTATAGGTATCCCGTGGAAAGAAGATGCAGCAGAAAAGACAGAGACCATTGAAGGCAAGAGATTTGAAGAACTCAGAGTAGACCCTTCTTTTACATGGAAATTTCTTCTGTCCTATGGCATCCCTGCCTGTTCAGAAATTCAGGAAGTCAATGCTATCTTTGGAAATAATGCATGGATATTTGATGATAACGAAATTATCAGGATGTTGAAAGGCGGACTTCTACTTGATGGAGAAAGTGCTAGAATATTGTGTAAAAGAGGTTTTGGAAAATATATTGGTGTTGAGTATGAGAAAACACTTAATAGAGAAGATTCAAACTATTCCGTTGAAGTCGTTAAGAGTAGTAAAAGCGGAGTAAAGGAAGGTATTTACTTTAGTGTAAACCAACTTCCTGAATTTAATGTGTTTAAACCATCAAAGAAAACAACAGTATGGACAGATGTTATTACCTCTGAAAGAAAGTCAGTAGGACCCAGTATAACCCTTTATACAAATGAGATGGGAGGGAGAGTAGCGATAGTAGTCCCATCACATTTTAACTTCCACAAACAGACCATTGTTCAAAATATTATAAGATATCTTTACAAAAAAAGGGTTTCTTTCCCTTTGGTATCAGGAAGTGTATATTTAATGCCGCTATTCTTTAAAAAGGGGGCAGAAGAGATATTGTGTGTATTTAATGGATGTCCTGACCCTGCTGTTATAAATATAGAGATGTGTAATAAACCACAGGATGCAACCCTTCTTAAACCACTTGAAAAACCAAGTTCTGAGCGGATTTTAAAGGAAACTAACAATATATGGAGAAGCACATCAATGGCTCCATATATGTCGTTTCTTGTAATAGAGTTTTCAAAAAATAGATAATACTATCAGAAAGAAGATAGTAAAGGGGGAATAATGAAATGCTTATGGATGGAAAAGGTTTGTAAAAATGAAAGGATAAGGGAGTTGCTGCTTGTTGGAATTTTGCTTGTTGTGGCTATTGTTATTCTTATCTTTGGGGTTGTTAACTCAAGGAAGGTAGCAATTGCGTCTGTTGATATGGAAAAGATAGTAAATGCTCATCCTGCAATGCAAGAAGCGATAATAACTTTTCAAAGAGAACTTTCTAATATGCAGAAACAACTTGATAATATGAAAGAAGAAGAAAAAGTTAGGCAGCAACAGAAGATACAACAGGAGATTTCACAGATTGCTATGAAGTTACAGGATGAAGCGATGGATAAAGTAAAAAAAGATGTTGAAAAAGTAGCAAAGAGGAAAGGATATACTTATGTTATAGATAAAAATGCTATCTTTGTTGGAGGGAAAGATATAACAGATGATATATTAACCGTTCTGAAAAAACAGTACGAGAAGGAAGCAGAACAAAAAAAATTGGATGTTTCAGAAATGCCTATGATACCTGTTAAGTAATAGAGCAAAAATCATTATTCAAGAATTGCGACTTTTATATATATAGATAGGTTGATAGAACAAAAAATAAAAGGTAAAATAAAAAGATAGAAAAAAAAGAGATTATTATGGACAAGAGGGAAAGGATATTACTTTATATATTGCTGGGAATTTTCGTTATAACGGTGGTCTCTTTTGTAGGGATAAAAGAAAGAAGCAGGATTTTTGGCGAAAGAAATGTACTTATTTATTTATTAAGTTATGAAGAAAAAGAATCTATCTATATAATCCCTCTTAAAAGGGAAATTCCCAGAACTAATGACATAGAACAAAAAATAAGGTTTGCGATAGAATATCTACTAAAGGGACCCACAGAAATAGAAAAAGAGGCAGGATTAAATACCGCAATGCCTGAAGGAGCGACTCTTATAGATGTAAAGGTAGAAGGAGATACTGTTTTTCTTGATTTTTCAAAAGAGATAGAACAGGGTGGAGGAACAATGCTTATGATGGATCGCCTTGCACAGATTGTTTATACAGCAACCCAGTTTTATCCTGTTAACAAAGTAAGATTACTTATAAATGGGGAGTTTATAAAATATTTCAGTGGAGAAGGAATTACTGATGTAGAAAAACCAATGAGCAGAGATAACTTTAATAATTATATAGTGAAATCCAATACAGGAGGTTAAAGGTATGAAAGAGAAGATACATCCTGAATATAAAGAAGCAACGATTGTCTGTGTATGCGGTAATATAGTAAAAACCCGTTCTACAAAGCCAGAAATAAAAGTAGAAATATGTTCTAACTGCCATCCTTATTTTACAGGTAAACATAAGCTTGTAGATAGCGCAGGGAGGGTGGAGAGATTTAAGAAAAAATATGGTAATAAATAGTGTTAATGACTTTCAGGAAGTAATTGAAAGTAAACTAAATGACACAGTAAAGGAATATGAATCTCTTTTACAATTAATCACTTCTATAGGTCAGACATCTCCAAAATTTAAAGAAACATCAAAAAAACTAAAGGAGATAGAAACCATCGTTTATCTTAAAAAAGCAAGAGATACAATTGAAAAAAGGATAAATGAAACAGAAGAAATTTTAAATTCAGATGATAAAGAGATACGTAAACTTGCAGAAGATGAGATGCAAAAACTATTGGAAGAAAAAGACAGGATTGAAACAAAAATAAAAGAATTACTATTTCCAGAAAACCCCGAGAATCTCAAAAATGCAATAGTTGAACTTCGCACAGGTGTTGGCGGAGAAGAATCCGCCCTTTTTGTAAAGGACCTGTTCAGAATGTACACGAGGTTCTGTGAAAAAAGGGGATATGAAGTGGAGATATTGAGTACAAGCCCGTCTGAAAAAGGAGGGTTCAAAGAGGTTATTTTCCTTGCTAAAGGAAAAGGGGCTTATAGGGACTTTAAATATGAAAGTGGAGTTCACAGAGTGCAAAGGATACCAGAGACCGAAAGTTATGGCAGGATTCATACTTCTGCTGCTACAGTCGCTATTTTTCCTGAAATGGAAGAGCAAGAACTCAAGATAAACCCTGCAGACCTAAAAATAGACACCTTCCGTTCTTCCGGCGCAGGCGGACAGAGTGTAAATAAAACATCATCTGCAGTGAGAATTACACATATTCCCACAGGTATAGTTGTAAGTTGTCAGGACGAAAGGTCCCAGATGCAAAATAAAGTTAAAGCACTTAAAATTCTTCGGGCTCGTCTTCAGAATCTTTATGAAACAGAGAAAAAAAGCAAAATTGATACCGAAAGAAAGGAATCAGTAAAAGGTGGGGACCGAAGTGAAAAAATAAGAACATATAATTTTCCTCAGAACCGTATTACTGACCACAGGGTTGGATTAACGCTCTATAATCTTGACAGGATTATAGAGGGTGAGATGAATGAACTTATAGAAACATTAAGGAGGAGATTACAATGAAAAAAATATTTATTCTTATGATAATCATAGATATTAGCATCCCTCTTTTCTGTGCCGATTATACTGATTTCATAAATGAAGGCCAGAT
>JAMWCZ010000019.1 GCA_023819225.1 Candidatus Omnitrophota bacterium
TGTAGCCCTGTTTTTCTATTACTCCTGTAATTTTAGGGTTCAGTGGTGTTTTAACTTTCGGGAGAGGAAATGCTTTTTTTATTATAGACCTGACATACTCCTGATATTTCTCTGCTTCTTTTTTTGTCTTTATGGACTTCAATTTCTTCTGCCTTTCAGTTCTTATCTCTCGCAGCAAATCTACATAATAGTCCACCATCATATGTGCATATACATTCTTTGTCCATTCTTTCTTTTCCATATCTTCCTCTAATTTAAAAATATCTATACTATTCTACAACAAATACATTTATTCTGGCAAAGGGACGGGCAGGAATGGCTTGACAGAAGATGGGATTATCTCGCTGGGGGACTAGGACTTGAACCTAGACGCCGAGATCCAGAGTCTCGTGTCCTACCATTAGACGATCCCCCAGTATAATAAACTTAAAATCCGAAATCTGAAACCTCTAAATAACTAAAAAGTAAAAAATTTTAATTTACTTCTCATATCTCACTTCTACCATCTTACCACACTTCCTCTATACCTGCTGTTCTTGGTTATTCTTTCTTACGGAAGGTTATTCTGTATTCATCTCCTTCTTTAACAATCAGAATATGCCCTTCTCTCCCTAACCATCCTAAACTTAACATTACGATGTCCCTTTCCCTTTTTATCGCCTGTGCAATCTGGGAAAGTGTTGCCTCATTGTATTTTTCAAGGTACTGCCACACCTCACCTGCAACTATACCTATCTCTGTTATCATTGTGTCTCCTTTCAGAGATATTCTCTCTTTCTATATTTTACATCTTTTCCTCTCTTCTGTGAAGAGTGTTGCATTTTGGGCACCTGGATATTGTCTCTGCACGGCTGTCTATATATATGTGAAAGCATATTGGACACTGCCACAGGTTATTATAATTTTTTTCTTTCACCCTTTTGTCTTTCCTATATTCAAAAACAATCCATATGAGAAGTATAATAATGCTGATGCCTAAATAAAGAGCCACTGCAAGGTTAATTTCTATTTTTATCATTTTAAATAAAATCTAAATGTTATTAAACCCCATGCCTGTTTATCTGTCCTTACTGATTCAAATACCCATTTCCTGAATCTCTGTTCTGTATAGAGGTCAAGCTCTGGATAACCTGAAGATGTGATGAGATTTGTAAGAACTATCTTTCCATCAGGGGCAACCCAGAATTTTATCCGGATATTACCTTCCATTGCTTTTTCTATTGCCCACCCAGGATACTCTACTGGCTCCCTGTAAATCAGCACTCTTTCTCCTGCAGGTCCTTCTATTTCAACATCAGAGAAAGCAGATTTTTTTTCTGAAGCAGTACCTGCTAAATTGAAGGGGGTTATTTCTGGTATTTTGACTTCAGGAAGTTCAAACCTTGTAGACAGTATTTCAGGAGGCGTTATAGCCCGTGACAGTCCTGCGATTTCATCAGGTGAAAACCGTAAAATCTCCTTTCTGGTCTCTATTGTTATTTTTTCTTTTCTCGGGGATGACTTTGGAATTTCAGGGGAGATACTCCTTACCTCAGAAAATGATTTTTCAGGAGCCGTACTTACAGGTAGGAGAGATACTTCCAAAGGTCTTATCTCTCTTCTGGAGACAGGTAGTATGAGGGAAAAAACAGAAATTCCTGTTATATGTATTAATAAACTTATGATAAACGCCTTCGGCAAAAGATGGTTTTTCCATAACATTGTTTTAAAATTCAGGTATTGTTCCTATAACAATTTTACTTATCCCTGTTCTTCTTGCTATATCCATTACACCTACAACAACTCCATGTTCTGCCTTCCTATCTCCTTTAATGATTAATACCCTGTCACGGTTCACTGCTACTAAATCCTGTAATGTCTTTTCCATCTGTTCCATTGTTAAAGGGGTATCTCTATAAAAGATAGCCCCCTCTTTCGTGATATTTACAATGACTTCTTTTTCAGTTATTGTTTCAGAGGTTGTTGCTTGAGGTAGGTTAATCTTTATACCCGGCTGCATAATAAAACTTGATGTAAGCATAAAATATATAAGTTGAAGGAACACAACATCTATTAAAGGAGCGATATTTAAGTCACCTTTTATAATTGAGTAATGCCTTGGAAATCTCATTCTTATACTTCCTCCTCTTCTGATTTCAAAAAGAAAAGGATATCTATCAGCCGTGTAGCGCTTTTTTCCATCTGCAGTATGATATTGTTGACCCTGCTTACAAAATAGTTATACGCTAAATATGCAGGGATGGCAACAGTAAGCCCTGCTACAGTCGTAACAAGTGCCTCCCATATGCCACCTGCAAGTTCCCCAGGGTTTACAAGTCCACCCTTTGCTTCTATAACCATAAATGCCTTTATTAGCCCGGTAACAGTACCAAGTAATCCTAAAAGAGGAGCTATAGTAGCGATGGTTGCAATAATCCCTAAATATTTTTCAAGAACCGGTATCTCATGGTTTGCTGCATCATCTATCGCCTCTTTTATCTCTTCCCTGCTTCTGTCTGATTTTAAAAGTCCTGTCTTTATTACTCTTGGAACTGGCTTGTCCTGACTTTCACATAACTGCAGTGCCTCTTTTATCTTCCTTCTTTTCAGGTGCTCCTCTATCTCTTTTATAAACTTTTCATTGTCTATCTCAGCATTTTTCAATGACAGTAGCCGTTCAATGACTATTCCCAGTGTCAGTACTCCGGCAAGAAATATGGGTATCATTATAACCCCACCCTTAACAATAAGATTCCATAAACTCATCTATCCCTCCGCTTACTTTAAAAGAAAAACCTTATAAATAACATTATATTTCTTCCTTCTGCAGGATATCCAGGTACTTTAAAGTTATCTCTGTCTGTAATGTTATAAAGCATTATACCCCATTCTATTAGTTTTTGGTTTGTAAAAACTATCTCTGTATTGATAACTGAAGTACTTCCCAGTTCCTTCCCTGAAAATCTCCTTTCTCCTGTATAAGAAAGCCACAACTTCCCTCTTGTTTTTTTATAGTTTACTGTAAGTCCTGTGTCAAATACCTCTTCAGGATAAAAATCTATATCTTTTGATAAAAACCTCTTTTCTCCTTTGAAAAACCACTTTATATAATCTGTAAGTGTATGCTTAATTTCAAAGTTGATACCTGCCTGCCAGTACTGCTGAGGGCAGGGCTCAAAAAGGCCGTTTCCGTTGATATCCTTCCATCCATAGAAATTATCCCTGTAAGATGAAGATATGTCAAGGCATAAATCTGTATCTGTGAATTTTTTTTGTAAGACAAGGGATATTTTATATTCTTCTTCAGGGGCAACATTATAACCTATTATCTCCTTATATTCGTCAGATATAATATCTCTGTAAATGTCTGGAATTATGTATATGCCTACCAGATTTAATGTAACGCCTTCGTTGATATTATATGAAAGCGAAGGGAGAAATCTTGCTCCATATCTTTCTATTACTTTTAATGTTCCGCCAATATTTAATCTTCCCTGTTTTTTATGTATTGACTGGTAGAAAGATGTGGTTGAAAACCCCTCATCAAAGACATCATACCTTTCTATACCTGTTTCAAATATTACAGGATACTTATCTATTAAAAGATTCAGGGTTGTGAAGTTTATTTCATCTGCGTTATCTATCCTGTAAAAACGCTGACTTATAGATGGTATAAGGTCCTGGATTTTCAGAAAAGAAAATCCAGTATTAAAAGACAGAAAATCCCTTTCTATATTAAAAGGATGCCCTTCCGGGCCAGGAAGTTCTGTAGAACCCTGTGAAAGTCCAAGTGATAGTTTACTATCTGAAGAATTACTTTGAAAGTTAAATTCCATCTTCTGTCTCTGGTTATTGTCTCTGTATCCACCGGATAGCAGTGTCTCTAAATCAAAAAGATACTCTGACCTTTCTGTTATGGAATGGTAGGATAGAATATTTTTTATAGTATTATAACTTCCAATTGTAAATGAGACATAACCTTCATAAGGTTTACCTTCTGTTATACCTTCTGCTTCTACTGATTTTCCAATGGGTTCCGGTATTTCAGGGATTGTTATATTGAAATAAGGAGGAGATAAAAAGAATAACCGTGTCTTTTCAATCCTTATATCCTCTCCTGTAATCCTTTCTTCAGGCAGTTTTATTTCCTGAGAAAGTCCATTGAGTACCAGTGATATCCAGATAAGAGTTAAGACAAAACAGTTTATCTTCATTTCTTTAGATGTTTAAGGTTTTCCTCTGCTTGCTTTACCCAGTGAGGAAAATCCGAAAAGAAGGTAATTATCTCAAGATACTTTTCTTGTGCTTTTTCTATCTCTCCTCGCTTCTCATATATGCAAGCGAGATAATATGTTGCTTCCACCTTTTCCGATGGTTTAACACTCTTGAGTTTTTCCAGGACATCTTTTGCTTTTTTGAAGTCCTTGAGAAGAAACAGTGCCTTGCCATATAGAAAAGAGATTGTTTCACTTTTTCTTTTTTCAAGGAAGTCCTCACAGAGTTGTATTGCTTCATTAAATTTACCCTGCTGAATCTTACTGTCTATAAGCATCTCCATAGCGGTCTGATAGAAAGGGCTTTCAGAAAATCTCGTGGTAAGGTCAGAAAGGTATTCTTCTGCTGCAGGATAATATGCTGATTCGTAGTATCTTTTCCCGGTGAAGAATAATATCTCATGGATATATCCGCTTTCAGGAAATTCTATCTGTAACTTGTTCCAGATTTTCATAGAGTCGTCAAAAAGATTCTTTATATAATATGTATAGCCAAGCCAGAAATATGCACTTTCTTTTACATCGTTTTTTGTAGGCATATCAGTAACTTTTCTGAAATATATTATAGAGTCCTCAAATTTTCCCATATTGAAGTTCACAAAACCCAATTTGAGATATATCTCGGCAATATTTTGTTCTTCAGGTAGGAGTTCGGTTATCTCTTTAAGATATATCTCTGACTCAGTCCATTTTTCCTGTAGCATCTTTACATTTGCCAGTTCGGAAAGAACCCTGAATTGTATATCCTCTTCCTCACTGTTTTTTAATCCTTCCAGGAGAGAGACCGCTTTTTCAAGGTTTCCCTTTCTTTTTTCAATAAGGGCTAACTGGAACGATGCCCATACACTATATATGGTATCCGGAAATTCCTGCCTTACCCTGTTAAAAAAGTGTTCTGCGGTGGAGTAGTCCTTCTTATTAAAAAAACAGTCCCCTAACTTCAGGTATATATCTGCAATAATCTCTTTATGCTTTATCGTATCAGACAGGTCTGAGGCACTTTTGAAAAGTTCTGATGCTCTATCAAAATTGTTTTCCTGATAATATGTCAAGCCCTCATAATATAATGCTTCAGGCAGGTATTCTGATGAGGTGAAGTCAGTGGAGATTAAATTTAAAAGTTCTCTACTTTTATTGATATTTCCCTTTTTAAATAGTGCAGTTGCCGTTGAAAATATCACCTGTGCGATTTGACTTTCAAGGAATTTATCAGGAGAAAATCTGTTTTTGTAGTCAGAATATAAAGATATAGCGGATGTTAAGTCAGTTTTTTTCAGATATGCCAGTACAAGGTATGACATAGCATCTTTGAGAAATTCAGATTCAGGTTTTTTTTTGACAATAAGATTCAGGGTCTCTATGGATTTATCTATATCTTCAAGATAGAGAAGATTGACAGCGTAAAGAAGACGAGCATAATCAATATCAGGGGCACCAGGGCTTTCTTTGATGTATTTTTCGATCTGTATATTTGACAGTGAGTACATCCCCCTTTTATGTGCCTCATATGCCATCTTTAAACGTCCTGAGATATTTTCCTGGGAATTACATAAAAGAGAGAATACAAAAAGAATAAAACAAACAAATACCCCTCTTCTGAGTTTGGTATTCATTTCTCCTCTTTCATCTACCCGCAAAAATTTACTACGGGGAGATTAAGGGGAGGAAATACTCCTCCCCCTTCTCCGTTCCTTTACCAATCTCAATCTATACAGGAAAGGCATTTCTGCCAGACCATATCCAAAAGAATTGGTGTGGGTCTTAAACCTTTGTCACTTTTGATGCCTGAAGTCCTTTGTCACTGGATACAACTTCAAACTCAACAGTATCGCCCTCTTGAAGAGTGCGGTATCCGTCTCCTTCAATCGCGGAGTAGTGAACAAAGACGTCTTCTTTTCCGCCTTCTCGTTCAATAAAACCATATCCCTTGGCGTTATTGAACCACTTCACTTTACCTCTTTCCTTCGCCATCCTATTCCCTCCTTTCTTCAACCCCTGATTCTACGGTATTTTTATACATCAATAGATTACCGGATGCAGGGGGTAATAAATGAGACAAGATAATCACTCTCGTGATTACTTTCATAGGGGCTCACCCCCCTCTGACGATCGCTATCGCTCCATCTAACCCCACGGAGGCAACCAGATTGTTTCCCCCGTTTATCCTCTACTCCCGCATCGTATTGAAATTCCGATGCTCCAAGATATTTTAACAGATTAAGAGAGTTGTCCATCAGAATGGAAATCTACACTGGTAGGTTCCGAAAGTTCTTTTCTTACTCCTCTTCCTACATAATAAATCTGTCTCATCTTTATCCTGCTTACACAACTATTTTTTCATATCTATAAATCTTTGTCAAGTCCCCTCCCATATCGGAGATACACTGTCATACCTTTATTCCCTCTGTTTGCCCAAGCATAATAAGGAATCGCTTTAAATCTTCTCTTTCTGTATTTTATTTCAGGATAGCGGGATTTTTGTTCATATAAAGGCAGTTTCTGGTCTGAAGTTAACACTTCACCTGAGATAGTATATACACCGCCTAACAGATTACCTTCCTTCTTTTCTATAAGTGTGTCTTCTACTAATATGCAGTTAAAAAGGTTTATTCCTGGGTTATCTATTCCTTCAAGACAATAAACAAGAGGTCCTCTCTTTATTGCTATACAGTTTTTTGTGCTTTCTATCTCAGGATGTGGAATGTAGAGGGCCGGTCTAACCTCAAATTCCAGTTCAATTCTTGTTTTTACTGCCTCCCATATACTTTGTATTTTTATATGGCCCCTGCTTTTACAGGGCATAGGTTTCCCATTGACTTTTACTGAATAACTGTTTACCCATTCGGGTATCCTTAAAAATAATGCGAATTTCTCTTTCTTTTCAGGTGTTATATCAATTGTAATCCTTCCTTCAAATGGATATTCTGTCTGCTGAATAATCTTAACTTGATTTCCTGAAAGTAGTTTTATACGACTATCTGACGCACCATAAAGGTTAATCCAGATACCCTCTCTTGTTAGTCCATAAAAATAGGAAGGAAGTGAGGCAAGCATTCTCTGGATATTGGGTGGACAGCAGCAACAGTCATACCATGCAACCCTTTTATGCTCACCTTTTGAGGCAAGTGGATTAACATAAAAATAGGTCTCTCCATTAAGTGATATACCTGATAGAAATCCATTATAAAGTATGGTCTCAAAAACATCCATAAAGTCAGGACTCCCTTCTGCCAAAAACATCCTGTAAGCCCACATCATAAAGGCAATGTTAGCACAACTTTCAGCATATGCCCTTAGATTAGGCAGTTCATAGGAAAGCCCGATTGCTTCTCCACAATATCTTGAACCTATACCACCTGTAATATAAATCTTCTTTTCCGCAGTGTCCTGCCAGAGGGAAAGGAGTTTTTTATAGTACCTTTCATCGCCTGTCTCAATATAATAATCAGTTGCACCCGCACAGAGATACATCATACGGACTGCATGTCCTAATACCTGAGGAAACTTTAAAAACGAGTAATTTCCAAGGTGTTTATAAGGTAGGGACATAAAATAGTTTGCAAGTTCAAGATATCTTTCTTTTCCCGTCTCTCTGTATAACTCTACAAGTGACATCTCAACCTCAGGATGACCATCATTCTCCTCAACCTTACCTTTCCCAAACCTCTTACATATATAGTCAGCCCACTTCACTGCAATCTTTAACAGGTTATCCTTACCTGTCGCCCGGTGGTAGGCAATCGCCGCCTGTATGAGATGGCCACCACAGTAGAGTTCATGAGAGTTTATAAGATTTTTGAACCTTTCTTTTTTGTATTTTGTATAGAATGTATTGATATAACCAGAAGCTTCCTGTGCCTTTCCTATCAGAGAGATTAAACTGTCAAGCAGTTTTTCATTTTCTTTATCCATCTGGTTATTTATGTCATAACTTACTGCCTCCATCCATTTATAAAGGTTTGAATCAGTGGCAAGCCGTCTTACAATCTTTCCCTTTTTCTCACCTGCAACAATTCTAAAGTTATCAATCTCTCCGTATTTTAAAAAGAGATTATAAAGAGAAGGAATACTCTTCTTCCTGTTTGTCTTAATGCGATTACCTAAGAAACCTGAAGTTTTTATATCCCCTGTTGCAGGAAATATCTTTGCCTTTGAACTATCTTTCGGTTTTATAACCCCTGTTTTCCACATATAATTCCTTTTTTCTGGAGTTCTTCCAGTAGTTTACAGTAAATCTTATATGTCATCATAGCATCTGCTTCAGCCCTGTGGTAGCCGGATGTGTCTATCTTATAATATGACGCTATCGTGGATAATGAATTGTTAGTAAAGCAGAAGTTATTCCTTGCTATTGCTAATGTATCAATAATCTTTATCTCCGAAAGTTCAAGTCCGCATAATTTCAGTTCTTTTTTCAGGAATGGTATATCAAAGTCCGCATTGTGAACAAGAATAGTTTTTTGATTGATGATTTCAAGAACTTTTACAGCAATATCTCTGAAAAAAGGGGCATCCTTTATCTGTTCATCTGTTATTCCATGTATCAATGAGACATCAGGCGGGATTTTTATTTCAGGATTTAATAAAGTAACCAGTTTTTCTACAATACTACCTTGTTTTATTCTTATAAGAGCAATCTCTACTATCCTGTCTTTTTCAGAGTCAAGTCCTGTGGTTTCAACATCTAATGCAACAATTTCATCCTGTATTTCAATCATCATCCAACAAGTTTTATGTATTTATCCGGGTCCTTCTCAAACTTCTCCTTGCAACCCGGACTACAAAAATAGTATACCTTTCCGTCTTTATCTACTTTATTCTTTGTTTCTTTCTTCAACCACATCCTGCAGACAACATCCTTGTATTTTCTTCCAGCCATACTTTTCTCCTTTTCTTTCATAAATTTTACCACACTTTTTTCTATATTTCAAAATGACCCATTGTAATCTCCATACTCCTCATTCATGCTCTCCCCCTCACCCTAACCCTCTCCCCACTATGCGGGGCGAGGGGAAAGAGAGGAGACCCCTCACCCATACCCTCTCCCTGCAGGGGAGAGGGGGGAAAAGTAAAAATATAGGGGATAAAAAAGTGAGGGGAGAGGAGAAAGGTGAAAGGGCAAGATATTTATTCTACCCGTATATGATTGGAAAATATCCACTTTTTTCCTTTATGTTCTACCTCTATTCTGTAGATACCTTCCTTTTCTGGGATGAATTTTTTTGTTTCTAGTAATTCTTCTATAATTGGCGTCCCGTTGTATATAATCCTTGTGTTTGCCTTCAATGGATTTCTCACAAACAGGGTAGTACCCATAGAAACTGTATCTCCCATTGTCTTTTCTCCGTCTTCTGTTCCGAAGAAAAATCCGGAACTGTCTGCGATTAGGTCATTCGCAAAAAATAAAGAGCCCTTTTTAAGGGTGTTAGTGATATTCGCTTTGTCTTTTTCAGAACTACCTGTCATAGGTTCTTTAAGTAAAAGGTGGTTCCTAAGTCCCTTGAATATGCTGTAATATCTAAAACTTTTATTTATATCCAGAAGATAAAAAAGAAAAGGAAGCGAGTGTATATCCAGTCCTGCAATACCTACAATCTTTCTTTTGAGTGATAGAGCATCCCATATATCAAGAACGTTTTTTTTGGGTCCTTTTAGGTTTTGAGGAAAACCAAAATATCTTACAGGTAGGTTATATATCCGTGTATTTTCTGCCCAGTCAAAAAGCATAGACCATATCTCTATCCCTGTGAAACCATCTATATCTCTGTCTGTCCATAGATGTTGCTTCTTTATGAGAAATAGTTTGTGGTAGCCATCAGGATGTGCTACAAAAGATATAGTGGTATTTTTATCTATTGCGGCAAGGACATCTTTAACATTATCTTTATTTCCATACCAGTTTTTTTCTCCTATAACAAGCAGGTGATTCTGTCTTTTTTTGTCATCTGTCTCTTCAGCAGTTATAATAAGCGTTTTTCCGTAGTATCCTTCTTTTTTAAAAGTCCTTTCATACTTTTTAGGGTTCTTTTCTGGTGTGTGGCTGTTGATAATAATAAAGTCAACTCCTGCTTTTTCTCCTTCCCTGCCTAATCTTTCTATTTTTTTTCCCAGTTTTCTTAATGGGAAGTGGATGTGGATACATCCTTTTATTTCTGTATATCTTGACATAGTGGCACTTTTTCAGTATTATAACATATTCTGTGGCCCCATCGTCTAGAGGCCCAGGACAGATGGTTCTCAGCCATCAGACACGGGTTCGAATCCCGTTGGGGCTACTTTTTCATCGTTTCTATCGCATGGATAATTCTGTTTCTTAAGTCCTGTATTTCAATGGTATTAAATCTTCTGTCAATAAAAAGATTTATCCCTTTAAATAGCCCTTTTTTTATAAGGAGTTCCTGATGTCCCTTTCTGCCTGCCAGTCCTTCAATGGTAAGATAGCCGTTATCTATAACTACCTTGCCTGCTATTAGGCCATACGGGAAATCAGAGGTTCCGAAACTTTTTATAGCACTCCCACCAGAAAGTGATGCTATAACCTTTATTGCTCCAAAGTTCATCAACTGCTTTACCCCCTTCTTTTTCCTTGACTGAAAGGTAATTTCAAGGTCGGGCTCTGGTTTGTTGAGAGAACCGTTGCCTTTTGCATTAATGACTCCTGAGACATAAATGTCTTCATTTAATGCGTGGACCAATCTTGAAATATTAATGTTCTTTATCCCCAGATTGAATGATACAGGAGGTTTAGCACATATCTCTTCTATATTATATGATAGAGAGCCATTTCCGCCATAGAAAGAGAATGAGATATATCCCTGTGTGATATCATTGAATTTCCCTTTCACATTATCAGCCGAAAGTTTATAAAAAGAAATTCTCTCTGCGCCGAACTGATTTTTTGTAATGTCTATATAAAAATTTTGGAATCCATAGTTAAGCAAGGTAAGATTTTCTGCTTTAAGAGATAACTCTCCACCTATGTGGAATTTTTTTTTACTCTTGCTATGTTAAAGTTTCTCATAGATACAGAACCACCATCTGTGGATATATTGTATTTTATCCTTATGTCTTCGGGTATAAGTTTCATAAGGTCTTCCAGAGGCATATTCTTTGTTTCAAAATTCAGGTTGAAATTTTCTCTGTCAATATAGCCGTTAAAAAGAATCTGCCCGCCTTCACGATTTAGAAGTTTCCCATCCGTAATATCTGTCTTTCCTTCTTTTATATTATGGACACCCTTTACAAAAGCAGTGAATTTACTCCCTTCTTCTGTGGAAAGTTCCTTAACAGTGATATCAAATTTCATAAGATTTTTCTCTTCTTTTTTTGAATAGTCAAATGAGAGTGTTCCCGATGCCTTTCCACTAAAAGGAAGGTTTAATCCGAACATCTTCTTTACCTCATCTATTTCCGTTCCATCAAGGTCTATTATAAGGTTTATCCCCTCTTTGCCCCACTGTTCAAGGTCACCCTTTAACTGGAAATTGCCAAGGTCCTGTATTGTAATATTTGTCTTCTGGATATCTACCTTACCTTCTTTATAGTTTCCTGATATAGAACCCTTGATTTTTACATCCTTCTGGGTGTCCTGTATCTTTATACTACCGGGTCCTGAAAAGGCAAGTGCATCTCCTGTAAATGCCTTTCGTATGGAAAGCACCATGAGAAATATCTCGGGGAATTTTTCATAAGAGATATAAACCCTTTTAAGTTTTATTGAAAAAGGGGGTATGAACCGTATAGAACCAATTGTGATGCAGTTATTTGTAAGAGAAGAGACCTTCTTTACTAAATACCTTTCAGTAAAAAACAGAGAAGCGATAGTTATTCCCAGAACTAATGTAAGAATTGTTAATAATTTATGTCTTTTCATCTAATCTTCCAATCCCTGACCAGCAAGGTATGTCTTAAAAAACTTGAAAGCCAGTCCACCTGAAAATCTATGCTCTCCAGGGAATACCTCTATCCAGATTCTGTCTTTTACACCTGCTACCTCATAAGCAGCAGATACCTTTTTATGTGTCTCTAATGCAGAGTGTATCCAGAAGCAGGTATCATTCGCCCCTGACTCTATCAGAAGTGGTTTAGGGCATATGGCAGACATTACGTCTCCAACATCTGCATATCTATAAAGTCCAGGAACAATCTGGCTACCGCAGAAGTTAGGTCTCTCTATAGCATAGTGTTTTGTTGTTGTAGCATAACAGATAATATCACCTGCCTTTATCCTATCATCAAGTAGTGTGAGGTATGTTGTCATTGTCCCACCAAAAGAAAGCCCCATACATCCGATATTTTCCTTATCCACATCATCCCTTGTAAGAAGAAAATCAATAGCCCTCATACCATCAAATATGTTTGTCCCTAAAAGTGTCCTTCCCATAATAAGGTGCTGTAAGAAATGGATATTGCAGATATCCCTTGGTGCAAAAGGATTATAATAACCGGCCCTCTCTCCGAAACTCCTCCAGTCAGGACATATTGTGATAAATCCGTTTTCAGCCATCTGCTCGCCATAGTTATAGTTATGTATTTTTATGGAACTGATAGCATCAGGGTTATTATTGTGGACACCTGCCACAGGGTTTTTTCCGAACATCCCATGACCATGACAGCAAAGTATTGCAGGATGTTTTCTCTTTCCCTGCTTTGGTATAAGTATATAAAGAGGCATAAAACAATCCTTCTCTGTCTGTATCACCCATTTTTCGCGGATGTACTTTTCTGTTTCTTCTGTTGATAACTTCTGGGGTGTCATATCAGATGGGTCTGGGAATTCTCCTAACAGAACCTTTATCTTTTTTATAAGTTTCTCTTTCCAAATATAAAACTCTTCTTTATTCTTTGCCCTGAAAACCATCTTTGGCTTTATATTATTTGCCCACTTTCTTATGAAATTATCTGTTATCTGTGCTGCATCAATCTCATTAGGCATAATACCTCCTTTTCTTTCTCCCTTTATAATTTGTCAACAGAATTTTACATTATCCTGTGTAATACATTATACAGATGTTTTTATTCCCGTGCAAAATTTTGTTTTTTATGTATTACAACAATACCCCTCACTCTTACCCTCTCCCCGCAAGGGCGAGGGAATAAAAAGGATACCCCTCACCCTAACACTCTCCCCGCTATGCGAGTAGCGGGGAAAATCTGTCTTGTCTTTACATTCTATAAGAAGTATACTAGTATAAACAGGAGGGCATATGGCAGAGTGCTTTTTTCATACTGGCAGGCCTGCTGTTGCAAGGTGTAAGCAGTGTGGGAGGCCTCTATGCAGTGAGTGTCGTATTATAAAAGAGGATGGTATATTTTGCTCTTTAGAGTGTGCTGAAAGGTTTTCTGTTTTTGCAAAACGTGCTGAAGAACTTGAAGCAAAAAGGAATAAAGAAAGTGGGACGTCAGGACTGATAAAGTTTATAATCTTTCTTGTTATCCTATTTGCTATTTATCTAATAATAAGAAGGTTTTTGTAAAAATAGGAAAGAAGGAGATTTTAGATGAAGGATAGGGATAAAAAATTTAACGTTGGTGAAGGTGATGATATAGAGAAGAATATAAAAAAGTTACAGAGAGAATTAGATGAAATGTTAATGAAGGGAGCACCAGAGATAAAGAAAGAGGATGCTGATAAAGAAGTTAAAAGGGCTAAATTAGAAGAGAAAAAGATTGAAGAGAAAAAAGTGGTTGCTGTTCCTGAAAATAAACACATCCCAACATATAATAAACCTGCTAAATATTCTGAACAGGGCTCTGGATTGCTTAAAAACAGAAAGATTTACATAGTTATTTTTGGATTTATTGCATTTGCATTAACACTTATAAAAGCACCTGTTTTTAGATATACCACTCCGGCAAGACAGGACAATGATATACCTGGAATAGATGTCGGCTTCAGATATTATAATAATATACTTGGGAGGCAGATAAAAAGTGAGACGATTGTATATATAGGTAATGAAAAGGTTGTTATACATATCTCAATGCAAACGTGGTTTAATTTAGGTAAGGAGAAAAAACTTGCAGCAATAGACTATTACCGTAAAAAATAGGTATAATATAAATGTGAAAAGAAATAAGAAAGGGATATGGTTAGTAGAGATAGTAGTGGTTGTTCTAATTGTCTTTATCCTCGCAATTATAAGTTTAAAACTTGTAGGTAATGTAATTCAGAAGGCAAAGGTAGTAAGTGCAAAGGCGCAGATTGCACAACTTGCACAGGCGCTGGAAACTGTTAAGGATGAAACAGGATATTATCCTGTCTTCTTAAACAATCTTGCACAGGAAAACCCACCAAAACTCCATGAGAAGGGATGGAGAGGGCCATATGTAAGGGAGGTGCCGATTGACCCATGGGGTGTTCCATATTTTTATCAGATACCACCTACCACACTTTGGAATTCTCCCGCCCTACCAAGAGAATATGGTAAACCGGATACATATACTGCATATTTTGAGTCATATGCAGGTAAGGCGATATTAAGGATTGAAAATTATGGAGTTACTGCCTGTGATATTACACTAAACGGTGTTGTGGTAGTTTATGAATATGAGTTTAAAAATAATCCGCGTCCGCAGATAATAGAAAAGGAAGTAACCCTTCAGGAAGGAAACAATGTGCTTGTCTGGGCAAGGAGCAAACCAGGGGATTTCCTTATCGCAAGTATTTCTGCAAGCTTAGTTCCAAGCCGTGAGTACTTCATACTCGGTAGTTACGGAAAAAATAAGGTATCTGGTGGTAAAGGGTTTGATGCAGATATTGTCTGGGATTCAAGGACATACCCGAACTTTCAGCCCCAGTCATAATAATCAGTTAAACCTGCTTGCAATAAACTCTCCTATTTGGTGCGTAAGCACAAGAACAATTATAACAATCAGGAGATGCTCTCCAATAACCTTGAGAGGGCTTTCCTTCTGCTGTTTTGCGAGGATATAACTGAATATAAGTATTAAAAGGACACCCCAGATAATGCTTACAATAAATGCAGAATTTAAAGGTAAAAAAATTACAGGGATAAGGAAAGATGCAGAAAATATAAATTTTGATATGAATGTTGATAATGTTGCCAACCATATTTCTTTAGTGTTATGCGTTATCTCTGATTCCTCTGATATATGTATGCCAAGGGCATCTGAAAACGCATCAGCAATAGCAATCGTAAGGATTCCACCTATGATAATGAGTTTTGACTGGATGGAGTGGAACCCTGAGATAAGCCCTAAGGTTGTTATAATCCCGGATGTAAGCCCAAAACTGAATCCTGTCTTTAATGAGTGTTTCATAGAGCGTCTATTTTAACATAGAAGTAGTTTATAGTAAAATAAAAGCAAGTATGCCCGTGTAGCTCAGTGGTAGAGCAGCGCATTCGTAATGCGCGGGTCGGCGGTTCAAATCCGCCCATGGGCTCTCACATTTCGTAAATCCTTACTGAACCCCGTCAAAGGCCAATAGATTTTCCCCTCACCCTAACCCTCTCCCCACTACGCGGGGCGAGGGGAGAAAAAGGGAATCCACTCTCCCTTTTCCCTCTCCCCTCAGGGGAGAGGGTTAGGGTGAGGGACAAAAAGAGGGTTAGGGTGTGAGGACTCTTGAATAAAAAATTAAATGAAAAAGTGTTACCTGTCTACCCTATCTGTACGCTAACTTGACAGGAAAGAATAAAAGATTGTAAATTAAATATAAAACGGGGCTTAGTAAATATTTACCACATCTCAATGGGAATGAGGTCTATCTTATAATTCTTGTTTTCCTTAAGGATGCTTACCACTTCAAATCTATATGGTGTATCAGAAAGGTTATACTTAAGCAGATAGAAAAGAGATGCCTTCTGTATGCGGGATATCTTTCTCTTTCCAACAGATTCAGAAGGATAACCGGATGAAATAGATTCTCTCAGTTTTACCTCTATAAATACAGTGCATTTTCCATCTCTTGCTATAATATCTATCTCGCCTGATTTTGTCTTAAAATTTCTGTATACTATACGGTATCCACGTTTTCTTAAGAATCTTACTGCCAGTTCTTCACCTGTTTTACCCTTGCTTTTAGTATCCACCTGCTTATGCACCCTTTTCTTTGAGATAATACATCTTGGCACGTGGAGCAAGTTTGTTTTTCTCCCTAGTTCTTATAACCTCTATTTTTGCTACCAAAGGAGAATATAGAGGGAATGTCCTTTCAACCCCTTCACCATAGGAGACCTTCCTGACAGTAAATGTTTCCCTTAAGCCCGTACCTTTTCTGGCAATACAGGTCCCTGTAAAGGCCTGTAGCCGCTCCTTTTCTCCTTCCTTCAGTTTTACATAAACTGTGACCTCATCACCTGGCCAGAACTCAGGTATCTCTTTCTGAGGTGTAAGTTTCTTTTCAATTTCTGCAATTATCTTCTTACTCATTATTTTTCTCCTGGTTTTTTAAATACCTTTTATAAATTTCTGGTCTTCTCTCTTTTGTTCTTTTCTCCGCCTGTTCCTTTCTCCACTGTGCTATTTTTTTATGGTTTCCTGAAAGAAGTACTTCCGGGACCTTCATCCCTTTAAAAATAGCCGGTTTTGTATATGATGGCCAGTCCAGAAGGAACTGAGAGAAACTATCATAAATAGGTGCTTCCTCGGGTAGGACTCCGGGTAACAACCTTACTACACAGTCAACTATAACCATTGCTGGTAGTTCCCCCCCTGTAAGTACATAGTCACCTATAGAGATTTCATAATCAACAATGGAACTCACCCGTTCATCCACACCTTCATAGTGGCCACATATAATTATCAGCCCTTCCTCTCCGCTTAAACTTTTTGCCATCCTCTGGTTGAATAGATAACCTTGTGGAGTTGTCAATATAACCTTTCCCTTACTGTTTTCTTTTTTTATATAGTTTACAGCGGCAAAGATTGGCTCACATTTTAGCACCATCCCTTTGCCACCGCCATAAGGAGTATCATCTACCTTTTTATGTTTGTCTTTTGTAAAGTCCCTTAAGTTCCAGATTTTTATCTCAACAGCCCTTTTTTCAATAGCCCTTTTAACTATACTTATATTCAGAGGTACAAAAATTTCAGGGAATATCGTAATGATATCTATCCGCATTTAGTTTATGCTTCACTTATCCACATTCACTGGAACAAAAATGCCCTTCTTTTTCAGAATTGATTTCACCGTTGGAGATGGCTTTGCTCCTACGCCGAACCAGTATTTTAAACGGTCTTCTTTAACTTCCAATGAAAGATTTCGTGGAAGCGGGTCGTACCATCCAAGAATTTCAAGGACATCCCCTCTTCCATCCTGCTCCTTACTAACAGCCACTATCCTGAAAAATGGTTTATTCTTTTTTCCTGTTCTAACAAGCCGTATTGTTGCTGCCATATATTTTCTCCTTTACTTAATTAATAAACTCAACTTTTCCTGATTCCAAAGCCCTGTGGGCAGCCACCGCTATCTTTGTAACTTCAATGCCATCCTCTCCAAGTCCTGTAATTCCATCTTTTAGCAAATCAAGAGACCCACCTTTTGATAGATACTCCAAATTATACACGAAGTCAGCAATACTTTCAATACCATATCCAGAATACCTTATTTTTCCTGTTCTTTTATCAGGCGACTCACTTATAAACACAGGGTTATATGTAGATACACCCATACCTTCATAGGATACCCGGGTTCCTCTATCCTGACTATCACACTCTATAATACCTTTTTCCCCTACAAGACGAAAACCTTGATTAACAATGGATTCAAAGTCATCAGGCAGTATCCAGGAAAGGTCAAATGTAACCACTGCACCGTTTTCAAATTCCACCATAGCAGAGATAGAATCATATGTATCCACACCCAATGACTTAAGTTTAAGTTTTTTCCCTTTTGCATATACATTCTTCCCGTTGCTCCCCATAATCCACCTTATAAGGTCAAACATATGGACCCCTAAAAACCATACAGGTGAACTCTTTGGAGCCCATCCAGGGAACCAATCCCGTGGAACTACAATCTTATCTTCCATATGGGCATATCCATATTCAACTTTTCCTGCAAATCCTTCCCTTATATCATTTCTCACCTTTATATGAAAAGGGTCAAAACGTTTGTGGAAGTCAACCTGAAGCAGAACATTATTTTTTCTGCAAATATCAATCATCTCCTGACATCCCTCTACGGTGATATCCATCGGCTTTTCCACAAATATATGTTTACCTTTATTCGCTGCATATACAACCGGCTCCCTGTGAAAGGGGTCAGGAGTTGCCACTGCAACACCGTCAATATCTTCCTTCTCTAACATCTCCTTATAGTTAGTATAGCCCTTTACATTATATTTCTTACATTGATTTTCAAGAAGTGTCTCGTTTATATCACATATCGCTACAAGTTTACATCTTCCTTCTGTTTCAATCTGTGAAAATGTATTCAACAGGTTTGTTCCAAACTTACCCACGCCTATAACCACTATTTTTACCATATCCGCTCCTTTTTAGAATAATATCTCTTTACCTGTCTCTGCGCTTTTATATATCCCTTCAAGCATCTTTATTACCTCAAGGGACTCTTCTGGCTTTACAGGTACTTCTTTATCTTTTTTTACACACTCAAAAAATGCCCTTATCTCCTCATAGTGTGGTGCAACATCAGGAAGTGTGTCAATCTTTATCTCTATATTCTGCAAAACCCTTTTTTTCTCTGTAAATATTTTCCCCTCAGGCCATCTTATACCCGCTTCAGTGCCAAAAAGTGTTGTAGAGAAGTCCTCTAACTTTTCCATATTGGCAAGGAAACTGGATGAAAGAGATATGCTTCTACCATCAACGAACCTTATGAAACCCGCAGCAAAGTCCTCCACATCATAGGTATTTCTGTCCCATTCACCCCATAACCCCTTTATATCCTTTCTCTTTGCAAGTTTTGTGTAGGTTGCTCCTTTAACTGAATGAACCTTTGGACATCCCATAAACCAATAGGTAAGGTCAAGTATATGGACGCCTATGTCAAACATAGGGCCACCCCCTGAAAGCTCCTTTTTTATAAATGTGGGCCGTGCAGGGAGAAGTCTCCTTCTCAATGCATAAGCAATCGCATAGTATATCTCTCCAAACTCCCCATTATCTATCATCTTTTTTACTACTGCACTTTCTTTTCTGAACCTCTGGTGTTGTGCTGCCATCAGTTTCTTACCTGCCTGTTTTGATGCTTTTATCATCCCTTCAACCTCTTTAACACTCACTGCCAACGGTTTTTCACAGATTACATTTTTTCCTGCTTTAAGGGAATCAACTGTTGCCGGAAAGTGCAAGGTATTGTGGGCGCAGACATCAACAATATCTATCTCTTCTACTTCCAGAAGTTTTTTATAGTCATTAAATACCAGTGGGATACAAAACTCTTCCTTTGCTCTTTTCTGTGCCTCTTCAGACGGGTCTGCTACAGCGATAACTTCCACATCATTCAGTTTTTTCCAGCCAGGGATATGGCATACCTGTGCAATCCCCCCAAATCCAATAAATCCAACACAATATTTTCCCTCTTTCATTTTAAATTATCCCCTTTCGTTATAGATTAAAAGAAAACCTTGCATCAACCGCTATTGTCCCTTTTCCTCTTTCAAGCACAATGAGCGGGTTTATGTCCATCTCCTCTATTTCCAGGAAGTCCATACATAACTGAGAGATATGTAGGAGAACATCTTTTATGCTGTTTATATCTCTTTCTGATATATTCCTGAAACCTTTCAACATCTTTGCTGTCTTTATCTCTTCTATCATCTCTTCCACATCCACATCTGTTACAGGTATTATCCTGAAAGAGACATCCTTTAGCAGTTCCACATATATACCACCCAATCCAAACATCAGAAGGTGTCCAAACTGCGGGTCTTTACTTACTCCAACAATTACTTCAGTGCCGCCTGATATAAATGGTTGTAACTGAATACCTTCAATAACCGCATCTTTCTTATATCTTTTTGCTGATTCAATAATCTCTTTGAAGGCGGTTTCTACTCCCTTTAAAGAATTAATACCTACCTTTACACCGCCTGCCTCTGTTTTGTGAAGTATATCAGGAGATACAAGTTTCATCACAACAGGACCGCCTATCTTCTTAAAATATCTTTTACACTCAGATATATTTTTTGCAAGAAATGAGTCCACCGTCTTTATTCCATAAGATGCCAATATCTCTCTCCCTTCTATATCACCTGCTGTTTTTCTTCCTGACTTTTTGAGAGATTCTATTATCTTTTCTACCTTTTCCTTATTTACATCAAATATCTTTACCTCCCCTTTTTTCTTCTCTTTCCATTCCTTATAGTTAACCATTGCTCTTATTGATGAGACCGCACGTTCAGGGAATGGGTAGTTGGGGACACCCCTTTTCATAAGAATCTCAATACCTTCCTCTACCCTTTTTCCGCCCATAAATGATGCTACAACAGGTTTTTTATGTTTTTTTGCTGCTTCTGAAACTTCTTCTGCACTCTCAGGTATCTGAGTCACAACCTGAGGTGTAAGTATAGCTACAACAGCATCAACATTTTCTTCAGCAAGGACTACATCCATTGCCTTTTTATACCTATCAGCGAGCGCATCTCCTATTATATCCACAGGATTATTAACATTTGCAGAAGAAGGTAAAAACTCCCTTAAAGATGACTTTGTCTTCTCTGATATTACTGCGGGACAAAGTCCTTCTGCTTCTATCGCATCTGTTGCCATAACAGCAGGTCCACCTGCATTGGTTACCACAGCAACATTTCTTCCTTTGGGTTCCGGTTGTGATGAAAAAGCCATCGCATAGTCAAAAAGTTCCTGTACGGAGTTTGCCCTTATCACGCCTGCCTGTTTAAGTGCAGCATTATAGGCATTTTCAGAGCCGGCTAAACTGCCTGTGTGGGAAGATACTGCCTTGCTTCCAGCAGCACTTTTACCTGACTTTACCATAATGATAGGTTTTTTTAGTGTAACTTTTCTTGCACTCTCTATAAACTTTTTACCGTTTTGTAGCCCTTCCATATACAGAAGTATGACACTGGTATCAGGGTCTTCTCCAAAGTCCTCAATCAGGTCTGTCTCAGAGATATCTGCCATATTACCGAAACTTACAAATTTGGAAAGCCCTATATTTTCTTTTACTGCCCAGTCAAGGACAGCAGTTCCTAATGCCCCTGACTGTGTGATAAAGGATATTTTCCCCTTTGGTGGTATCTCAATAGCAAAGGAAGCATTGAGATTATTTATGGGGTCAATCACACCCAAGCAGTTAGGACCTATCATTCGCATCCTGTATTTTTTAACTATTTCTTTAAGCATCTCTTCTCTCTTTTTTCCTTCCTCTCCTGCTTCTTTAAATCCAGCACTTATAACAATAAGCCCTTTAACACCTTTTTTTCCGCACTCTTCTGCTACATCAGGAACAAATTTAGACGGTATGACTATTATTGCGAGTTCAGGTGGGGTGGGGACTTCAGATATACTTTTGTATGACTTAAGATTGAGGATGTCACCTTCAGCGGAAGGATTTACAGGATATACATTACCTTTATAGCCACCATCAACTACATTTTTAAGAATTTTAAATCCTAACTTATCAGGGTGCTTTGAAGCACCTATAACAGCAACACTTTCCGGGGTAAAAAATCTTTTAAGCATGAAATACTCCTTTTTTCAGGGTTTAATTGTCAAAAAACGGATAATGACAAACGGGGATAAGATATTATAAATTTACAAAAAAGTCAAATTCTGCTGTCCCACAAATTTATAAGGGGGTCACGTCTTGCTTTTTGCATCTTTCTCACCGGTGTTTTTTCTCGTTTTGATATACACAAGTTCAAACCATTTCCGTAGAGAAAATTAATAATATTATGAAAAGGCTACCCTCAAGGGCTTAGATTGATGTAAAATCAATCTATCCCAAAATAAAGAAAGGAGGGTAGCATAGAAAGGTTATATCATATTGGAGTGGACTTGCATAGAAAGAATATGCAAGTAGCAGTATTGAATAATAAAGGAGAATTGTTAGTGGAAAGGATATTTCAGTAGTTTCCCCAAAGAGACACCGGTAGTAGAAGCAACAATAGGTTGGGAATGGTTAGCTGGCTTATTAGAGGAAGAAGAATTAAAGGTAAAGTTAGCCAATCCATATAATCCATATAAAGTGAAGTTAATAGCAGAATCTACAATAAAGACAGACAAGATAGATGCGCAATTAGAGAGGACAAACTTTCTTCCAGTTTCCTATCTTGCACCAAAAGAGATAAGAGAGCGTCGTGAACTTTTAAGGCACAGGATTATTTTAGTAAGATTAAGAGCATCATTAAAGAGCAGGATTCATAGTATACTTGCAAAGAGAGGGATTGTAAAAGAAGGAGTAAATACTTATCTTGAGTTATAGACGAGATAGACAGACATATTTTTCCGGCTTATTGATTTTCTCAGAGATAGGAGATATAAGTAGGTTCAGTTCTGCCAAAAATTTCTGTTCTTATGCAGGATTAGCCCCAACCACACGACAGACAGGGGCGACAGTATATCATGGGCATTTAAAGAGGGATAGTAATAGATACATAAAGTGGGTATTGATAGAAGCAGTAGACCATATAATAGAAAAAGACCCTGGACTAAGATATAGATATGAAAGGATATTAAGGAAGAAAGTGAAAAATAAAGCACGTGTAGCAATAGCCCAGAAACTTTGCGTAAGTATCTACTATATGTTGAAAAATAAACAAGTTTACAGGACAAGGGAAAGGAAATTATTTTTCAGGTAAGCCCTTGTAGCTTCATAGTCCATAAGAGACCTTTTTAATGATTGGGATACCTGGACTCAGATGCAATATCGTGTGCCCCGAGCACGCATAGATGGATGGGATAAAACCTTTTTGATAAAAATCTGAGTTGA
>JAMWCZ010000020.1 GCA_023819225.1 Candidatus Omnitrophota bacterium
TTCCCCCTGTTATTTCTTCTATTATATCATTTTTGTCTACCGTTCTGCAGAATTTGAGATACCTTAGGTACGCATTGGGGGTCAGGTCTTGCTTTTTGCATCCCCTCACCCCAACCCTCTCCCCGCTCAAGCGGGGCGAGGGAATCCCCTCACCCGTACCCTCTCCCCTCAGGGGAGAGGGGAAAGGAGAGGGGGATGAAGGGGAGAGGGAAGAAGAGAAAAAGCGTGAGATGTGAGAAGGGAGAAGTGAGATGTAGCAGTGCAATTCATTGCACATTGTAGCGGTGCGATCCACCACTAAAGATTTGGCGGGCAGGTTTATCACACAATGTAGAGAGTTTAGGATTTGGGGGTTGTGATTTAGAGTTTTAATGTAGGGGTATGAGTATAACAAAGAAATCAGATAAAAATGGAAGGGGGAAATTAAGTGGGAAAGTATTACCCATAACCCTATCCGTGCATTATCTTGATTTTTAAGGGGTATCAGTATAAAATAAAGGCAGTAAGGAGGTCTTACATATGAAGGTGATAGAACTAAGGGAAGGGAATGTATTTGAATATGAAGGTAATATATACATAACACTTATCGCAGAGCATACACACCAGCAGCAACGCCGTGGACTTGTTCGACTTAAGGCAAAGGATATAAAGACAGGAAAGATTTTACAGGATACCTTCAGGTCTGATATTGAGGTAAACCCTGTATATATGGACGAGAGGCCTCTTGTATATCTTTACAGAGATTCTGACGGCTACCACTTTATGGACAACAACACCTATGAGCAGTTTGTAATCCGGGAAGAAATACTTGAAGAAGAAAAGGGATATCTTAAAGAAAACCTTGAAGTTATAGGACTATTTTATGAAGGCAAAGTCATTGATGTAAAATTGCCCATCACTGTTGACCTTAAAGTAATTGAGGCAGAACCAGGACATAAGGGTGATACTGTACAAGGGGGGAAAAAGAAGGTAAAGGTAGAGACAGGCATTACCATACAGACACCTCTTTTTGTTGAAGTCGACGACACTATACGAGTTGATACAAGGACAGGTGAATATATCACCCGTGTCTAAAGGAGACAGGATGAAACCGGAAGAATTAAAACCGTATGCTGATTTTATGAAAGAATATGAACTTGAATATTTAGAAGTAAGAAAAGGTGATTTTTCATTGATATTAGGAAAGAAAGGTACTGTCATCCAGAAAGGAAAGGTTGAAAGAGTAGCAAAAACCGCTTCTGAAGAAGAGATATTAGAAGATTACAAACAACCTGTCCAGCAACTTGAAGATATTGTATATATCAAGTCACCTCTCGTAGGCACATTTTATAGGGCTCCTTCTCCTGAAAGCCCACCTTTTGTTGAAGTCGGTTCACAGGTAAAAAAGGGAGATGCTTTATGTATAGTGGAAGCAATGAAGGTAATGAACGAGATAAAGTCCGACTATGACGGGACAATTAAAGAGATTTTAGTTGAGAATGCTAAACCCGTTGAGTACGGACAGGTCCTTTTTATCCTTCAACTTTCTTCCCCTTCTGATTCTACTGTTTCTAAGGAAGAAAAATGAACAGTATAAATGAAACAAAGGGGCTATTCAAAACATCAACCGAAATAAATGGAATTTCAAACTTTGTTATGAAAGATAACGAAGAGAAAGAGTTGTATTCACCAGAGGAAATCAGGAACAAAGTCATTTTAGGAAATGCCTTAAATATATTGAATAAGATAGAGGAAGAATCCTTTGATATGGTATTCATTGACCCCCCTTATTTTTTACAACTGCCCAAAAAAGAACTGAAAAGGTGGACTGTAAAAACAGTCGTAGAAGGTGTAAATGATGAGTGGGATAAATTTTCTTCTTTCCAGGAATATGATGAATTTATAAGCAATCTTCTCATAAAAGTAAAAAGAGTAATGAAATCCACCGCTACAATATGGATTATTGCTACCTATCACAGTATATTTAGAATAGGCAAAATAATGCAAGATTTGGGTTTTTGGATACTTAATGATGTAATCTGGGTTAAGACTAATCCTATGCCAAACTGGTTAGGTGTAAGATTTACAAATGCCACTGAAAATATTATATGGGCGGTGAAAGATAAAAATTGTAAAAAATACACTTTTAATAAGGACTATGCTAAATTGTTTGGAATTGGCAAGGTGGGAGCAAATGTTTGGGTCCTCCCCATATGTTGGGGGACAGAACGGCTTAAAGATACAAATGGAAGAAAATTACATTCCACACAGAAACCTGTAGAACTTCTTAAAAGAGTTATCCTGACATCAACAAAAGAAGGTGATTTAGTTTTAGACCCAGTTGCAGGAAGCGGAACAACTGGATACGTCTCTCAAGCATTAAAAAGAAATTTTGTTATGATAGAAGTTAATCCAAAGTATGTAGAAGGGATTATAGAAAGATTTAAACACCCATTAAAGATAACAGACACTCCATATCCGAATAAGAAATCCATAAAGTTGGAGGGGTTTGAATGAGCTATGAGAAATTTTGTGCAATTCTAAATAAACATATTTTTGAGGGGGAGAAGAAGGAATTGCTTAGAAGGATAGCAAAGACACCAGAACGGTTTATAGGTCTATTTAGACCTACAAAGCCGGGGGCAAAAGTTTTACAACACCTTCTTCAATCACATGAAATTCGCATGGGCGATGCTCTTGAAGAGATTATAGAAGAGATAATTAGAGATATTGGATTTAGTCCCCTGCCAAAAATTCTGCAAAATGAAGAAGGAGAACAACTATCATTGGACCAGTATTTTACAGATGGTAAAATGTTTTACTTCATTGAACAGAAAGTAAGAGATGTCCATGACTCTACCAAAAAAAGAGGGCAGATATCCAATTTTGAAGCAAAACTTGAGTTATTGTATAAAAAGCATAGTTCTGAACTTACAGGATTTATGTATTTTATAGACCCCGACCTCGTAAAGAATAAAAATTATTATATTATGGAACTTAAAAGGATGGAAGAATTTTACGGTATTAAACTTCATCTTTTCTACGGTAATCAATTATTTGAATATTTAAGAAGACCTGAAATATGGAATAGTATCCTTGATTGGCTAAAAACATGGAAGAGCAGTTTACCTGAACTACCAGAAATTAATTTTGATTCTACACCTGCAAAAAGTTTTGAAGAGATTAAAGATTTGGAATTAATGCACTGGAGAAAAATCGTAGAAAATGATAAGTTATGGGAAGAAGGCACAATAAATGCGATATTCAAAAATGGGAGGACATTACAACTTCTATATGAGTTTTTTATTTCTTATAAAAACACCCCTTACGATAAAATAGCGGAACTTTTACACGAAAGATTACTACAATATTATAGCAATGTTTAAAAAGGTATTTGTGGCTAATAGAGGAGAGATTGCACTGAGGATAATCAGGAGTTGTAAGGAATTAGGATTATCCACAGTTATCGGCTTTTCTGAAGCAGATAGAGAGTCCATTCCTGTGCAACTTGCCGATGAGAAGATATGCTTGGGCCCAGCACCCGCCTCAGAAAGTTATCTCAATATCCCGTCCATTGTCGGTGCTATTGAGATTACAAAAGCACAGGCAGTCCATCCTGGATATGGATTTCTGTCAGAAAATATCCAGTTTGTTGAGATATGTGAGGCATCGGGTATTGTTTTTATAGGACCTACATCAAAAAATATACAACTTATGGGAGACAAGGCACTTGCAAGGAAAACAGCAAAAAGTTGTAAAGTTCCTGTCATCCCCGGCTATGAAGAGAGCGTATTAAAAGAGGCACTTGCTCATGCAAAAAAAATTGGTTTTCCGGTTATTATCAAAGCAAGCGCTGGTGGTGGAGGCAGGGGAATGAGAAAGGTTAATAGCGCAGAGGAATTTACCAAATACTGGAACACCTGCCAGGAAGAAGCAAAAGTATCTTTTGGAGAAGGTGCTCTTTATGTAGAAAAGTTTCTGGAAAGGCCAAGACATATAGAGATACAACTTATAGGTGATAAAAGAGGTAAAATCATCGTCTTTCCCGAAAGGGACTGTTCTATCCAGAGGAGACATCAGAAATTGATAGAGGAAAGCCCTTCACCTTCAGTAAATGAAAAACTCCGAAGGAAACTTTACAGGTATGCCTACCGGCTTGCTAAACAGATTAAATACCAAAGCACAGGCACAATAGAGTTTCTCGTTGATTCCGATGGCAGGCCGTATTTCATTGAAATGAATACCAGAATACAGGTAGAACACCCTATAACAGAAATTGTTTCAGGTATAGACCTCGTGAAACACCAGATTCTCGTAGCCCGCGGGGACAGATTGAACTTTTCCCAGAAGGATATTACTATAAAAGGGCATGCGATTGAGTGCAGAATAAATGCTGAAGACCCTTTAAATAACTTTATGCCTTCGCCCGGGAAAATAACAAAACTTATACTACCTGGTGGTCCTGGAATAAGGATTGATACCCATATATATGAGGGCTACACAATCCCTCCCTTTTATGATAGTTTGATAGTAAAACTCATTGCATACGGTATAAATAGAGCCGAAGCGATTGAGCGAATGCAACGGGCATTAGAAGAGATAAGAATTGAAGGTATAAAAACTACCATACCGCTTTACAAGAGAATATTTGAACATCCTACCTTTTTAAGTGGCAGATATAGTACAAAGTGGCTTGAAAATTTTCTTGCTTCTGAATCAGTATCAGAACAGTCCCGGAATGCTCATTAAAAAAGGGAGGAATAATGGAAGAGAAATATGGCAATGTAAAGGTTGACAATGAAGTACTTGCCTCAATAGCAGCAATAGCAGCAAGGAAAGTCCCTGGGGTCCACAGGATTTTTACAAGTATTGTCGGTGGTATAGTCCAGTGGATAAAAAGAACAGCAGATGCCGGTATTAAGGTTGTTATAGGAGAGGATGAGGTAAGCTTTGAACTGCGGGTTGTTATTGATTACGGCGTAAATATCCCTGAGGTAACATATCAGATACAGAAAGCAATAAAGGAAGAAGTAGAAAGAATATCAGGGCTAAAAGTTGGCAATGTTGATGTTATAGTCCATGGTATACATTTTCCAAAGAAAGAGATAGAGGAGGAAGAAAAAAATGATTGACCTTCACACACACACACTTTTAAGTGATGGGATCCTTATACCATCAGAACTTGCACGGAGGGCAGAAGAAAATGGGTATACTGTTTTAGGTATTACAGACCATATTGACTTTTCAAACTTTGAAAGTATTATATCATCCACTCTAAAGGTGGCTGAATCTATAAATAAAAGTATGAAGATACAAGTTATCCCCGGGGCAGAAATTACACATGTCCATCCTGTAAAGATACCTCAACTAGTTTCTCTTGCAAGGAAAGCAGGGGCAAAACTTGTTATTGTTCATGGAGAAACAGTTGTGGAACCGGTACTAAAAGGAACAAACCGTGCAGCACTTGAGGCAGGTGTGGATATACTTGCACATCCCGGGATTTTAACAGAAGAAGATGCTAAACTTGCTGCAGAGAAAAAGATACCCCTTGAGATTTCTGCGAGACATGGTCATTGTCTTTCCAACGGACATATTGTGAGATTGTGGTATAAATATGGATTTCCTATTGTCCTTAATACAGATACACACTCCCCAGAAAACCTTATAGATGACAACTTTGCCAGGACTCTTATTATATCTGCTGGGATACAAGAACCAGATGTTAAAAGAGTTCTGGATAACACCTCTGCTATTGTTGAAAGATTATTAAAATGAAAGATAAACTTACACTGGTTCTGGTTGGTGGAGAAGATAGAAAAGAACTGCTGGCTGCATTGAAAAGATGTGGCTGGTGTGAGTTCAGGATAGATGAATTCCTCAAGAAAAACCCAGAAGATAAACTTAAAAAATGGTTAACTTTAAAAACATCAACAAAAAAGATAGGTACAGTAAGGTGGCATAAAGAACATCAAAACCAGGGACTGGCCATATCTGAAAAAAGACGGCTTGAAATATATAGAGATATTTTAGAATATGTTGACTATGTGGATGTAGAGATAAAAAGCAAAATAGCAAAAGAAGTAATCAAATCAGCAAGAAAAAAAGGGAAAAAGGTGATTGTATCATACCACAATTTTTCTAGAACCCCTTCTTTGAAATTCTTAAAAAAGGTTTATAATAAAGGGAGAAGATTAAAACCAGATATTATCAAGATAGCCACAGATGTAAATTCTCCTGATGAACTTCTGACCCTTTTATTTTTTACTCATACCTACTCAAAAAGTTTCCCAGTTGTTATAACACCTATGGGTGTTTCATTTATTGAACGGCTTATCCCATTATATTTTGGCTCTTTATTTACATATATATCATTCAATACAAAGACCGCCCCAGGACAGGTTTCTTATAAGGAAATCCAAAATTTAAAATACATAGAAATAGATAAGAAATGGGGGGGAGGACAAGGGAAACCCCATCACCCTACCCTTTCTCCACAGTAAAGAAAGAAGCATAACGAAGTTATATGTAGAGAGCAGAAATTATTACCTGTGTACCCTATCCGTAAGGAAATTTGACATCTTTAATTATTTATATTATTGTAAATAATAAAAAAAAGGGAGGAAGAAAATGGAAAAGTTAGCAATAGAAGGTGGAAAACCGGTGAATACTGAAAAGTTTCCAATGTGGCCATCCTTTTCAGAAAAGGCAATAAAGATGGTAGCAGAGCCACTCAAGACAGGAAAGGTAAACTACTGGACAGGGGAGATAGGAGTAAAGTTTGAGGAAGAGTGGGCAAAGTGGAATGGAGCAAAGTATGCTGTAACGACTACAAATGGAACAAGTGCACTCCATACCGCTGTGGCATCACTCGGCATAGGTCCGGGAGATGAGGTAATATGCCCCTCTTACTCATTTATTGCATCTTCATTCTGTATTCTTCAGGCAGGAGCACTTCCTGTATTTGCAGATGTTGATGAGTCACATACACTTGACCCGAATGTCATAGAACCGCTTATAAATGAAAGGACAAAGGCGATACTGGTGGTTCATCTTTATGGTGTTGTGGCAGATATGGACCCTATAATGGAAATTGCAAAGAAGTATAAACTTTTTGTGATAGAGGACTGTGCCCAGTGTTTTGGTGGGGTATATAAAGGTAAAAAGACAGGGACTATAGGAGATATAGGATGTTTCAGTTTCTGTCAGAGCAAGCACTTTACTACAGGTGGTGAGGGAGGTGCTATTATTACGAATAATGAAGAGTTATGGTGGGAGTGCAGGTCTTTCAGGGACCATGGTTATGATGTGAAGGAGCGTCTGCGGCTTTTAGAACTTGAATCAAAACTTATGTATATCCATAGAAGGGTTGGATTTAACTACAGGATGACAGAAATCCAATCGCTGATAGGTCTATGTGAACTTGAACGGCTGGATACATGGAACCTTCCTAACAGAAGGAGGAATGCAAGGTTTCTTATAGATGCGATTAAGGACCATCCGATTGTTCTACATAAACCTGTGGATACAGAAGAAAGGAAGAATGCATTCTGGTGGGTCCCTTTTGTTCTTGATGCAGACAGGTTAAAGGTTCCTGTAAAGCAGTTTGTTTCAGCGATAGAAGCAGAAGGAGTTCCTGTCTATGGTGTCCAATGGCCTGAGATGTATAAAGAAGAGGCATATGTATCAAGAAATGGTTTTGGGCGGCTGAAGTATCCATTTAATGACCCTAATGCAAGGTATATTGACTATACAAAGTTTAACTGTAAAAAGGCACAGTGGCTTGAGGCAAGAACGATGAACTTTTTCCCTCATCCTGTGTATGAAATCAGACATATGGAAAAGTGTGTGGAGGCATTTAATAAGGTGGCAAAGGTGTATATGAAATGAGTGAGAAGTGAGATGTTTTTAGAGTTTAAAACCAAGGGGGGGATATGAAAAAGGTGAGGATGGGTGTAATAGGTGCAGGTGGTATTGCTTATAGAAGGACTATACCGGGAATGTTAAAGGCAAAAAATATAAAACTTGTCGCGGTTATGGACGTTGTGGGTGTTGATAAGATAGCAAAAGAGTTTAATATAGAAAAGGCATATACAAAGGAAAAGGATATTGTAAAAGACCCTGAAATAGATGCTGTTTATATTGCTACCCCTGTCTATCTTCACTTGAAACATATAAAAATGGCTGCCGAAAATGGTAAACATATACTCTGTGAGAAGGCACTCTGTACAGATTTAAAGGAAACAGAGGAGGCAGTGAATATATGTAAGAAAAACGGGATATTCATCCAGGAAGGTTATATGATGAAGTTTCATGGTGCTCATAGAAAAATAAAGGAACTTATAGGAGAAGGGAAGATAGGAAAATTGGTCTATATAAGGGCACAACTTTCCTGCTGGTATCCCCCGATAAAAGGGGCTTGGAGGCAGGACCCGAAGAAGGGAGGTGGTGGTGCCCTGATAGATATGGCAACACACCTTTATGACCTTGTTGAGTTTTTGACAGATGAAAAAATTAAATATGTATCAGCGATTGTCAACAGTCAGGTTCAGAAATATAAATCAGAGGACTCATCTACAACCCTTCTGGAACTTAAATCAGGGGCACATGCAACAGTTGACTGTTTCTTCTGTATACCTGACGAGGCATCAAGGACACGGTTGGAGATATACGGTTCGCATGGTAGTATCTTTACAGAAGGAACAATAGGACAGAGTGAAGGTGGAGTGGTTGAAGGGATATTTGGACTTGGAACCTCTGGATACGATGCAAAACAGAGTAAGGATGTGGTCCGCAGATTCAGGAAAATTAACTTTAAAAAGACAAATCCTTATACCGATGAGTGTGAATATTTTGCTGAATGTATCTTAAAAAATAGCCCACCTCAGATAAATGGTCCTGAAGCATCTCTCCATATAGCAGAAGTTACAGAAAAGGCATATGCTTCTTATATACAAAAAAGAATCTTAAAGGTAGATAACTGAAATATTACTTGATTTTACTATAAAGCACCTTTTTGAAAAACGAGGAGTATTCAGACAATAAATTGTATTTGTTGTAAATCTTTACTGAACCCCGTCAAAGACCAATAGATTTTAAATAATTCTCCTATCTAACCCTATCCCCCTCACCCCGTACCCTCTCCCCGCTCAAGCGGGGCGAGGGAATCCCCTCACCCTTCTTGCCCTTACGGGCTTCGGTCAACGGGGGGCAGTTCACCGACTCACTGCCCTTGCCAAACAATGCTCCTTACTCGTCGCATTGACAATACCATCTCGCCCTCTGTGCTATGCGGTGCTCCTTACTCGTTGCACCAGCACCCCTCTCCCCGCTCAAGCGGGGCGAGGGGAGAAAGAGGGGCCCCCTCACCCTAACCCTCTCCCCGCTCAAGCGGGGCGAGGGGAAAGAGAGGACACCCCTTCCCTTTTCCCTCTCCCCTCAGGGGAGAGGGTATGGGTGAGGGGCAAAAAGAGGGTTTAGGGTGTGGGGACTCTTGAACAAAAAATTAAATGAAAAAGTGTTACCTGTCTACCCTATATGTACGCTAACTTGACAGGAAAGAATAAAAGATTGTAAATTAAATATAAAACAGGGCTTAGTAAATATTTACATTTTTTCTAATCCTGACTTCAAAAACAAGTTGACTTGACAAAAAATAGAAATATGTTATAATTATATATGATAATTTATTTTGAAAATAAAATATATTATTAAAATGAGAATAGCAGAAATAAAAAAAGAGCCGGTCTGGAAGAAAATATACAATACGCTTTCATTAGAAATAAGCAAATATGAGTTTGGAGAAAATTTTTATACTGCTGAAGATATATGCAAAAAATATAATGTGAGCACCATAACAGCAATAAGGGTTCTATCAGAATTGGAAAGAGAAGGGCTTGTCCAGAAGATTAAGAAAAAAGGAACTATCGTTAAAAATATAAAACAGAAAATAGATATTAAACTTATACTCCCTGAAGGAGCACTTCTCCACAAAATACTTTCAAACCCAAGGAGTATGGAGATATATAGTGGGATAACCTCAAAGGTAGAAAAATTGGGATTTACCTTTGCAACAATATATGAAAAATACCTTCTGCAGATTTTTTCTAAATTTCCTGACCATACTGGATTTGTAATGCTTACAGAATTAAGCCCTTTCATAAAGGGTTTCTTAAAAGAAAAGAAGGGAATTCCTTTTGTCCTGTTAAATCCTCCTGCTTATGAAAAAAATTGTATCTCCATAAGGGTTGACAGAAAAAAGAGTACATACCTACTTGTCAACTATTTCATATCCATTGGACATACAAGAATTGGTTTTATAAATGGACCTGCTACCTCCCTCTGGTTTCTTCCCAGATTAGAAGGATACATCCAGGCATTGCAGGAAAATGGTATTGAATATGACACTGCACTGGTAAAAGAAACTGATGGAGATGCTACATCAGAGGACGAAGAAAATTTAGAGGAATTATTATCTCTTGCATCGCCACCAACAGCAATTATTACTGCCAGTGACCACCGCGCTATAAATCTGCTTAACTACTGTCATAGAAAAAATATAAAAATACCTGATGAGTTGAGTATAGCAGGAGATGATAACTCACATGAGGGATTGTTAGTCCACCCATCTTTAACCACTGTGGAAAGAAATATGAAAAAAATAGGTGAAAAGGCGGTTGAATGTCTTATTATGCTCATCAATGGTAAGAATATTCCCAGAGATATAGTAGTTCAACCAGAACTGGTTATACGGGAGAGCACTAAAGAAAGGAGGTGATGTGAAGGAGGTAAGGAATGAGAAGTGAGATGGGAGAAGAAAATAAAGAAAGGAGGAAAAGAAAATGTGGAAAGTGAAACGAAGCATCCGCCAACATTTTGTGGTGGAGAAAGCAAGGAGAGTGGGTTTTACTTTGATAGAGTTGCTTGTAGTGGTAGCAATCATTGCGATACTGGCTGCAATGTTACTACCAGCACTCAGCCAGGCAAGGGAGAGGGCAAGGCAGTCGGTTTGTGTAAGTAACCTCAAACAGATAGGGCTTGCCTTGATGATGTATATCCAGGACTATAACGAGGTTGTTGCTTCTGCTCCCTATCCTTATACACAACTCAGTGTTAACACACAATATATTACAGACAAGGCAGTATGGAGATGTCCGAGCAACCGTAACCCTTACAAACCAACCGGCTTTGAGAAATACGGAGTAAGTTATGCATGGAATGGTGATTTTGTTTTTACCGCTAACTGGGATACAGGTTCTCCTTTAAGATATACAAAATACTCAAGAATTAAATATCCTGACAGATTGTTTTTGGTAGGAGATGAAGGATGGGGTGCAGATGGAACAGGAGACGGAGGATATGGATGTATATATAGCCAGTCGGGAGGAGCACTTCCAACTCAAAATGCCAGAATGGTTGCTTATAGGCATAGTGATGGTGCCAACTTCCTTTTTGCAGATGGGCGTGTTGAATATAAAAAGAAAGGGACTATTTACGGATATAATGTTCCCCCTGACAACTGGAAGTTCTGGTGGCCTTACACCCCTTATTGATATATGTGGAAATTTGAAAACTACAGGATATTAAAGGCAAACCTGCACTGCCATTATGCACAGATGCACTTAGGAAACCCATTGCCTGTGATTGCTACATACAGGAAGGCAGGATTTGACTGTATAGCACTTACAGAACATGCAAATCAGACAGATACCTCTGTTGAAAGGAATATATCAGAAAAGATAACAAAGAGGTGCGGGAATAGTTTCTTTGTAATAGTTGGGAAAGAGAATACTGCCCGCACCTCTATTAGAGGTGTTGCTCTAACCAATGATATTGTATCTTTGTTTATAAAAGATGACGTTTCAAGTTATGATGAATATGGAAATGTAAGACCCCATAGGGAACAGATTGAAGAAATCCATAAGAAAGGGGGTATCGCTATTATTGCACATGAACACTCTTCCCAGCCATCCAAAGAGCCATCAAAAAGGCTGTGGACATATCGCAAATGTTTTGATATAGATGGATGGGAAATAGGGCATGGATTGGGACTATTAGAGTATGGAGATGGTAAAAACACATCACTCCATAGGGAGCCGAAAAAAGTTATAGAAGAAGGTTATATTGCTGTATCCAGTGCTGACTCACATACGGACTTTCAGGCGTATTCTCCAGGAGAAGCAACATATACATATATTTTTACAAAAGAGTTAAGTATGGAAGGAATAAAAAACGCTTTGATGAATAGGCAAACAGTTGCTATTGTACACGGATATCCATATGGCAAAAAAAGGTGGCAGGATGTTTATAAGGAATGGAAGGCAAAAGAATATAAGAAGTTAAAGGAGAAAAAAATAGATAGTGATAAAAAAATTACTGCAAGAAAATTATTCTATTTATCTAATAATGAAAAGATTGAGTTTGTAAAAAAATTAAAGAGATATTATCAGACAGTAAATATATCTCATCAGTACTACATTTCAGAAAAAAATATAATCTCACTTTTCTTTGCTATCTCTGACACTACAGAACAACTAAAACAGATACTACAAGAAGCAGATTGCTGGCTCTCTTATAGATACTACTGGATTTTAGAGTATCAGTTTCAGGAAAAGCAGAGAAAGCAGATACACTATTTACTTAAAAGCCCTGATGAGAAAAATCCTGAATACTGGGGAAAAATTGCACGGTGCTATTATCTCGCCCAGGAACATAAAAAGGCACTTCAATATTACAGGAAAGCAGAAAAGATGGGTGCAGATACAGATGACTTTTATATCGGTTATTGCCAGGTTCTCTTTAGAGACGACCCTGTCAAAACGTTATCCCTCTGTATAAAAGGGCTACAAAAATATCCTGATAATCTTTATCTGAAAGCACAGGGAAGAATTATGGAAAAACTTGTAAGAAATGTCAGGAATAAAGTATAAGGAGGAAGGATGCATAAAAAAATATTTAAAATTCTTATCATAGGATTGTTTTGGTTAAATGCTCTTTATGGAGAGGAAGAATACATTAACTTTGGATTTCAAAAAATAGATATCTTTCAAGATAACCAGATGGCAATATCCTATATGGACAATACATTTATAACTGACTTCTTTATTACAAATACTAAAGGAAAAATTTTGTTCCCTGACAGAAATATAAAACCTGTAAAGAGAGAGACAGAAGAAGGAATCCAGATATTATGGCAGAATGAAGGACTTACAGTTAAAATGGAAGTGGGCGCTGAAACATCTTTATTTGAATGGGAAGCAAATACAGAGGTAGTTGCTGGTTTCTGTATAAAGGACTCTGCTATTAATGGAAAACCAGTAAGAACAAAAGATGTATTAAATAATGTGAAAGATGATACCCTTTCTTTTGATAAAGCATTCCCTGACCCAGACAGAACAGGACTTCTATCTCTTGAATTCTTTGAAGAGAAACAGCCGCTTCTTACTATCTCCTCTCAACAGACATTCTTTTTTAAGGACTATCGTAAACAAAAGGGTTATATCAACAAATGGCTTATATCAACTGAACAGCCAAATTTAAAAGGACAGATTGTTATATCATTCAAAGAAGGGAGGAAATATCCTTTTGTTGCTCTTGATATAAGAAGTTTTTGTAATATGGGATTCAGGGATGAGTATGCAAATGATGGAAAAGGAGGGTGGTCAGACGATGGTCCTGACAATGACCTGAAAAATCTTCCTACAGGAATAAAAATTTTTAATAACATACCCTTTAATATCATAGACCCTTCTATCAATAATGGGAAAAGTTGCATTGTTCTGAAAGGGAATAAACAACATGGTGAGAATTTTCCTGAATTAGTAAGTATTCCTGTTGATTCTATATCTGCAGAAAGGGTCTATATCTTACATGGCACCACATGGACTCCTTCATCTTACAATGGACCTGTGGTTATATATCGTTTTATTTATAAGGATGGCTCTTTTGATGAATTTGAAGTTGTAAATAACAGAGATATTATTGACTGGTGGTTTGCACCGCAGAAAGAGAAATTAGAAAATTTTATTATTGCATGGGAAGGCAGTAGTGGAGAGAGATGGGTAGGACTGGGAATAAGCACCTTTAATCTTAAAAAAGATATTCCTGTAGTAAAAATTGAGTTAAAAAAACCGGTTATATCTGAGAATATACCTGCTATACCCGGTATTATAGGAATTACATTATCAAAGGCAGATATCCCTATAGTTTCTAAACCAAAGACAATAATAGTCCCTTCTGCTCCCCCCTGTAATATTCTTGTTTATGGAGCAGGCAATTTGAGAGAGACATTTGATGAGATGGTAAAACTGAAAGGGCTTAAAATTGATGAGTTTTCAGGCATATCAAATGATGCATCTGTAATAATCATTGGAAAAGGTATGAGCAGGTCATATCTTTCCGGTATAGATACATTTGTTAAAAATGGCGGTGGGCTTCTTGTAGCACTGCCGCCAGAAGATGCAACAACAATTTATCTAAAAGATATTTTACCTGTAGATATTACTGATGGCAAAACTATAAAGGTGGACAAACAGACCCTTATAAGACCAGAGGTAATAAATAATAATCATCCAGCACTAAGTGGAATTGACTGGAAGCCATATCCTGGCTCTCTAATATATTATAAGGTGAAACTAAAAGAAGGAGCAGATATATTAATAAGATGGAACAATGGGGACCCTGCCCTTATTGTCTGGAATGTAGGTAAAGGTAAGGTTGCCTATTTTTCTGCACCTCTAAGAACTGATTTTGGGCAGATTTATCTGTCTAATGAATTTCATGACTATTGGCTTTTTCTGATACGGCTTTCCTACTGGTTATCCGGCAATGAGGAGTATACAGGAACACTTGGCTTTTTAGGGAAAAGTCATAGAGAAAGAGATAGATTAATGGATAGATTGGCATATATACGGACACTTTCAGAAGATATAATGGCGCTCTCTAATATAGCAGGAAAAGACGATAATAAGGAAGAGATAGTATCTATTATTAAAAAACTTTATTCTTCATTAGAGCAGGCAGATACTCTTCTGGCAAATGCTTTATTCAAGGAGGCATTCAATTTATATCACAACCTACTTAAAGAAATAGATACAATAGAAGAGAGATATAAATGTTTATATGAAACATTGAAAGAAACACTTTTGCAGAAAGGTTTTAATAATGTGGAAGTTAAAAAAGGAATACCGGTCCAATGGGGGCAACATGGGATATTACAATACTCTAATACAGAAGAAACCAATAATTCTGCTATCAGACAGTATAGTATCGGTGTATATCTTGATACAATCCAGAAGTTAGGAATGAATACATTTGTTCAGGGTGGTGGAACAAACAGATTTATAAAAAAGGGCGCAGACCCTTCAACCGTTGAAGAGGCAGATTTACAACTTGATATATATGATGACTATATCCGTGAGGCAAAAAAAAGAGGAATATCTTTTTATATCCATCTTGATGGAAGAGAAAGTATCCATGATAACTTTGATGGGAACTATGATTATTTACACCAGGGATTTATAGATAAACTCCCCTATCCTGAAAAGAGAGGTAGAGCAAAGGGAGCAGAATCCCATCCCTTTAACAGGTATAATGAGCAGGTTCTTTCAAGGTATAACAGTGTTTTACGGCTCATAGCGAATAGATATAAAGATGAACCAACTGTAGCAGGTTATAATACTGATAATGAAACCCATAACCTTTACTGGAAGACAGAAGAAGCAAGAGAGAAATTTCAGAAATGGCTAATGGATAAATATGGTTCGCTGGAAAAGATAAATAAAACACTTGGTTATAATTTTTCTTGTCTTCAGGAAATCAATATACCTGAGGAAAACAAGATAAAAGAAGAAAGACAAGCATCCTCTCCTCTAAAAGCCCTGTGGTATGAATGGAAAGAATTTGAAAACTGGATTTCCTGGAGATATTTTTATCAGTATAAAGATGCTATAAAAAGCGTCTCTCCGGGGAAAAAACTTATGGATAGGTTTTCTCCCAACTATGCCATAGGACATGGAACATATAATCCCTATGGAGATATCCCTTATGATGAAATAACTTCTATCCATGATATAACAGGTCTTCATATAGGCAGGGATTTTAATCTGGATTATATGGCTGGCTATGCAGGTAATGCACAGTTAGGGCTGAGTGAGTACTACCCGCTTGTATGGGATGGGCCATATAAAGCATCTTTCCGCTTATTACCAGGACTGGGAGGACCGTGGGCAGTCCCTGAGATGAAAGATGAGCTTGACAATTATGCTGCGTATATTAGAAATTTCTGGCTTGTCTTCTCTCGTGGTGTAGAAGTGATTTTAGACCATGCTATGGGAAATGGTTCTAACTTTTTACCAGATGAACTTTCTCATAGTAATCCATATGGATTTGGATATTTCAGATATGGTGTATATGGAATGAAATGGGTAAATTCAATATATACCAGTATCCGTGGAGAGATAGATGGCTCCAATCCATTACTACCTGTTGCCATTATGGAACCGAATGAAAGCAGAATACAGACAATCTCAAGCCCGATTGAAGATGACTTAGAACTACTGCCGAGAGAAAGTAATGCTATTTATAATATACTGTGCAGACCTTTATTCTTCACCCCTGATGTAATCCCGACAAGTAAAGATATCTCAAACTACAAAGTTATTATTGTTCCATATTCATTATATATAAAAGAGCAAACACAGAAAAAACTTGAAAATTTTGTCAAAGAAGGAGGAATTTTGCTTGCTACAGGGCCTATAGGACTTTACAATGAACTATCATATCCTTCTATGCTTCTTCTTAAAAATCTTTGGGGTATCAATAACGTTGTAAAAGATACAATGCCAGCTGGCAAAATAAAGTTCTCTGATGGCACAGAAATTTCTTCACCCAGTATCAACAAAAGATGGCTATTTGAAAATATAGACAACCAAGCCACAAAAGTAATCGCAAGATATGCTGATGGGAAACCCGCTATTCTTGAAAGCGTGTATGGCAAAGGCAAAGCATTTATTATCGGCTGGCCATTTAGGTCCTCATCTAACCCTGAAGATATACTCCGGAAAACAGTTCTTAATTATCTACCTGAAATTATTCAATGCTCAAAGCCAGAGGTCTATATCTATCCCAGAATAAAAGATAATGACCTGATACTATTTGTAGTAAATCGTCTCTTTGAAAGACAGAATATTGTCATATCTCTCTCAAAACAATCTGAAATAATTGATTTGCGATTAGGTATTGGCTGGGAAGGTAATACTATCAACTGTGATATGCTACCAGGAGAAGGAAGGGTCTTTAAGATTAAAAATTATTTTTTACACTAAAACAGGGGGTGGATATGTTAAAAATATGGAAGGTGCTGTTTGGATTGGTTGTAGTGGGGATAGTATTTCAAAGCAAAATGTTAGTTTCAGGTGAAATCTCTTATGGAAAGATAAAGATTTCTTATGATAAGACAGCTGAAATCAGTATAAACTATGGTGATGTGGTTGTGGTAAAACATATTTACTACTATTTCAGAGATAGCGAAGGCACTATAAATTTAAGTATCCCTTCATATCGTGGATTTGAAGAGCCAGTAGTAGAAAAAATTCTGGATAATGCAGGAAATGAAACAGGTATGTCTGTTCTATGGAAAGTAACAACAGGTCCTAACCGTATGCCAGGTCTTTCTGAAAAAGATGAACAATATGTCAAACTATCTCTTAAAAAAGATGAAGTATCTTTTGAAATAAACCTCATCCCTACAAATCCAAACAGTAAAGGATATGGAGAAATAGGGTTTTTAATACCAGAGGATACATTTGCAGGTGGGTCTTATAAAGGTGTATATGTTTCAGGTAGTGGACAGGAAACTACGAGGACAGGTGATATCCCGGTAGAAAGAGAGACGGTTCAGCCAAATACTAAGGTATTTAAAATTATAGAAATGAAAACCGGTGAAAAGGCAACAGGGAAGTTTTTAATGCGTGCAGGAGTAAAAAATTATAAAAAACTCATTCTTCAGGACTTCCGCTCTTATGAAACAGCACCATGGGCAGGAAATTGGCGACTTGCTGCCGGTATGGATAATCCATTAGGTAAAGATTATATTACTATTGAATTTGAAGAAGAATAAAAAAGAAAGGAGAAAAATGGACCAGTATGCACAACCTCATATAATTCCATTTCCTAAAAAAATGTCTTTTAAAGATAATGAGACAGTAAACATCTCTGAATTTTCTGTAAAGTGTAGTGAGAAAAAATTCAAAGATATGTATGAAAGACCTTTAAGATTGTTAGAGAGGCAGAAGGCAAAAAAACTTTTTTTAGTTAACAATGATAGAATAATAGAGGAAGGTTATAAACTAAATATATCCAGTGAGAAGATAACAGTGGAGGCAAGTAGTGAAAAAGGATTTTTTTATTGCTTACAGACATTATTACAACTCAAAAACGGAGATAAAATACCTGTTACAGATATTGATGATTACCCATCCCTAAAAATGAGAGGTATCCATTTAAACTTTGATAATGTAAGAAATATGGGATATCGGGAGGCACATAATTTAATTCTAATGCTTGCAAAATTTAAAATAAACACTATACTTATTGAATATGGAGATAGGTTTCCATATAAAAAACATCCACTTGTTGTCTCCTCAAATACACTTTCAAAAGCAGAAATCAGAAAACTTATATCTCTTGCCAGAGAAAACTATATTGAGGTAATCCCATTACTTCAATCATTCGGTCATCTTGATTATGTTCTGGATGTACATAAATACCAGTATCTGAATGAAGGGGAAAAAGAAGGAGGCAGGCAGTTATGTCCTTCAAATCTTGATTCTTTAAAACTTTTTGTTGAACTGGCAGAAGAAATTATAGAGATACATCCTGATATTAGATATTTCCATATAGGAGGAGATGAAACAAGATACCTCGGATACTGCCCTGTATGTAAAGAAAGGGCAAAAAGTATCGGGAAAGGGGGTCTTTATATAGAACATATAAATAAAGTATGCAGATGGATAAAGAAACAGGGATTAATTCCTATACTCTGGGATGATATGCTCTGTACATTCCCTGAAACGGTACAAAAACTTGAAAAAGGTTCAATTATTATGTACTGGGACTATTGGGCAACAGAAGATAGCACCCCGCTTCTGCTTGCAAGGTCCTATGAGACCAACAGAGGGGTTGTATATGATAGACGATGGCAAAATGAATGGGCCAAAGAGATTACAGGACTGGAAAAAGAAAACACCTTAAAATTTGGCAGATTTATGAATTTAGAAAAGGAACTTGAACCTGAATATAAATCCAAATTTTTACCTTACCTTGGAGATAAATTTCCTAAATACATAAAGGCATTTCCATATCTTAAGTTTTATAAAGACAGTGGGTTTGAAGTTATAGGAGCACCTCTTCTTGACCATTTATTTGCTGACACATACGATTGGAAATGGCTACTATCCGTACAAAGACCTGTAAGAAATATTTTTGCATTTACAAAAAGATGTATTGAAGAAGGTGCTTTAGGAATTGTTGGAACAAGTTGGAGAAACTATCCTGTTGAAGTTATTTATCATGGAATTATTACTACAGCCCAGTTCTCATGGGCAGGAGGGTAATACTATGGTAAAAGGTGAGAGTAAAATGCATATTTCCGGCTTCACATTGATAGAGTTGCTGGTGGTCATCGCGATTATCGCGATACTGGCAGCAATGCTTCTTCCTGTATTAAGTAAGGTAAGGGAAAAAGCAAGACAGGCGGTCTGTATGAGCAATCTGAAACAGATAGGGTTTGCGATGGCTATGTATGCAGATGATAAAGATGACTTTTATCCTCCACCTTATCTAAACGAGTATGGAAATTATTGGTCCAATCTACTTTATGTATTGTATATAGCCAATAAAGACCTTGAATACCTTGGTACTATGACAACTTCTAATGGTACAGAATGCAGTATGTATAAAGATTACATAGATTATTCTTCTGAAGGCTGTAAAGGTGAAAAAGGAACTGTATTCCACTGTCCTTCTGCTAAAAGTGGCGCAATCTCCTGGACATATGAACAACTAAATTATCCTGTCTCATACAGTATGAATGAGCGGCTGGGTATTAACCATGAGAGGTCTGGAAAAAGAAGCAGGATATTCCAACCTTCTAATACATTCCTGGTTATGGATAGCAATAATACACAGCGTATATATATGCAGGCATCACGATACTATGAAAGTGATCCTTATCCTTATAGCCGTCCCATTCATAGTGGTGGGCTCAATATACTTTTCTGTGATGGTCATATTGAATGGAAAAAGGCAGACCTTCTTCCAAGGGAACAAAATAATATCTTCTGGACAGGTAGATTTTAAAATGAAAGAACAAATCAAAGTATGCTTTATTGGATGTGGAAAGATGGCAAATGAGGTGCATCTTCCTAATTTTACATCCTATGATGATGTGAAAGTAGTTGCTTTATGTGATATAAATCAGGAGGCACTTGAACAAACAGGTAAAAGATATAACATAGACCTTCTTTTCAACGATTACAGGAAGATGATAGAAAAGACATCTCCTGATGCTGCTGTTATTATAGGACAACCAGAGGTAATGTTTACCCCTATTTTATGGTGCCTTGAGAATAAAATCCATGTATATACTGAAAAACCACTTGGCGTTAATCTTCATTCTGCCCATATCCTTGCCGATGCAGCAGAAAAGAATGGTTGTATTACCCAGGTAAGTTTTCAAAGGCGTGCCTGTCCGCTACTTGTTAAATTAAGAGAAGAGTGCCTTAAAAAGGGCCCGATTGTCCATGCAGTATGTGAATTTTATAAGTGTGATATAACGCCCTTTAAAATGGTAAGGGACCATATGTTAGATGACGGTGTCCATGCTATAGATACATTAAGGTGGATATGTGGAGGAGAAGCAAAAAATATATACAGTAAAATGAAGAGTATAAATGTTCCTGATAGAAACTTTATTATAGGTGTTATTGAATTTGATAACGGAGCTACAGGAATAATGATAAATAGTTGGGCAAGTGGGCGAAGAATATTCAGAGTTGAGATGCACTCCCCAGGGATATGTGCCGAAGGAAATCCTGAAAGTAAAGGATATATCTATAAAGATAATGATATCGCCGGTATAGAATTAGATATATTCCAGGTTGCTGGAACAACAAATCCACTTATAGCGAAGGGCTTTGAAAGAAAAAACCGTGAATTTATTGAATGTATAAAAAGGAAGTGTTTGCCTTCTTCTCATTTTGGAGATGCCTTAAAAACAATGGAGATAGCAGAAAAGATGCTTTCTGTGGATATATTGAATATAGGAGGGATGTGATATGGATGAGAAACTTGCTATAGATGGTGGTCCTAAAGCCAAAACAACACCAAACTTTCCTATGTTTCCAGGAGGTATGGAGATAGGAGAAGAAGAAAAAAAACAGGTACTTGAGGTTCTTGATAGAAAATATCTTTTCAGATATTACGGACCGGAAAATTTTCCTTCAAAAGTAAAGGAGTTTGAAACAAAATTTAAGGAAAAGATAGGAGCAAAATATGCATTAGCAACAAGCAGTTGTACAGGTGCATTATTATGTGCGCTTGTTGCCTGTGGAGTAGGCCCAGGAGATGAGGTAATAGTTCCAGGATATACATTTTTTGCCACAGCTGCTGTTGTAGTTGGAGCAAAAGCAATACCTGTAATCTCAGAGGTAGATGAGACGCTTACAATAGACCCCGAAGATGTTGAAAGGAAGATAACAAAATCCACAAAGGCAGTTATTGTAGTACATATGAGGGGAGTTCCTGCCGATATGGATAAACTTTTAGATATAGCAAAAAGATACAATCTGAAAGTTATAGAAGATGTGGCACAGGCAGCTGGTGGCACATATAAAAGCAGGTATCTTGGTACTTTTGGCGACTGTGGATGTTTTTCCTTTCAGTTTCATAAAATTATTACAGCAGGAGAAGGAGGTATGGTAGTAACAAATGATCCCAGGTTATATGACAGGTGTATGGGATATCATGATACAGCAGCATGTTGGAGACCTGACAGATTTGCTGATGAGAGATATCCTGGAGAACTATTCTGCGGAAGCAACTTCCGTATGAGTGAACTTGCCGGTGCTGTTTTGCTTGCGCAAATTGATAAACTGGATAACCTACTTGAAAAAATGAGGAAGAATCAGAAAAGGATTATAGAAGGTATCAAAGACAATAAAAAAATTAAACTTAGACCTGTCAATGACCCTAACGGAGATACAGGGGTATGTTTGATGTTTTATCTTGATGATAAAAACAGGGTCCCTTATTTTGTAGAAGCATTACGGGCAGAAGGGGTTGATGCTACTGGTGCATATAATTCAGGGATACCTGACTGGCATATATATGCGCACTGGAAACACTTACTTGAGAAGAAAACACCTACACAGGAAGGATGTCCATGGACCTGCCCTTATCATAAAGGACAGGATGTAAAATATTCTGCTGATATGAATCCTAAAACACTTGACTATCTGTCAAGGGCTGTCCATATAAATATACCACCTCAGATGACACTGGAAGATTGTGATATGATTGCAAAAGCCATAAATAAAGTAGCAAGTATTCTAGATTAAAAAGGGGGATTATGCACAGGTTAGGGGTATGTATAGAACCAATCTTTGGAGATATGCCTTATAAAAAAAGGATTGAAACAGTTGCTATGTTAGGATTTAAATACTATGAGTTCTGGTTCCACAATACTGGATTTAATGGGTCTTCTCTTATAGAAGAAGAGAAGGACTTTGAAATGCTTGCAGAACTCAATCACAAATACGGACTTACAACAACCTGTTTTGTTCATTGTCATCCAGATGGCGGTATAAAAGCATCTTTGATTAATAAAGATGACAGAAATTTAATTCTGGATACACTTGGGGAGATAATCATTCCACTTGCGAAAAAGATAGGTTGTAAAGGGATTATAAATGGAAGTGGAAATGTAAACACATCCATATCAACACAAACAGCAGTAGAGAATATGATTGAAACACTTATCCATATTGCAAAAGTGGTGGAAAAAGAGGATATTACAGTCCTTCTTGAGCCATGGAATACAAAGATAGACCATCCCTATAACTTCTTATCAGACCCGGATGT
>JAMWCZ010000101.1 GCA_023819225.1 Candidatus Omnitrophota bacterium
GGGATATCCCCTTTCCCCCCTCGCCCCGTACAGCGGGGAGAGGGTATGGGTGAGGGGTCTCCTCTCTTTCCCCTCGCCCCGCGTAGTGGGGAGAGGGTATGGGTGAGGGGTTTCCCTCGCCCCGTACAGCGGGGAGAGGGTATGGGTGAGGGGAAAATCTATTGGTCTTTGACGGGGTTCAGTAAGGATTTACAAAATTCAAAAAGCAAGGCATACTCCCAGGAGGTTATTTCTTATCACGCATACCTTCAAGTTTGGAAGGAAGTCCAAATATCTCAATGAACCCCTTTGCTGCTTTATGGTCAAAAACATCCTTCTCTGTATATGTCGCAAGTGTCTCACTGTAAATTGAATAAGGTGATTTCCTTCCTGCAATGATACAATTTCCTTTATAGAGTTTCAATCTAACTTCACCTGTAACAAATCTCTGACTTTCTTCTACAAATGCATCTAAACACTCCTTTATATGTGAGAACCACTGGCCAAAATAGACAAGTTGTGAGTATCTCTGTGAAACAATCTTTTTAAATTCAAAAAGGTCCCTTGAAAAGACAATCTTTTCCAGTTCATTGTGTGCTGTATGAAGTATAACCGCAGCAGGTGCCTCATATATCTCCCTTGACTTTATACCTACAAGTCGGTCTTCCACCATATCAATCCTTCCCAAACCATTTTTCCCACCTATCTCTGTCAATCTCTCAATAATTTTTATTGTTTCCATCTTTTTCCCATTAAGTGAGACAGGGGCCCCTTTTTCAAAGCCGATGGTGATATATTCTGGTTTTGAAGGTGCTTTTTCAGGAGAAACAGTAATCTGATAGGCATCTTCCGGTGGTTCATTCCAGGGGTCTTCAAGTTTTCCACACTCTATTGAGATACCCCATAAGTTCCAGTCAATACTGTATGGTTTTGCCTTTGTTACAGGAACAGGGATATTATACTTTTTTGCATATTCTATCTCCTCTTCTCTTGACTTAAACTCCCATTCTCTTACAGGCGCTATTACTTTCAGTTCAGGTGCTAAATACCTTGTTGTGAGTTCAAACCTTACCTGGTCATTCCCTTTTCCTGTGCATCCATGGGCGAGGGCATCCGCTTTTTCCTTTTTTGCTACCTTTACCATACCTTCCACAATAAGCGGTCTGGATAAGGCAGTAGCAAGTGGGTACTTATCCTGATACATTGCTCCTGCTTTCAGTGTTGGAAGGATATAGTTATCCACAAACTTTTTTCTCAGGTCATCAAAGTATAGTTTTTTTGCACCTGTCTTTATAGCTTTTTCTTTCAGTTTTTTTACATCCTCTATCTGTCCGATATTTGATGTATAGCATATTATCTCTGCATTATACTTCTCCTTTAACCACCTGATTGCTACTGATGTATCAAGTCCACCTGAATATGCAAGTACGATTTTCATCTTATTTGCCTCCTCTAAAGTATTTTCTCGTCTCTAAGCCGTTTTATAAGTTTTATCCTCCCCGCAAAAAGTGCTCCACACCCAACAGGAATACAGATAATGTTTATAATAATCTTTGCAGTTGGATGTAGTGATATGGCTGTAAATAGAAATATTCCTATAACCGTAGAAAGTACCCATGTGGATGTCTTGTCTGGCATCTTAAAAAGGATTTTTCTTCCCACAAATATGGCAGGAAATACTCGGGATATATATACAACCGAAGAAAGGAATACAGTAAGTATAAGACCTAATGGTACACCAATAATTGTGATAAACGATATCAGAATGAAAAGAAGAATAATTATTATAGTAAAAAGCCCGGCAAGGAATGAAGGGATAAGTCTCCTTCCTGATATGTCAACGGTCTGTCTGAACAGATTAGGGAAAAAGAGAAGTGTACATAATACAGGGATAAGAAGTGAGAAAAATCCATAGAAACGCCGCAGTGTCTTTAAAGGTAACCTCTCTTTCATCTGTTCATTTATCGGCTTTTTCCAGTTTGTTGTCCCATAAACAGTGATATTTGAAAGGTCAATCTTTTCAGAAGTGCTATATGTTAAGTCACCTTTTATAATTGTTTTAGGAGCAAAATGGAAGTAGGTTCCATATATAGAAAGGTTGTTAAAAACTCCAGAAAGGGTAATATCCTTACCCCACAGTATTGCCTTGTCTTTTACCTCTCCTTCTATCACTATATTTTCTGCACTTACCCTTATATTTCCTTTTACATCTCCTTTTATTCTGACATTCTTCCCTAAAACTGTGATACTTCCCTTAGAGATTCCTTCTAATGTTATATTTGCTCCTATTATATAGATATCCTTTTCAGCATTGCCAGAAAAATTGACATTATAGCCAATGGCAATAAAATCACCTTTTATATCAGTAAAAATACTGATATTTCTCCCGATACCTATAAACTCACTTTTAAGAATAGAATTTATCTTAATCTCATCTCCTATAAAAAAAACCTCTTCTTCTGATGGTTCTGCAACAGAAATCTTTTCTCCCATAAAAATCTTTCCTTCTGCAAAAATATGTGAAAGAAAGATAATCAACACAGATAAAAAGAAAAAATAAGTTTTTTTCATTTTTTCAGAACCTTCAACATTGCAACTTCATCACACCGTGGGAACTTAGGACAGTTAATACAATCACTCCATACCTTATGCGGCAGTTTTGATTTTATTATCCTCTCAAACCCTAACTTTTCAAAAAATTCAGGGATATATGTAAGTGTAAAAACTTTTTTCAATCCAATCTCTTCTGCTTCTTCAAGTAATTTTTTCACAAGCATTTTACCATACCCCTTTCCCTGATGTTTTCTGGATATAGCTATAGACCTTATCTCTCCAAGGTCCTTCCAGACAATTTTTAGCGCAGCACATCCTATGACCCTGCCATTTTCTTCTACTACCCAGAAGTTTCTTAGGCGTTCATAAAGCATATTAAGAGATATAGCCAGCATCTTCCCTTCATTTGCAAAACTGTTTATAAGTCGTCTTATCTGGTTTACATCAGCCATCTTTGCCTTTCTCAGAATGACTTTTCCCATTTAATAATCTCCGTTTAACTGTTAATATATACCTTCCTTCCCGATATACTTATTTTCCCCTCTGCTATTAGTTTCACTGTAAGAGGGTATATGATATGCTCTTTTTCCTGAATTCTTTTGTGTAGTGTTTCAGGTGTATCATCTTTTAGTACCGGAACTACTGCCTGAAGTATGATAGGACCTGAATCAACGCCTGCCTCTACAAAGTGGGTGGTACAACCAGTAAACTTAACTCCATAGTTTAATGCCTGCTTCCACGCTTCCAGTCCAGGAAATGCCGGTAAAAGAGATGGATGTATATTTATAATCTTCCCATAAAAATTTTTCAAAAATTCCTCTTTGATAACTCTCATAAAACCGGCAAGGCATACAAGGTCGGTCTTACATTCCTTTAATATCTTCACATATTCCTTTTCTGTTTCATTTGAAAGGATTGTCTTATATCTCTTTTCCTGTATGCAGTAGTGTTTTATCCCTTCCTTTTTTGCTATTTCAAGTGCACCTGATGAAGGATTATCACTAAGTATTACACCTATATCAACAGGAATCTCTCCTCCCTTTACATTTTCTATGATTGCTTTTACATTACTTCCTTTACCTGAGGCAAGTATCGCTACTGTAAACATTTTTTTATCTCCTGTATCTCCTGTAAGATATCCTGAAGGAATTTTTTCATCTCCTTTGTTTCTTCTTTCACTGTTCTCTCTCTTAATTTTCTTTTTACACCCTTTATCTTATATCCCTCATTATAGACCAAAAATTTTATTTTGTTAATTTTTGCAATGTCTTTTTCTGTGTATATTCTATGTCCTTTCTGGTCCCTTAATGGTTTTATAAAAGAGAGTTGCTTTTCCCAAAATCGGATTATATGGGCAGGCAGCTCTACTATTTTGCTTACTTCACCTATGTAATAAAATTTTTCTTTCTCCATTATTCTTCTTTCGGTTTTCTCATCATCAGTTTTTTAATTTCCATTTCTGGATGTGCGCTCTCGTATATAATTCTATATATTGATTCCGTTATGGGTAATTCAATGTCTAACTTTTTGCTTAATCTATAAAATGCCTCTGTTGCAAAGAGCCCTTCTATTACCATCTTGGTCTCTTTAAAATACTTTTCTTTTCCTGTTTTTATTATTGCCTCTCCAAATGACCTATTTCTGCTGAACCTACTGAAAGATGTTGTTATTAAATCACCTATTCCTGAAAGTCCTCTAAATGTCTTTTCTTTACCTCCAAGCCGACATCCTATATTAATCATTTCATTCAATCCCCTTGTAAGATATGCTGACTTTGTATTTATCCCCAGTCCAAGTCCATCAATTATGCCTGCACCTATGGCAATTACATTTTTGAATGCACCACCAATCTCAACACCTTTTACATCAGTACTTGTATATATTCTTAATGTCTCGCAACCCAA
>JAMWCZ010000021.1 GCA_023819225.1 Candidatus Omnitrophota bacterium
TTTTTCCCTGCTCCTTCACCTTTCCCCTCTCCCTTGTATTTTTCTCTTTTCCCCTCGCCCCTTGGGGGGAGAGGGTATGGGTGAGGGGCTCACCCCTGTAGGGAGAGGATAGGGTGCGGAGCACTCTCTCTCCTGATGAGAAAGGGTTAGGGGGATAAAACTTTCTAAGATTATATACTCTTATCTAAATTTTGAAAAATACTTATCTTCTGCCAGTAGTTTTCTGTCTCCTCTGACTTCTCAAAGAACAGTTTATTGTATTTCCCTTTTCTCCTCTGGATATCTTTACGGAGCAAATGGATACTTTTCTTTTCTAATTCCATCGGGTCTTCAGAAATTATAAAGGCATCTTTTATTTTATTCCAGTCCTTATCCCTTATGGTAATCACATTATCAAGAAATACACTTACACAACACCCATTAATCATTGTTGGTTCTGTCTCTTGAAGTTTTTTATTAGCTATCTCAATATACTTTGTATCAATATCAATGCCAATATATTTTCTTCCCAACCTTTTCGCTGCAATAGCGGTTGTTCCAGTTCCTATAAAAGGATCAAGGACTATATCCCCCTCATCACTGCTGAAAAGTAATAATCTTTCCAGCAAATGCACAGGTAACTGACAGGGATGCTCATCACGCCTTTTTTTATGTCTTATTCTATGGATATCGGTCCATACATCGGAAATAAGAGGTCCAAATTGATGCATCTGTTTTTTCTTTCCGCCATAATCTTGTAATATATAGTGACACTTTCTGCATCTTTTATGAAGCATCCTGAGGTTATAAAACTTAAATCTATCTGACTTAACATAATACAAAATTCCATAGTGATTGGGTAAAAGTGTTTTTCCCAAAGGAGAACCCATTGCATCCCAAGCAATCCAGTGTCTGAACATGGCAATTTCATTCAGATAAGACCCGAAATAAATAAGCCATTTAGGTATATTATGGACGAATATAGAACCTGTGGGTTTGGTAATGCGAACCATTTCTGTTAACCACTCTTTGCACCAGAAAAGGTACTCATCAACTTCATATTTATCATAGTAACTATTGTACTTCTTTTTTAGATTAAACGGAGGGTCAGCAAAGGTAACGTCAACGCTATTGTCTGGAATTTTTCTCATAATTTCAAGGCAATCCCCTTGTATAACTTTGTTTATAAGTGAGTTAAAAAATTCTTTATTTTTCATATCTTCCATATCTCTACAACTTTTGATGCAAATTCGTTCTGTCTTTTTTCTATTGCTTGTGGGTCCCATTCTGAATATTCTAAAATTTTATTTGTTATTTTTATTTCTGATTCTTTATAGAATTGAATTTTATTATTGAAACTACCGTTTGCAGCATTCTCATTTAGCTTCTTTGAAATTAAAGTAAGATTTCCAAATCTTCTAACATAGGTTTTATGTTTGACCTCATCAAAATTAGGCCAATCTTTAGTTAAATTATTAGGATTTTCAGGCAAAATATGCTCTAAATTTACCTTTTCTATATCCTTTAGAGGTGATAACTCCTTTGTTTCACAATATGATTCTTCTAACTTCCTGAGATAATATTTTCCAATGTAAGATTTTGATACTGTAGCAATTTTAAAAGCAGATTTAAACTGTTCATCAGTTGGAATAAGTCTTAAAACAGAATTTTTTAGTTGATTAAAATTAGTTATCTTACCATCATTTATTAACTTAGCTTGATTAGAAAATTCTTTCTCCAAAGTTCCTGTTCCACTTACTCCTGTTATTAGATTTCTTACAGACAAGGAAACAATTGACTCAAATGACTTTGCAACATCATTTTTATCACTAAAAATTCCTAAAACGGCGAAAAGCAAAGGTCTCGGTTGAACTAAACGCAACTCTATTAATTCTAATATTGAATTTGCACAATCAACAGGATAGTCTTTCCATAAAGGATGATTTGAATTTAATAATGCTAAATACTTTTCTGTTCCACTTTCAAGATTAGTCAAAAAAGTAAGTGCTTGATTTTTATTAATTACTTTGCTTTTTATTTCTTTAAATAATCCTTTTTCTCTTACTAATCCATACTTTGATGACCAAAAATATCTTACATATTGAAGAATTTCTTCCTCACTCACTGAGCATTCTATCGCGCCCGTAAACTTTGCCCATTTATCTTGTGCTTCAATTAACCTCTCACCAGCTTTATTAAAAAGATAATTTTTTATTAAATCCGTTTGTGATAAAGACAATCCTCTATCATTTAATGTTTCAAATATAGTATAGGCATTAGCCTCATCTGGAACAATTACTACAACTATTTTTAGTTTATCATTTATAAATTCTATCAAATCTAAAAGGCCATCTATTTTTTTACTATTATATACCGTCGTTACAAACTCACTAATTTTATTATATGCTTCCTCAATCCGTTTATGTGATTCCTTTGATGGACTAATATCGTTTTTCAAAAGAATTTTATTCCAATAAAACTCATGATCGTTTGAATTTAAAATTAATTTTGGTTTTTTTTCAGTTTCTCTTAAACTTTCTTCAAGTAAATATTTACTTTCTATATATTTCCATTTTTCATGTTGATTTTCTTTCAAAAGGTCTCTTACAGCAGAAAAAAATAAACAGATAGTTACTAACCGTTGTTGACCATCCACAATTTCATAGTAATCTCCTTTATTTGTAACAACAATCGTCCCAATAAAATAATCCTCTGGATTAGAATTTTTTATATCATCAAATAAATCTTGAACATTTGAAACCTCCCAGTCAAACGACCTTTGATATATAGGAACTCTTAAAAAACTATCAGCTAAGAAATGCCCGACAGTTTCTTGTTTAAAGTCTATTGTGGGCATACTTATTTCACCTCCGTTATTTTTGTAAGCATATCTTCAAATTTTCTTAATTCATCCTTATGAAATGTAAAAACAAAATCATATGGCTCAACCATACGCTTTAAGTCGCCTCTTCGCACATACCATCCAATTCCATCTACAAAGCCAATAAAAATGACATCTGGATAATTTTTCTTTAAATAATCTCTGACTGTCTTTTCTGTCTTTGCTTTATCACCCATTCCAGAAGCAGTTGTGACTGAATAGGAAAATTCAATTATCAACCTTGGTGAGGTTTTGTTAGGGACTATAAAGTCCATTGTCCTTGGAATATTGCCAGCTTCCGGAATTTTGAATTTTCCTTTTTCAAAGGTTAACTGATGTGCTGTCAAAACTTGTTCAATTATAACTTCGGGATTTCCTTCTCTTGATGCTTTGTATGAACCTTTGGTCTTATATCTTATGATTGTATCTACAAGAGATTCTACTGAAAAACTAAACTTCTTTATATCAAGTTTCTTAAATTCAAAAAGAGGGAGAACCTTTTTTATCACAGGAACTGTGGGTCCCTTGAAAAATAGATTTACGATGCCTTCAGCAAATTTTTCATTCGTTTTGATTATGAACTTTATCTTCTTCAATCCCCATTCAGTTGTAAATTCATCAGTTGGCCAATCATCTTTGTTAACAAGAATTGACAAAGTTTTATCGTTGGTGGCTCTAATGAAAGTAACCAATCTTTGCAGACTTTCCTTAGAAAAACCAGTTATTGTTAAAATTGCATCCAGACCGTCTTCAACGGTTCTTACATGTTCAACTAAAACCGCCTCTTTTAACCCTTCTCTTTCTATCTTATTTTTGAGAAGAAAAATATTTTGAGCAATAGAAGAGATATGTCCCTCATGGTATTCTTCAAACGCCTCATTGTAGAAATAGAAAGTGTTTTTTGAGATTATGGTGTTAAACTTTTCGTCGAGTGTAGGATATTTCATTTTTTATCTTCCTCAATCCCTAATCCAAACAATAGTTTCTTATAAATACTGTTAAACCTCCAATCGTAAATCTTATTTTTTACATGGAATATATCTATTTTAATACCTAAAAATGATAAAATAGATAACACACTTGATATAAAAGGGGCATAAATCATAATAGACTTAATAATAGTGGGGAAAATCCCTAATTTAAGGAGTACTATTCCAATAATAATAATGGGAATTACCGGAATAAACCAAATTAAGTTTGCACAGATTTTAGCTATTCTATCTGCTTTTTTTCGAAGTTTGGATTTGATATTCTCTATTCTCTCTAAATTTTGTTTATCTCGTTTAGCCATTTCCTCTGTATATTTCTCTTCTAATTTCTTTTTTTCTTCCGCTATCTTACGTTTTGTATCTTCATCTATTTCTCTTTTGCTTTTTTCAATTTCTTCTAAGACAAATTCTGGAGTACTTTTGTCAAAATCACTAATTACGGCCAAATCTTGTTGTATCTGATGATAATAAACTAGTGTAGCAATATCTTCTTCTGATATTTTCCCATCTTTTTTAAGTTTGATTAAAGTATCATAAAATTTATCCCAAAATACTCTATCTATCAATATTTCAGATTGGATAGATAAAATCATTTCTAATGGAAGTTCCTTTATTGTTTTAGGATTTTTTAACCACAATAAAGTAGTCAGGAATTTATCCGAGATAACTTCGCAAACAGTAAAATTATCTTTATGTCCCAATTCTATAAAATCAAATTTTGACAATTTTAAATCCGAGGTCAAAAATAATGCAATACATTTTTCTATTTCTCTTTGAGGTCTTCTTCTTATTCCCTTTATCTTCTCTATTGAGCAAATATCGTGTTTCTGTCCCAAAGGATTCTGGTCAAGCTTGTAAGTAGAAATTGTTTTATATCTATTATCGTTAGGAATTTCCCATTTATTTAAGTCTATTCCAGTATATTCGATTTGTATCCCTAATCTGCCAATCTTTTGTTCTATTTTGCTAATAAACTGGATGCAATTTTCGCTCGTCCATCCCTTTGCTTTTAAATTACTATATATTGAGTCAACCTTTATAGTGGGAAAATACTTATGACTTTCCTTCATATAACCTTGTAATACCCTTACCATTTCGTTAATTGTGAAATCAAAAACTTTAAGCTGAAAATTATACTTCTTCAGTAAATTAAAAAGCTGTTTCGCTGGTTTACAAATACCTGGATAATGTAAGTCCGTTATACTAAACATAAAATTAGTGTCTAAAAATATTTGTAGTTTACTAAATTTTTTATTAATCTCTGAACCATTCTCTCTTTTTACGACCATAAAAATAATAGCGCCATAAAATACTCTCTGGAGAGTATTAAAAGCATCAGGTTTTTGGTCCCTGGCTAATCGCAAGTACTCAGCAAGATAATGGCTATAGTAATCGTTTTTGTCAATATCAGTCTGGAATTTCTCTTCTTCAACTGCCTTTGGATTGAAGAAAATTATTAAGGATAGTTGACACTTTTTTATAAGCAAATCCAACGCGGCTAAAATTTCTTCTGAAGTTAATGCAACTGAATATTTATCTCTAATAAAACTTTTAACATCTTCTATTAAAGAATTAATTTGCCTTCTCTCTTCCTCTCGTTTTGATATTATTTGTGATATTGCTTTATACCCTTTATCTGTCAAAAAACATTTATTTTGCTTTCTAGTAAGATAACCTGTTCGGACAGCCCGAGTAATTATTGTATTAAGGGCATGAATAGGAACTTCAAGCCCTGTCTTTTCTTTTATTTCTTTAGAAAGAGCTTCTATATTAACTTCTTTTCGACCTTCAGGAAAGGAAATTAATATAAAAGGAACAAATACATCTAAATAATCTTTGCTTGTTTCATAAATAGTTTTTATTAAAGAATATGCAAAAATTGTTTCATTCATTTCACCTTCCTCAAAAACAATATATACTCATCCTTCATTGTATTCTGTATTCCTTTTATTGGCTTTTCAATTTTTTTATCAAGATGAAATCCAATTTTTGAAGCCATTTCTTCAATTCTAGTTTCCAATCTTACTCCACCTGTTTGGATATCATTTGATCCTATTATAATTACCGCATATTTATCAGGTTTTAACACTCGGTGCATCTCCAATAAAACTTTATTCATATCATCAAAATAATTAGCAAGCTTTTCTTTTCTATTTTTACCTTTTAACCCTATCATATCTTCTCGCAATTCATCTACATTATATCCGAGATACTCTAATTGTGGACGGTCATTTTCAGCATAATCAATTGCAAAAGAATAAGGAGGGGAGGTAATAATACCATCTATTGAATTGTCTTCTAAAGGAAGATTTCTTGCATCGCCGATTTCAAATCTCGCGTTACCAATTTTAATATCAAGTTTATCCCTTGCCTGAATAAAAGAACCGATTTGTCCTGCATACCTTTTGAGCACAGAAGGAAAAAGAACATCTATACTTTTCGAGCATCTTCTCGAATAGCCCATAGCATCTAAGAAGGCAAGCAGGGTTATTGCCTTTTGAGGTTCAAATCTATGAAGATAAGAGAAATTTTTAGACAAAGTGTTGCTGCTTATCAAAGTTTTATAATTTTTATCCATATCTTTAAGTATTGATGACAATATAGAATTATCAACTTTTAACGCCTCATACTTAACCTTACTCATCAATACACAAAAAGGGCTTTTTTCAATACCGATAGAGTCAATCCCAATTATACTTGCTTCTACATTTAAGGTTCCGCTTCCACACATCGGGTCAAGAACAACCTCTCCCTGTTGGATTTTCAATATATTCAATATCCCTTTTATCAGTTGTGGATGAAATTTCCCTCTGTAGGGAAAAAGACCGTGTGTAGCATAGCCAGTGGAAAAATTCCCCTCTTTAAAATATGCTTTTGTTATCTCTGCCCTTCCTTTCCAGATTAGAGGACTGTTATTTGAGCAAATTAGGTAATGGTATGTAGGAATTCCATCAACACCTTTAAAAAATGCTCCTCTACGAATGATATCATCCTTGGTAAGGAATTTATATTCATAGAAAGCGAATTCTAATTCAAATACCTCTGTAGTGTTAGGTAGGAATTCAAAATTCTTAGGTAGTATAAGTGAGGTTACATTGGGCAGGTCCGCTATTGTGTTAATTCCTGAAGTTATGGCAGTTTGAAGGTTTAATTTTATATCCCCTTCTCTTATTTTTGTTTTACCCATATTAAATTCATTATACCATAAAAAAGAGAGAAATATCATAGCAAAAAACTTGCCTTGAAGCGGTATTGGTGGTAAATTAAAACAAATGGAGCAGATGGATAAAAAAACGCTGGAACGGTGGATAAAGGGACTGATTGTATTTGCTGCGTGTCTTTATCTCTTTTTCTGCCTCATCTCCTTTTCACCTTATGACCCTACATTTAAATTTGCAAGGGTTGCATCTCCTGTAAATCATTCCGTGGAGAACTTCGGCGGTAGATTTGGTGCATATCTTGCAGGAGTTCTTTTTTATATTTTTGGTAAGGCATCCTATCTTTTTATACTCCTGCTTCTCCTAACTGGATATAACCTTATATGGGGAGAAAAGGTGGGTATATGGAGAAAGGTTTTATCCTCTGTGGGACTTGCACTTGTTATATCTGTTTTCCTTGCTATACATAATGGATACAATTCTTCCGGTGGCATATTAGGTCTTGTATTAGGACCTCCTTTGCAGGAATACTTTGGAAGAAACGGTATATATATGATACTTATTCTTGCAGGGCTCGGCTCCCTTGTCAGTGGTTATAAGATATTTCTTGCTCCTTTCAAGGAGGCATTTGACTATTATCTTGAGGTGAGAAGGGAAAGGATACCATTACCAGAAGAGGTGTCCATAGAAAAAGAGGAGAGAAAACCGAGAGAGAGAAAGATAAGACCGGTTGTGGTTGAAGAAGCAAAAAATAAAGAGATAGAGGGAAAAGAGGAAAAGGAAAAACCCTCGCCACCTATAAAAACGCCATCCAGCCCTTTAAAGATAAAGGGATATAAACTTCCACCACTGGACATTCTTAAGGCAGGAACACCAGCACAGCAGGAGACAGAAGAAGACCTTGAAAGATACGCACAGGTAATAGAAGAGACACTTTTAGAGTTTGGTATAGAAGGTGAGGTGGTGGAGATAAGCCAGGGTCCCAGGGTTACTATGTATGAGGTTCAATTAGCACCCGGTATCCCCATACAGAAGGTGCACAGCATCCAGGACAATATTGCGATGAACCTCAAGACCACAAATATACGGGTTGTGGCTCCCTTACCCAATAAGTCCACTGTGGGGATAGAAGTTCCCAACAGAGAGATTTCTATCGTTTCATTAAGAGAGGTTCTGTCAAGCAGAGAGTTCCAGAAGAGCCCATCAAAACTTACAATTGCTATAGGGAAGAATATTATGGGAAAGGCAGTGGTTACTGATATGGCAATTCTACCCCATATACTTATTGCAGGTGCGACAGGTTCAGGGAAGACCGTATGCATCAACTCACTCATCACATCCATACTTTTCAAGGCAGGTCCTGATGAGGTTAAGTTTATAATGATAGACCCGAAGATGGTTGAACTTACCTGTTATAACGGACTTCCTCATCTTCTTTGCCCTGTTATTGTTGATATAAAAGATGCAGTTAATACACTAAAATGGCTGATAGGAGAGATGACCAGAAGATATAAACTTTTTTCTGATACAAGGGTACGGAATATAGAAGCATATAATGCACTTAAAGAGGTTGAGCCACTTCCTTATATTGTGGTGGTCATAGATGAACTTGCTGACCTTATGATGATAGCGAGGCAGGAGATAGAAAACAGCATCATACGGCTTGCACAGTTATCAAGGGCAGCAGGAATACATCTTATCCTCGCAACACAGAGACCTTCTGTTAATGTTATTACAGGGGTTATAAAGGCAAATCTGCCCTGCAGGATATCCTTTCAGGTTACATCAAAGTTTGATTCGCGCACGATACTTGACAGGATAGGAGCCGAGAAACTACTGGGGAGAGGAGACCTGCTTTTTATTCCTCCGGGCAGTTCTTCCCTTATGAGAATACAGGGATGTCTGGTAGGTGATGATGAGATAGAGAAGGTATGTGAGTTTATAAAGACACAGAAGTCCCCAGAATATAGGATGGAGATAGTGGAAGGCACGCACGGGGAAGGACCAAAGGGAGAACTGATTTCTATTTCTCTTTCAGGGGATGATGATGAGTCGTTGTATCAGGAAGCAAAAAGGATTGTTATTACAACAAGGATTGCATCTATCTCAATGCTGCAGAGGCGGCTTAAAGTGGGATTTAATAAGGCGGCAAGGTTTATTGAGAGGATGGAGGAGGAAGGTATAGTTGGTCCTTACAGGGAAGGAAAACCGAGAAGGGTAATTGTCCCTGGAGAAATGGAGGATGGCGAATACTCCGATAAATGAGATCTTAAGAGAAAAGAGAATAAAAAAAGGGATTACACTTGAACAGGTTTTTTACGAGGTGCATATTCCCTCAAAGTTTGTCCGTATGATAGAAGATGGTGCGTGGGATAAGTTTCAAAGTCAACTACATATGAAAGGTTTTATACGGTTGTATGGTAAATATCTGGATATCCCTGCATCAGTGATTGAGGAAGGGATACGTGTGATAGAAAAGAACAAGGAAGCAGAAGAAAAAAAACAGGATGAGACAGAAGAGAAAAAGAAGGAAGATAGAATCGTTCCTAAAGAATACCTTTATCTACTTTTTATACTTATTGTCATTTTTGGTATCCTTTATTTTCTTACACTCTATTTTCTACCAGAATGAAATACAAAAAACTATGTCTTATAACCCTTGGTTGTCCAAAAAATCTTGTTGATTCTGAAACCATACTTGCTTTACTCGGACAGGAAAAATATATCTTAACTAATACTTATAGACAAGCGGATATTATTGTAATCAATACCTGTGGTTTTATAAAAGATGCGGTAGATGAATCAATAGGTGTTGTAAAAAGGCACTGCAGAAAGAAAAGGAAGGGACAGAAAATTGTAGTTTATGGTTGTCTTGTGAATAGATACAAAGATGGTTTTCCATCTATAAAAGGAGTTGATATGCTGGTTGAGGGAGGCAGCCCACCTGTTCTAATAAATGCAATAAAAACCGGGTTTAAGAAAAAATTTATTTCAGGAGATTGTTTCTGTGTAGAAAAACTGCCCCGACTTATATCAACCTATCCATATGCCTATCTTAAAGTATCTGATGGATGTAATAACTTTTGCAGTTATTGCCTTATACCAAAAATCAGGGGAAATCTGAGAAGTAGAAGTATAGAAGATATTGTAAAGGAAGCAGAATCCCTTGAAAAAATGGGGATAAAAGAGGTGATACTTATTGCCCAGGATACAGGGAACTATGGAAGGGATATAAAAGGAATGTGTTTACTGGATAAATTGCTTGCCCAACTCTGCAGATATAGATTTCATTGGATAAGGGTTATGTATATGCACCCTGCTCATCTCACTGATAGCGTACTTGAAACAATCGCAGTAAATAAAAATATATGCAGATACCTTGATATACCACTACAGCATATCCATCCTGATATACTTAAAAAAATGAATAGACCTCTTATGGACTACAGCAAACTTATTGACAGGATAAGAAAGGCAGTGCCTGATATTAAACTCAGGACAACATTTATCGTGGGCTTTCCTGGAGAGAAAGAAGAACATTTCAGAATGCTTGTTGACTTTATTAAAGAAAAAGAGTTTGACCGATTGGGGGTGTTTAGATACTCAAGGGAAGAAGGAACCCCTGCATTTAATCTTAACGGTGCTTTAGATGAAGAAACAAAAAAAGAGAGAGAAAAGATAGTTATGGAAATCCAGAGGAAGATATCCCGGAAGAAATTACAAAAGATGATGGGTAAAAAAGTAGATGTGCTTATTGAAGAGAAATCAGGAAATCTCTTTACAGGCAGGACAGAGTTTGATGCACCGGAGATAGATGGGACTGTTTATATAAAAGCGAAAGGCATACTTAAACCGGGTGATATATCAATGGTTTATATTACATCTACTTCTGACTATGACCTGTATGGAGAAGAAGTCAAAACTACAGAACCTTCTTCAAAGAAACACCTCACTTTAAAAGGAAAGAGAGCCAGAGGGGGATGGTAAGAAGCGAAAACAGATGGGTAGTAAGGACAGAGGAAGCAGCAAACTCTGTATCAGAGTTATAGACCTCACTTAAAACCACACTTGCTATGGCAGAAGGCATTACCGCAACAACAAGCAGGATATTTCTCGCCTCAGCAGGAAATGGTAGAAGATATAAAACGGTTGCACTTATTGCAGGTATGAGCAGTAGCCGCAGAGTAATGACATAACCCTGCAAGGTTGTGAGTAAATGGTGGACCTTCAGGTCTGCCATTCTGCTACCTGCAATAAACATAGCAACCGGTATGGTACCCTTACCAAAGATATCAATGACAGAGAAGAAAGAAGTTCCTGTCTCTCTTATAATCCATGGGCAGTTATAGGTACACATATCCCTTATTGCTATTACTATGATAGAAAACACAATGGCAATCATCGGGACACTCAGGAGATTTTTTACACTATCCCTGCGGAACTTATTACCTGTAAGAGCAAAGATACCCATCGTCCATACAGATATTTCTGAACCAAGTGTAGAGAAAATAAGATATGCAACCCCTGTGTTTCCATATAGCATAAGGGCAATAGGAAGAGGAAGGAAAGAATAGTTATTTATAGTACACTGAAAAAGAAACTGCCCTTTTTCTTTTTCATCCTTAAAAGCAGTAAAACGAGAAAATATATTCCCTGTGATATAACCGGAAGCCATTATGGTAAGAGTTCCGAAAGGTAGGACCCAGTTTTCAGCCAGTCCTTTAAGAGAGAAATTACTTACAAGATAAGTAAATATAAGTGCAGGATAAAAGAAGTTTGTTGTAATCCGTGACATCTGACTTGCTGTGTCCTTTGTTAGCATATTCAACTTTCTTGCGAGTACTCCTGCTGCTATCATTCCGAATATCGCCAGTATCCGTATAAAAAGTTTTATAAACATAATTTTAATAGGCTCAAATTTAAAAAACCTTCCTTTATTATACTCTAAATTTATTTATATTCCAGAATTTGAAATAGATGGGTAATAGGGCTAAAGATGAAAAAGCAGGAATATCCCCCTGTCTCCCTAATTTTTTCTTTTTCCCTTCCCCCTCTTTTTCCTCGCCCCTGTGGGGAGAGGGTACGGGTGAGGGGGCTTTGCAGAGAGAGAGTAGTGGTGAGGGGATGTGGTTCCTTGCAGAGAAAAAAGAAATAGGGTAAAATAAAAATTATGGAAGGAAAACCTAAAAAGATATTGGTAGTTGAGGATGAGGTAGATAATTTAAAGATTCTTTCTATGGCTCTGAAATCCGCTGGCTATATTGTGTTCGGTGCAACAAATGGGGAGGAAGGACTGGAGATATTCAGGGAAGAGAAGCCAGACCTTGTAATACTTGATGTAATGATGCCTGTTATGGATGGCTGGGAGGTATTAAAAAGGATAAAGGCAGGATTAAGAAGCAGACGTGTACCTGTAATAATGCTTACAGCAAAAAATACTGATATGGACAAGATAAAGGGCTATGACTATGGTGCTGATTTCTATGTAACCAAACCATACAATATAAAGAAACTTCTTCCTATCATAAGGGATATGTTAAGCAAGTGAAAAAATGCCGGTAAATCTACCCCCACAATACCACCAGAAAGAAGCAGAACTTAAGACAGCAAAGACGCTGGAAGAAAAGATATCTATCCTTGAAGAACTTCTTGCCATAATGCCAAAGCACAAGTCATCAGAAAAACTTCAGGCACTTTTAAGAACTAAAATTGCTAAATACAGGAAGGAACTGGAAAAAAAACCACAGACAGCCAAAAAACAGACAATTCCAGTTATTGTAAAGGAAGGAGCAGGACAGGTTGTGCTATGTGGTCCTCCAAATTCAGGGAAGTCCACACTGCTTTCAGTACTTACAAAGGCAAGGCCTGAAATAGCGGACTATCCTTTTACAACAAAGATACCTACCCCGGGGATGATGAAGTATAAGGATATAAATATACAACTTGTGGATACGCCATCCCTTTCCTATCAATTTTCAGAAAACTGGCTCGGTGATATTTTAAGGAAGGCAGATGCACTTATATTTCTTTTTGACCTTGCATCTGACTCTCTTATTGAAGATATGGATGATTCCTTAAAAACACTTGAAAGGTTCCGTATTAAGGAAGAAGGAAGTTTTGTTTTCACTAAGAAAATACTCTGGGCAGGAAATAAGATAGATAATCCATCTTCTGAAGATATAAAGGAGATATTCAAAGAACTTTATGGGGATAAAATACAGAATAATTTTATTGAGATATCTGCAAAAGAAGGGACAAACCTTGAAATATTACCAGAAATGATTTTCAAACTTCTTGATATCATACGGGTATATACAAAAATACCTGGAAAGCCACCTGATACGGAAAACCCCTATACACTGAAAAAGGACTCACTGGTTATTGACCTGGCAGAAATTATCCACAAGGATATTGCCAAAAACTTTAAGTACGCACGGCTGTGGAGAGAGGGAGATGAGAAAATTGCCATTGCAGGTAGGGACTATAAACTTGAAGATGGAGATATTGTGGAGGTGCATATATAATTCTTTTGACTTTTTTAAAGCAAGAGATATAATAAATCACAAAGTTAAGGGAGGATTATGGAAAGGAAATATGAAGGATGTTTTCTTTTGAGGGCTGATTTAGAGGATGAGGTAAGAGAAAAAGAGATATCTTTTATAGAAGGGCAGATATCAGATAATGGGGGACAGATAGTTAAGAGAGAGGTATGGGGTAAAAAATATCTTGCCTACCCTATCAAAAAAGAGAGAGAAGCATTTTATTACATTGTATATTTCAAAACACTATCCGATTCTCTCTCCTCAATATCTGAAGGACTTAGAAGAAGGGAGAATATAATTAGATATCTTTTTCTACAGAGGAGGAGATTTCCTGAGTTAGAGAAGGATGAACAAAAAGGAGAAAGAGCAGATGCCAGGTCCAACACTTAATAAGGTTTTTCTTATAGGGAGGTTAACAAGGGACCCTGAACTTAGATATACTCCAGCAGGCCAGGCAGTTGCATCAGTAAGGATGGCTGTGAATAGGGAGTATGTATCAAAGGAAGAAAAAAGGGAGGATACCTGTTTTATAAATCTTGTTATCTGGGGAAAAAGGGCTGAGGTATGGGCTGAATATTTGAAAAAAGGAAGTTTGATATTTGTTGAGGGGCGGCTCCAGTACAGACAGTGGGAAACACAGGATAGTGAAAAAAGGTCGACAGTTGAGGTTGTGGTAGAGGACTTCCAGTTTTTAGATAGACCACCTACTGGAATAGAAGAAAAAAGAACAGAAGGTATTGAAAAGGAGGAAAAAAGAGATGGCGGTGAAGAGGAAGGCTAAAGTGTGTCAGTTCTGTAAGATGGGGATTACCGAGATTGATTATAAAGATACCGGTATGATTAAAAGATATACCAGCCCGAGAGGGAAGATATTACCTCCCAAAATTACAGGGGTATGCTCCAAGCACCAGAGGACTCTTGCAAGGGCAATAAAAAGGGCTCGTTATGTCGGGCTTCTTCCTTTTGTAAAGGTCTAATTTCTATATGAAAGTCATATTGATAAAGGACTTACAGGGGATAGGAAAGAAGGGCGAGACAAAAGAAGTAAAGCCCGGATATGCAAGAAATTATCTTATACCAAAAGGTATTGCCATAGAGGCAACCCCTGAAAATGTGAGATACTTAGAAAACCAGGAACAACTGGCTACTATAAGGAAGAAGAAAGAACTGTCAAGGGCAAAAGAAGTAAAAAATATACTTCAAGAGGACTCAATAACAATATCTGCAAAGGCAGGACAGGATGAGAAACTTTTTGGAGCCATCACTCCTGAAGATATAGCAGAGGCAATTCTTCAACAGAAGAACCTTGAGATTGATAAACACCAGATATTACTTGAACAACCCATCAAAAAATTAGGGGTATACAAGGTGTCAGTCAGGACAGGAGAGAATATAACAGCAGAAGTAAAGATACGGGTTGTAAGAGAAAGTTAATATGCCTAAGAAGAATGCTCAACAGACCATTCTGAACGGTAAACTGCCTCCTCAAAGCATTGAGTCAGAAAAGGCAGCGCTTGGTTGTATGTTGCTCAGTGAGGCGGCAAGAATGGAGGCATTTGAGGTACTTAAGGAAGAGTTTTTTTATAGTGAAGCCCACCGAAAGATATTTTCCGCAATCCGTACACTTTTTGAAAAAAATGAAAAATGTGACCTTATCACTGTAACAAACCAGTTGACACAACAGGGAGTTATTGATGATGTCGGTGGTGTTGAATATCTCAGTGAGGTTGTTGAACTTGTCCCTACAGCAGCTAACATTGACGAGTATATAAAGATAATACGGGATAAATATCTTCTTAGGACAATTATTGAAAACGCAAGTTCAATTATATCTGAGGCATTTTCTGAGCCAGAAGAAGTAGATTCCTTTCTTGATAAGGTAGAATCAACGATATTTGACATCGGTGAGAAAAAAACAAAAAGGACCATCTTCCCTCTTAAAGAACTGGTCAAGGAAAACATTGAACTGATAGAAAAGATACATGGAAGGCAGGGATTTGTTACAGGAGTTCCTACTGGCTTCACAGACCTTGATAAGTTAACAACTGGCTTGCACCCTTCTGAGTTTATTATCATTGCATCAAGACCATCCATAGGCAAGACCGCATTTGCTTGTAATATAGCCCTCAATCTCAACGCGGGAACAACAAGGTTCCCAATACTTATATTCAGTTTAGAGATGAGTAACGAACAGATTGTTCAGAGGATGCTATGCTGTGAGGCAAAGATTGACCAACAAAGATTGAGGCAGGGAATGCTCTCTGATGAAGATATGGGAAGATTACTTCAGGCAGGAGCACGGCTGGAACAAACCCCCATATTTATAGATGATACTCCCTCTCTAAATACCTTTGAATTGCGGGCACGCGCCAGACGTATGAAGGCAAGGGAGAATATTCAGTTAATCATAGTGGACTACCTCCAGCTTATGAGAGGGACAAGAAGAGCAGAAAACAGGCAGCAGGAGATAAGCGAGATATCTGCATCCCTGAAGGCGCTTGCAAAAGAATTGAATGTGCCGGTGGTTGCACTATCTCAGTTAAACAGGTCTCCTGAGCAGAGAGGGAATAAAAAGCCAGAACTTTCTGACCTGAGAGAAAGTGGCTCCCTTGAACAGGATGCAGACCTTGTTATCCTTCTTCATAGAGACAGAGATGAAGAAGATAGAAAACTATCAAATGTTACTGAGGTAATAATAGCAAAACAGAGAAATGGTCCTGTGGACAGGGTCCTTCTTACCTTCAGGGATGAATTTACCAGGTTTGAAAACTACAGTCCGAGAGAGTAATATGCTTACACTGATAAGAAAAATAGGTCGTGTTATTTTAGGTTATATCGCCTATTTTGGGTCTATTACAATACTTGCTGCTGATGCATTCAGGAAGATATTTTCTGCAAAAAAGAGTGAAAATATATTCAAAAACATAAACAGTATAGGGATTAACTCTTTTCCCCTTATAGCAATTATTTCTGTCTTCACAGGCATGGTACTGGTAATGGAAACCGCTTATACACTTAAAAAGTTCGGGGCAGAGATTTACTCCGGTGGTATTGTTTCCATATCAATGATAAGGGAACTGGGACCTGTCTTTGTAGCAATCATTATGGCAGGAAGAATTGGTGGTTCAATAGCGGCTGAGATAGGGACGATGAAGATAACAGAACAGATAGATGCAATGGAGATAATGGCGGTTGACCCTGTTTCCTATCTTGTAAGTCCGCGACTTCTCGCAGGTCTTATATCTCTCCCTTCCCTTTTTCTAATGAGTTTTTTCCTTGCAATTTTAGGTGCCTTCATCATAGGGGTCTTTCTTGTGAATATCCCATCAGGGATGTTTCTATACCAGACATTCAGGTTTATTGGAGTAAGAGACCTTCTTGTGGGTCTTGTGAAGTCCGTCGTCTTTTCTATTGTGGTAATAGTTGTATCCTCTTATGAAGGGTTAAGGGCAAGCGGGGGAGCATCAGGTGTAGGCAGGGCAGCCACCACCTCTGTGGTTGTCTCATTTTTTCTGATAATACTCTATAACCTTATACTGACTGGCTTTTTCTATTTCATATGAAAATAAAAGAGTTTATTGGATTACTTAATGGGTGGCTGGGGAAGTTTCACCAAGAAGAGGGTCTTTTATACGGAGATGAAAAACAAATTATAAAAGGGATAACCGTCTGCTGGATGGTTACAAAAAAGGTTATTGAATTTTCTGTTAAAAAGAGGAATAACCTTATTATCAGCCATGAAGACATTTTTTTCCCTCCTGATTATGTCTTTTCAGCAAAAAGGAAAGGTATTGTATCAAGTGAAAGGATTTCTCTGCTTAAGAAACATAAGATTTCTGTAATAAGGATACACTATCTTGCTGATAGATACTGTGTGCTTGATGACTTTGCAATAGTTCTTTCTCTCGGCAAGCCGGTTGTTAAGAGAGGGCCCCATAGGGTCTATGAGATAAAAGAAATAACTCTTCAAAAGTTTGCCAGTAATGTTAAGAGGCACCTTAACCTTGAAAAGGTGCGTATAACAGGGAGTCCTGGATGGAAGGTAAAAAGGATTGGTGGATTGTGGGGTGGATTAGGATTAAGTATAAATGCGGTCTTTATAGATGAAATCCTCAGATACAATGTTGATACAGTAATCGCAGGAGAGGTTGATGAATATACAATGAGGGCGCTGAAAGATATGAATATAGGAATTGTAGAGGTGGGACATGAGATAAGTGAGGAGACCGGTCTTAAACACTTCACAAGAGACCTTCAGGAAAAAATAAAGACAATCCCTGTCAGTTATTGTTCCAATGATATACCATATACCACTTTTTAATAAGTTCCGTACTTTTTCGCACATTCCACAGCGAATATGTAACTTTCCAATGATACGGTGTAAGGAATGGTATGGTCGCTGTGGTATATATAGCCACCACCCTGTTTTGCCGTAAGGACCTTTGTTTTTACCTCTTCTTCAATCGCTTTGTGATTACCTGTTGCAATTATATCCGCTGATATATTTCCAAAAAGGCATATCTGCTTTCCAAACTGCTTTTTATAAACACGGACATCATTGCCCGCCCTCGCTTCAAGTGGCTGTATAGCATCAAATCCCGCATCAATAATAGACGGTATGAGTTCTCTCATATTCCCATCGGAATGTAGCAGTAAAAACTTTCCTTCTCTTTTACAGAACTGGCTTATCTCCCTGTGGCAGGGCAGGAAAAACCTTCTGTAGTCAGAAGGAGAAAACATCGGCCCGTTTTTATATGCCATATCTGAAAAAAACCATATCCCATCCCACTCCACGCCTTTATTAATAACCATCATGAGCATTTTTTTCATAAATTCAATATACCTCTGACATATGTCTTCTATAAACTCAGGGTCTATCTTCAACTGCACACATAAGTTTTCCATCCCGAGTAGTACAAAAGAAAACCAGTATGGTTCAGAACAATTTAATGTTATAAAGTACCCCTTCTCTCTTACTTTTTTTGAAATCTCAACGATATTTTTTGAGATACGCTCTTCCGAAGGATATAATGCCCACTTTATCTTTTCCCAGTCATTCCTGTCTTTAACAGCATGGTCAAGTTCCACATGCGTTGTATAACGGTTCTTCCAGTATTTTACCTTTACTCCGTAAGGGTTCCTGTCTACCTTATATTCTTCTGTTTCTTCATAGACAGTATAAGGGAATGCATCAGAAAGTCCATCATTAAAAGGGTGTATACCATATATGAAATCAAGTCCAAGGAATTCATATACATCCATATCCTCGGGAAGCCCCTCTTTCTTCCACTGTTTTATAGTATCAGGCCAGAAACTTTCTGTCATAGGGATACGGTCAAGTGTTCTGTGTTCAAGTGCAGCTTTTATTCTATCGTAAGATGTGTACATCATCCCCCTTTTTAATTTTTAAGTTCTCAAAATCAACCCCTCATCCTGAACATTTTACCTTTTTGATTATCTATTTTCAAATAAAAAATTGACAGGAATGTCCTACAGTTTACAATATATAAGATGGAAAACATTATAATAAGTTTGAGAAATGTAAGTGTAAGGTTTGGAGATACAGATGTCTTGAAAAGGCTTAACCTTGATGTAAAACAGGGTGAATCCCTTGTGATAGTCGGAAGTTCCGGATGTGGAAAGACAGTACTTTTAAAGACAATTCTTGGACTAATACCGATAAAAGAAGGAGAGATATACCTCTTTGGGGAGAGGATAAACGGGGCACCAAAAAATAAAATAATGGAATTGAGAAGCAGGGTGGGTATGGTCTTTCAGAGTTCTGCCCTTTTTGATTCCCTTACTGTATGGGAAAATGTCGGTTTTTATTATCTCAATCATAGCGAAATCCCAGATGAAAAGATAAGGTCATTAGCGATAGAGATACTGAAAGATGTTGGGATGGAGGGCTTTGAAAATTTTCTACCAGAGCAACTGAGTGGCGGAATGAAAAAGAGGGTCTCCATTGCAAGGGCACTTATCTCAAAGCCAGAGATTATTTTTTATGATGAGCCAACAACAGGGCTTGACCCCATTATGGCTGAAAGCATAACGAGATTAATAATGGATATGCACAAGAAGTTTAAGACCACAGATATAACAGTTACACATGATATAAAACTTGCATCTATGATATCCGACAGAATTGCACTGATTGACAATGGAACCATAGAGGAGATAGGCACATTTCAAGAATTAAGGGAAAAAAGTAAGAGCCATCTTATAAGAAGTTTTTTGGTTATGGAGGGAACCAATGAAAAGGGATAAACTCTCTCTTGAAGTGAGGGTAGGAATATTTGTCATCATCACTATCCTTTTAGCAGCGGTTTTTATTGTAACACAGGCAACAACAGGTAAATACAGGGGCTATGAGATAGGGGTAATATTTGACTATGTGGGAGGACTTGAAAGCGGCTCTCCTGTCAGGGTAAGCGGAGTAAGGGCAGGTGAAGTAAAAAAGATAGAGATACTTTATGAAGCACAACCAAAGGTACTGGCAAGGGTGAAAATCAGGCCTGATATAAAAATCAGTACAGGCAGCAGAATTACCATCCAGACACTTGGCCTTATCGGAGAAAAGTATATTGAAATAACCCCTTCCCCAGAGAAGAAATATATAGAGCCAGGAGAGATAGTAGAAGGAGAAAATCCTCTTTCTATGGAAAAACTTGTGGAAGCAGGACAAAATATGATTATAGGGCTCAACAGGATTCTTACAGATATAGATACAATAACAGGAGATAAAGCGTTTAGGGAAAATGTAAAGTCAGTATTTGCAGAGGCATCATCTATGGTGAAAAAAATGGAAACCCTTACAGCAAATCTCACAGATACCACTGAGAAGATAAACAAAATTGTCTCTGACAATGCCACCAAAATAGGACAAGTAGTAGATAATGCAAATGAGTTTATGATTTCCAGCAGGGAAACAATGGATGAATTTAAAAAGTTTGCAGAAAGAGGGGAAAAAGCAGCAGAATCGTTTGAAGATATAAAGAAAGCCGCAACATCATTTGAGAAGATGGCAACTGATATGGATGAATTCTTATGGAAAATTCAGAACCAAGGGGTACTTGCAAAACTGATGAAGGAAGAAGAGATTGTTTACCAATTAAAATACCAACTACAACTTTTACATAATGCAACAGGAAGATTTATAGAAGCATCTGAAAGAATAAGTGAGGCAACAATTAATCTTAACAAAATTATTTCAGATGTTGAGAAGGGAAAAGGGACAGCAGGGAAATTATTAAGAGATGAAGAACTATATAATAATTTGAATGATTTTGTAAAGGATATAAAAGAACATCCCTGGAAACTTTTCATAAGAAGGAAGTGATGAATGAAGAAAGAGGTAAAAAATATTTTTTCTTGTTCTGAGTGTGGATACCAGTCAGTGAGATGGCTTGGTAGGTGCCCTGAATGCGGTGGATGGAATACTTTTATTGAAGAAGTCCGGCCCAGGAAAAAAGCAGGACATCTGTCTACAACCTCTCCACCCGAAAAAATCACAGATATAAAGGCAGAGATGACTTTAAGAACCCCAACGGGGATACAGGAGTTTGACAGGGTAACGGGTGGAGGTATTGTAACAGGCAGTTTAATACTTTTAGCAGGAGAACCAGGTGTTGGTAAGTCCACACTCCTTTTATGCCTTGCAGGTAGGACAGCACTGGAAGGGAAGAAGGTTCTTTATATCAGTGCAGAAGAATCAAAAAACCAGGTAAAGATGAGGGCAGAACGTTTAGGGACACTATCAGAAAATCTTTATATCCTTTCCACAACAGAGATGCCATCCATAAAACATAGTATAGAGATTTTAAGCCCGGCCCTTGTGATAGTTGACTCCATCCAGACCGTATATGACCCGGAACTCCCTGCAATCCCTGGTTCTGTAAGTCAGGTAAGGGAGAATGCTGGATTTTTCCTCACGCTTGCAAAAGAAAGGAACTGCTCTATCTTCCTTGTGGGACATATTACAAAGGAAGGTATAATAGCAGGACCAAAGGTCCTTGAACATATAGTTGATGTTGTGTTAAGTTTTGAAGGGGAGATAAAGTCAAACTTAAGGGTCTTAAGGGCAACAAAAAACAGGTTCGGTTCCACTATGGAGATAGGTGTGTTTTCTATGGAAGAAAATGGTCTTATAGAGATTCCAGATGCATCTGCCCTTTTTCTCCCTGATTCTAAAAATACCTTTCCTGGTGCTGTTATATTTCCATCACAGGAAGGTTCCCGCACAATACTTGTTGAGATACAGTGTCTGGTAACCCCTACATATTATGGAGTTCCCAAAAGGTCTGTTACAGGGCTTGATTATAACAGAATTTCTATGATTACCGCTGTTATTGAAAAGAAATTAAAATTTAACCTTGGTGCTTATGATGTGTATTTCAATACAGGTGGAGGGTTAAGGGTCACTGAACCTGCCTCTGACATTGCTGTTGCACTATCCTGTATATCCTCTCTGAAGGATAAACCCCCTATGGAACAGTGTGTGGTTATAGGAGAACTTGCCTTAACAGGAGAGATAAGACCTGTAAGTCAGATAAACCAGAGGGTGAAAGAGGCATTCCGTTTAGGATACAATAAGGCAATAGTTCCTGAGGGAAATGTAAAGGATATAAAAGAGAACTCTATCCAGATATATCCTGCAAGGTGGCTGAAAGATGCAGTAGAGAACTTCCTTTCTTTATAAAATTTGTGCTACAAATTCCCTCTCCTCTATATTTTTACTTTTCCCCTCTCCTCTGTATTTTTACTTTTCCCCTCTCCCCTGTGGGGAGAGGGTATGGGTGAGGGGTTTTCCCCTCGCCCCGCATAGCGGGGAGAGGGTATGGGTGAGGGGTTCCCCTCGCCCCGCATAGCGGGGAGAGGGTATGGGTGAGGGGCTTCCCCTCTCCCCGCGTAGGGGGGAGAGGGGTGCTGGGTAGAGGGGTAAGGAGCACCGCATAGCACAGAGGGCGAGATGGTATTGCCAATGCGACGAGTAAGGAGCATTGTTTGGCAAGGGCAGTGAGACGGTGAACTGTCCCCCGTTGACCGAAGCCCGTAAGGGCAAGAAGGGTGAGGGGCTTCCCATTTTTCCCCTCTCCCCGCGTAGGGGGAGAGGGTTAGGGTGAGGGGAAGAATTTGACACCTTTAACATAACTTTGATAGAATATAAATATAAAATATAAAAAAGGGGGGATATATGAATACCAAAAGAATTGTAGTGGGTCTTGGTGGCTTTATCTTCTTTATCTTTGTTTTGTTTGTTAACTATGGATTCTGTCAGAAAGGCACTGATAAATCTAAACCAGAAGAAAGCAAAGAGACAAAG
>JAMWCZ010000022.1 GCA_023819225.1 Candidatus Omnitrophota bacterium
GAGAGAAAGAAGGGGTTATATGAAAGAAAGAAATTGGAAAAAGAAGAAACTTTTGTATAGAAAAATTAATGAGGCAACGATACCCGTTTCATATAGAAAAATTAATGAAGCAACAGGTATACATTCAAGATTAGCAACACACTCCTTTATTATTGGTGGTTTTACCTTTCTTGACGTTTCCACTGTAAGAGATGCGTGGTCAAGTTCACTTTCAGAAGGAGGTATCTCTTGAGCACAAATTTCAGAAGCACGTACAATTTTTTTTGTAAGGACATTTACAGTGAATTCTCCTGTCCTTTTAATATTTTTATAGGTATGGCTTGGTTTACCTATGGCAATTCCTATCTCATCAGAAGAAAGATTTATATATGCACCAAATGTCCCTGCATTGACAGTTCCATCAGGATGAAGTGTAACTATAAGAATAACTGGTTTGGTCCTTATAAGTTTTGTAAGTCCTCTTTTTATAACCTTCTTTGCCATATCATTCTCCTGGTTTTATAATCCGTGTTTCAGTTATTATAATATCTACCTTCTGGTCCCATTTATCTACGGGCAATCTTTCTTCCATAACCTGAAAATCAAAAGCAAGAGAAACCTTTAAGATATTACCTGATGTCTTAAGAAACTTATCAAAAAATCCTTTACCCATCCCTATCCTGTTGCCGTATATATCAAAAACAACACCAGGGATAATAGCAAGTTGTATCTTCTCAGGGAGGAATGGCTTTTTTTCAAATGGCTGGGGTATCTTTTTTGTTATATCAATATCCTTTTCTGAATATATCCGCGTAGGGATAAGTGTTTCTGTCTTCCAGTCATTAAATGGAATACATACCACTTTTCCTTTGTTAAGGGCATCGGACAAAACGATATCTGTCATTACTTCCCTGTCAAAGTGGTAATAGATAAGTATAGTCGTCGCACTTTGATAAAAACCTTCTTTTATTAACCTTTTCTGTATGTCTATACTCTTCTCTATCCAGAAACCTTCATCCAGATTTTTTCTTTTCTCCAGTATTTCCTTTCTGATTTCGTTTTTCATATGCATTTTTTAGACGCTCTATATGGTTGATGAAAAACTGTATCCGCTTTTCATAGCCAGCATCTGATGGGAAGTAAAATTTTTTATCCAGTGAGAAATATCTCTGAGGGACATAATGACCGGGATAGTCATGTGGATAAAGATACTTTTTCTGACCTTTCTTTGTTAGATGTTCAGGGACATCTTCTGTTTTTTCTTTTTTAATCTCTTCAATCGCCCCTTCAATCGCCTTATATGACGAATTGCTTTTTGGAGCAGTGGCAAGGTATATAGCGGTCTGAGAAAGTATAATTCTTGCTTCTGGCATACCGACCACATCCACTGCATAAAAACAACTTGTTGCTATTGAAAGTGCCTGCGGGTCAGCGTTCCCAATGTCCTCTGAAGCAAATATAATCATCCTTCGTGCAATAAATCGTGGGTCTTCACCACCTACTATCATCTTTGCAAGCCAGTAAAGTGTAGCATCAGGGTCAGAACCACGCATACTCTTTATAAAGGCGGATATTGTATCATAGTGCTGGTCCTCATCCTTATCATAGGTAATAAGTTTGTTCTGTGCTATATCTCTTACAATATCAATCCCTATCTGTACCCTCCCTTCTTTGACATCAGACCCAGTAGACATAACCGCTGATTCAAGGATATTAAGCGCTCTTCTACCATCCCCTTCACTGACCTTAACAATATAACCAAGTACCTCATCTGATATATCTAAATTAAAATTTCCCAGTCCTCTTTCTTTATCTGACAATGCCCTTTTCAAAATTGTTTTTATATCCTCATCTGACAGTATATTGAACTGGAATATCATACTTCTTGACAGAAGTGGTGTGTTTATATAGTAATAAGGATTGTGTGTGGTAGCACCTATTAGGATAATAGTCCCTTCTTCAACATCCTTCATCAGGGCATCCTGCTGAAGTTTATTAAAGTGTGCTATCTCATCAAGAAATAGAATGGTTTTCTTTCCTGTCTCTTTTAATCTTTGTTCAGCAATAGATATAACCTCTCTTACATCTGCAACTGTAGAGGTAACTGCGTTAAGGTGGTGGAAATAATTTTTTGTATGTCGGGCTATTACATTAGCAAGTGCGGTCTTCCCACATCCGGGAGGACCATAAAATATAAGAGAAAGGATTTTATCCTGTTCAATCATCCGCCTCAGTGTTTTATTCTGTCCAAGTATATGTTGCTGTCCGACAAATTCCGAAAGGGTCTGTGGACGCATCCTTGCTGCAAGTGGCTGGTTTTTCTGGATATCTTTTCCTTCAGGGGCTTCAAAAAGTGCTTTCATTTAATTAAATTTTTCCATCCCCACTTATACCTCCCATCTGAAAGGGAGAAATCAGTGCTTTACTCTCTACCCCTCACCCATCATCTCTCCCCGCTATGCGGGGCGAGGGGAAAAGAGAAGCATCCTTTGGAGGTCTTGGCTTAATTCCTTTACAAAGAAGCATATCGTGGGCGGTGCAGGACTTGAACCTGCGACCTCTACGATGTCAACGTAGCACTCTATCCAGCTGAGCTAACCGCCCCTTAATTAAATTTTATCATTTTTCTGGTCATAATGTAAATACACCAGAAGAAACTTATCTATATTATTAAATCCGGTCAGGATTGACTTCTACTGTTGCGTCTACTTCATAAGCCAACTTTTTAATATCCTGCCTGTCAAATTCATCCTTAAATCTCAACAGATACTTCCACACGCCCTTGCCTCTCTTTACAGGCGGAAATGAAGGACCTGAATAAAACAAATCATATCCTTTTTCTTTTATATAGTCCTCTATCAACCTTTTCTTGTCTTCAAAAACATCTTTTTTAGTACCTTTTATTTCTATTTTTATAATGTCGGAAAAAGGAGGATAACACAATTGCTTCCTTATTGATAGTTCTCTGCTGTAAAATATATCAGAGTTATTTTCAACCAGTGCCTTGTAAACTTCAAGATTCGGGCTTCTTGTCTGTATAAGGATTTTACATTCAGGATTATCTATAATACTTTTCATTTCATTAAGCATAACAAAAAATATTTCTTCGCTGTTATAGTCAGGGATATTAAGAAAACTCTCACCGTTTATTATAATCACAAGAGAAAATTTATAAGTTCCAAGTATTTTCTTAACTGCCGATGTGCCAATAATAATATCAAAGTCATCTGTAATCTCCATTCCACCGATAAATTTTACAATCCTGAAATCAGGATAATATTCTTTTAATCTCCTGAATATCTTTTCAATACCGTAAACCCTTTCTCCTACTTTCTTACTTCCACAGGAAGGACATATCTTATCAAAAGGGATGATAGTTTTACAGAACCTGCAAAGTAAACTCTTACCATCATCTGAAAGTGTCATGGGATAATTACATATATTACAGGGAAATTTATATTCACACTTCTCACACCTCAGTATCTTTGAACTGCCCTTTCTGTTATGAAAAATAGCGACCTTCCCTTTTCTCAGGAGTGTTTCTTCCAACATAGAAATAGTATCTGTTACAAAAAATGACAACTCTTTGTCAACTGTTTTTCTACTCATAAATATGGTATGAACAGATGGCTGTCCTTCTCCGTTAAATAATTCAATAGAAACATTTCCTTTTTGGATATCAAGATATTCTTTTATAGAAATGGCTGCTTCTCCGATGAAAAGCGGTATTTTAAGCAACCTACACCTAAATTCTGCTACTTCACAGGTATTGTATTTAGGTGTCTGCTGTTCAGAATAGGCAGAGTCGTTTCCCCTATCAATAATTATGGTCTTTATATCTTGCGCAGGAGAGAAACCAGCAATCCTTGTCCCAATAATGATAAGCCCTTTTCTATGTATCATTTTGAGCCATATCCTTATTTTTTCATTCTTCGGTAATTCAGAATGGAATAAAACAACTCTGTCTCTAAATATATCGGAGATTTGCTCGTAATATTCTTCAGCAATAGAGACCTCAGGAAAAAGCAAGAGTATTGAACCATCTTTAACTGACTGAATAATTCTAATGTATATTTTTTTTCTTTTTTCATCTTTAAGAAAAACCAGATATTTTTTACTATAGTTTTGAAATATAGAATGCGCTCCATCTTCTGAAGAATATTCAGGAGGGTATGAATATTTCAATGGTAGTCCACCTATCATAGCAAAAAGCGCCTGCCCAAGAGAAGAGAAATATCTTTCTGAAATAAATCCTGCTAATTCAAATAGTTCATCATTTAATAGAGGAGTCGTGTCATAAACAGCAAGGATACTTTTGTAATCACTCCTGTTAGCATGTTCTATATCCTTTATAGAAACAACTATACCGACCTTTTTCTGCCTTCCAAAAGGAACACGCACCCTTACACCCTTATATATCCTCTGTAAGAATTTACCAGGAAGGTAGTCAAATTTTCTATCAACAGGAATATCAAAAGCAACCTCAACTATTTTCATCTATTCTTGCCTTTAGAAGTTTTATATACTGCGGAGTAGTGCCACAACATCCACCTATAAACTTTATTCCATAACTCATCATCTCTAAACAATTTCTAACGAACTCTTCAGCCCTTTCAGGATAAACTACCTTACCATCTACAAGATGTGGCTGTCCTGCATTAGGTTTTATCCATAAAGGAATTTCTGCCATCCTTTTTAATTTCTTAACTACTTTTACCATCTCGGCACTTGAAATTCCACAATTCACTCCAAGTACACTAATCTTTTCTCTATCAACAAATTTTATTACATCTTCCAGTCCCTGTCCCATAAGTGTTTTAGGATTATCGCCGGATGTCAAAGTTATAGAAGGGAGAACAAAACAATTCAGTTTCTCCTTGATAGAATAGAAGGCGACCTTCAGTTCTTCAACATCCTGAAATGTCTCCAGAAGAATAAAATCAACTCCTGCTTTAACCAGTATCTCTGCTTGCTTCAGAAAAATTTCTCCTGCCTCTTTGCGTGTCAAATTTCCATAGGGTTCAAGAAGTTCTCCACTTGGTCCTATATCTCCTGCAACAGAAACATCTTTTTCTTCTTTCGCATTAATAGCAATTTCCACTGCTTTCAAGTTTATATCCATCATTTTTTCATCTATCCCTTTTCTGGCAAGCCGCATTTCATTGGTACCGAAGGTATCTGTAAGTATAACACTGGCTCCTGCTTCAATATATTCCCTATGAACTCTCATTATCATATCGGGCTTTTCTATAACAGCAAGTTCGGGTGTCTTGCCTCTGTATCCAAGAACTTCCAGATAAGTTCCCATACTCCCATCTGTCAACACAACTTTATTATTTTCCATTATCTTTTTTAATATCATTCTCCATCCTTTCTGGAAACAAGTCCATTAATAAAACAATAGCAGGTATTACCTATTGTTTTTATATTATAACCCCCTTCAAGTATAATAAAAATGTTTTTTGTTATCGTAGATATCTGTTTTGCCATCCGATAGTAATGGGCATCATCCAGTGGAAGGTCCAGGAGAGGGTCTGAGTAATGAGCATCAAAACCGAGTGATATTCCCATAAGGTTAGGAGAAAAATCCATAATAATATCTATTGCTTTTTTAAACTTCTGAATGTAATTTTCTGGTGTGCTACCCGGGAATATCGGAAAGTTATAACAATTATTAAAAGAAGTTGTTCCTGTCCCGGGAAAGGCAGGATACTGATGGAGTGAAACATATATTACCCCTTCATTTTCTTTTAAAATCTCTTCTGTTCCATTGCCATGATGACCATCTATATCCAGGACAGCGATTTTTACTTTGTGCTCTTTCAGGATTTTTTTTACCGCAACTGCCATATTATTAAAATAGCAAAAGCCCCCTAATGTATTCCTGCCTGCATGGTGTCCAGGAGGTCTAGCAAGGGAAAAAGCAATCTCACCATTAAGAGCAATATAGGCAGCACTGATAGCAGAACCACAGGATAATGCAGCGTAGTAATAGATATTCTGGATATTGGGGGTATCAGTGTCATAAAAATTGCTTTCTTTTACTCTTTTTATAAGTTCTTCTGTATGAGCCAGTAATAAATCCTCTTCACTACAGGAAACCGGATTTATAAAATCGCCTATCCTTTTTTTCTCCAGGAATTCTTTTATTGACTTCACCCTTTCAGGGGATTCAGGATGTCCCGTCTCATAGTATTTAAGAAATTCTTCAGAGTATAAAACCTTCATATCTTTTTATCTGTCCAGAAAGTAAAGCAGTTCCCTCATATCAACAAATCGTTCTACACTGTTAGGTTTTGTGGCTATATCAATAATATATTTTACATTTTCCGGTATCTGAAAACCGAGTTCAGAATATATCTTCTGTATTGTTTTACCAAAGGAATAGATATCTGACCTTATATCTGCTGATAAGCCCTTCATCCTTTCAGGAGCAACATAACCTTCTGTTCCACCACCAGGACCGCTCTCCATCTGCAGGCGATGGAGAAAAAACACCTTTTTTGTCGCCAGTCCAAAGTCGGTTATTTTAATTTTATCCAGTGAATATGAGATAAGAATATTTGATGGGTTTACATCTTTATGGATAATGCCATGTCTATGTATGTATTCCAGTCCCTGTCCTGCTTTCTTTATTATCTCTACTATATTTTCTTGATTGAAGAGCCCTGGTTTTGTTCTGATGGCTTTTAAGAGGTCTGCCTCAAGAAACTCCATAAAACTAAAGTAGTTACCGTCCTGGTGCCTTACTCCAAATACCTTTACTATATTCGGATGTTCAAGCACTGTAGCCATCTTTACTTCTCTTACAAATCTTCTTATCTGCCACCTATCCAGCCGCCTGGGATGTAATACCTTAACTGCTATCAGCGTATGATACTTAGGTACAGGGTCTATACTTCTTGCCCTGTAAACAGTTGAAAAACCGCCAGAACCCACCATTTCTTCAAGTACATAGCCATCAACAACATATCCCTGCCTTATCCTAATCTCCATTTCTCTATTCCTGTTGAATATAACTTATTATTCTATCATTAAATTCCTTTGTAATCCATTTTTATCCTCTTGCTTTTTTTCTTTACAAAGGGTATAATTTTTCTGTGGAGATAAAGTTAGAGGAAGTAAAAAATGTCTTTCTCTACATAGATAACTCCATCATAGAAGGGAAGATTGTCGAAATAGACCCGTCAGTAAAGAAGGTGGTTTTTGAATTCAAGCCCGGTTCGCCTCTAATAACTGCAGATATGGGAAAGAGAGGAGAGGTGTTTTTTGAATATAAAGGGAATAGATATTTTGTAGCAGGAAAAACATTCTTTCAACCACCTTCAAGGGCAATGATAACAGTAGAGACAAATATAGAGATTGAGAGAAGAAAAGATGTAAGGGCTGAAACCCCTGCACTGCCTGCTACTGTATCCTACAAATCAGGGATATTTAAGAAAAAACATATTGTGAAGAGTACTATTTTAAATATAAGTATGAAAGGTGCGAAAATAGAAACATCAGAACAACTGGAAAGAGAGATTAGTTATGATATAGAAACAAGTTTTCCATATCACCATTCAAAACTTGATTTCATAGCATCATTTATTATAAAAAACACCGGCCGCTATCGCAATCTTTTTATATATGGTATCCAGTTTGTTGAGATGGATATGATATCTGAAAACAATCTTAAAAGGTACCTGTTTGGTCCAAAATAATTAAAAAAACATTATCTCTATCCCTTCTATACCATAGTTAAAAAGAGATAACTCTTCACGGATAGAGTTTTCATCTTCAAAAGCATTGGGACCGCACCACATATTATCATCTCCATCATTTTCATGAAGTGGGCCCCAGGAGTTTTGAAGAGAAGAGATCAGTTCTGCTGATATACTATTCTTTCCTCTTTTCACAAATGGTGTTATTTCAAGTATGTATGGAGACCATAGAATATTTCCTGCATCTTCCCCATTAACCTTTATTTTGAAAAGTATCCCTGATGGCTTGACTATCCTGACAAATACCTTTTTCCTTTTACCTGTAAGATTAAAAGTTGATTTATAAAACATCCTGCCGCTGTAAAAAGGATAGCCCTGGTTGATTATTGAACCACCTCTGAGAGTTTTTTTCTCATTTATTATCTTCCCTTCATAGGGATTTATAAGTTCAACACCAAAGTCACCCACGATATAAGCAGGTTCAACTTCGGTAAGGAAATCATATTTTACTTTGAAGTCCACTGTATTCTCACCTTTTTTAACATATTCTGTTATCCTTATTTTTTTGAAATTTCTGTCCCAGTGCCATTCAAGATTTTTCTCATCTAAATAAATCTCTTTGCCATTAATAAACACCCTACCCTTTTGCATATCCTCAATTACAAGATAGGCATTTGGACTTTCTAAATCACTTATAAATTTATATCTTAAAACAATCTCACCACCCTTCCCTTCAAATATTCCTTTTTTTATTGATACCCAGGGCTGCCAGGCAAGTGCATCTTTTACTCCAAAATGTTCTGCTATATTTTTTCTTACACGCCAGTCAGGTGCTTCTTTTTCAAAATTTATACCATCATATGAAACACTTATTCTGTCAAGGACAAGGACATTATCATCCTTCCTCTCAAATTCAAAAGGAGAAGGGATATGGACAATATCCGCATTATTCAGGTCAGGAAGTTTTTCCTCTTTTTTGATATTCCCTGAAAAAGAGGAAAGTGTAAGTAATATAGAACCAGCAGGTGGAAGAGAAAATTGGTATACTAAACTACCCTTTTCTTTTTTTGTATCAGCAAAGTAAACCTCCCCATTTACAGGGTTCCATTTAAGCAACCTTCTTTTCTTTACATTTTCAATTTTAAGTATATACCGCCTCTCATTCTCCCTGTCAGAGTTAACGATGAAAAATATCTCCTCTTTTCCATCTATTCTATGCTGGAGATATGTCTTTGTATAATATTCACCATAAATCCCCTGGAGTTTATAGGTGGATGGTTGTAAAGAAGATATGATATTCTGGATTGCCTCTACAGAGTTGGGTAAAGAATATACATTCCTCCTCAATAAAATCTTCTGCCACCTTTCCCTATTTTTGATACCATCTATTTCTTCAGGTGGTTTACCAAGAATAATTACAATACCACCATTTTCAATAAATTTTTCAAGAAGAGAAACTGTTTTTTCTCTCCATGTACAAGAGGGCGGTATAACAACTATTTTATAGGACATTTTACCTATGATAAAATTCTTACCTTTTACATCTCCAAATTCTTCAATAAAATTTTCATCTCCAAGGTCGCAGTCATACCCGGTATTAATGACTGCTTCCAGTGCCTTTCTCATCGCAGAATCCAATAACTCTGCATCTTTTATATCATCGGCAGGGATATCATCTCCACTTCTTTTAGATATAACTCCTATCCTTCTGCCAGCGATTGCACTCTCAATAGAATGAAGAAGAAGTATCTTCACATCTGGCTTTCCTGAAGTTAGTGCTACTGCTATACGGGTAAAGTAGTCATTTAATATAGGTAGTTCCTTCCAGTATGTCTGTTGATAGTTCCATACAGGAGGGTAATCTCTCTTTCTTCTTCCCTTTGCAGAATACCAACTAAGATGAGGGCAGAAGAATGTCACACCATGAACAAGGTCAAAATCCCCGAGCCATTTAAAATCCTGAAATGTATTTGTATGTCTGCTAACACCAAAAATTTCAGAAAGGACATTTTTTCTTCCTAACTGTCTTGCTGCAGAAGAAACCTGTTTAGCAGTAAGGAGCATTGGGATATTTTTGTCTATCTGTCGACAAAGGTGGTCAATACCGGGGATATGCTGATATTTATAGTGAGCCATTACACCTCCGCAGTTTGCCGCTATTTGAGATGAAAATGTATCTTCACAAAGATAATGGCCGGTATAGGCAACATTATGCCTCTCACACCATCCATATAACTGTTTACTGTATGCCTCTATAAACTCTCTCAGTAAAGTCCTGTGGATAAGAAGCCGTATATGCCTTGCCTCCTTTCCATCAAAGTAAAGATATGGAAGGTCTGACCAGAAATCTCTCCCTGTCCACTCTATATATCTTTCAGGAATACCCTCATACCAGGCAATCCCTGACTTTGCTGGTGATACTATATGTGGTTCATCTGTAAATATCCCTGGTATCCTTTTACCAAACTCCTCACCTAAATCTTCATAATATCTTTCATAGGTCAATCTTATAAATTCTTGCATTGCTTCTGGATGAAGCAGGTTGGAGTATGCCTCCCCACTCCACCAGGGGGTTTTTGGAGAGTAGCCCCTTACAACGATAAGCCGTTCACCTGACACTTTTTCAACATCCTCACTCGTTATGACTTCAAAATCTTCCAATATAAGACCTTCTCTTTTAACTATTTTATATCCACACCTTACCTTTTCTTCTTCTTTTAATGGAGCTAAAAGCTCCTCATCCTGTAACAAAACAGCATAGAGATATGCTGCCCTGTATTCTTCTTTCATCGCTGCAACATAACCGCTAGCATTTCCGCTGGGCCATTTGTCCTCATCATAAAGCCATAGATACCCATCTTTTCTTTTACAAACTTCAAGTACTGCCCTCATAGCATCAAACCAATCATTACCCATATACTCAGTGATAAGTCCTGCCCTGGAATGAAAAAAAACACCACCAAGTCCAACGCTTAACATATCTTCCATCTGCCGTGCTGTCTCTTCCGGAGTAATTATGTCATTTATCGCCCAGAAAGGTGAAGGCCTCATTATCACAGGTGGCTTCTGAAATCTTTTTCTATCCATAATCTCTCCCTTTTTGTTTTACCAGTTAATTATTATATGAGATAAATTGACCTGAAACAATAAAAGATATATAATTTATTTATCACTATGAAAATATTTTATATTCTACTTATCATCTTTCTCTCTGCTTTGATAGGGACTGCGGTGGGAGAACTCCTGCTTTTGTTTATCCCACAACAGGGGATTTTCTATGAAGTCCTCTCCTCTTCTATAAAGCCCTACTGGAACGTGGAAAATCTTGACCTTATTGTTCTATCATTAAAATGCGGTATATCCTTCAACTTCAATGTATTTACATTGCTCGGTATAATTGCAGGTTCTGTATTTTCTCTCCGCAGGATATAAAAATCTATTTTATTTCTTTCTCAACAGGAGGATGCTCCTGCCCTTCTACTATCCGCTCCATAAGTTCCTGTATCTGTCTGTCACTTTCATCCACATAGTTTTCTCTATGGGTTTTAAACTTTTCAATAAGTTGCGCTGTATATAATCCACCTAAAAAGTGAGGGAGTATCACATAGTCAGCACCATTTTCATAAAGAATTAAGGCATCCGAAATCTGTCTTGCAGTAAGAATAATTACTGTTTTTTTATTTTTTTCTCTGATAAATTTTAAAAGCAACAGATTTGTAGATAGGTCAGGCGCTGTTGATACAACCATATATGCCCTGTTAATCTTCAACAATTCAAGAAGTTCAACATCTTCAGCATCTCCATATACACAGTTTATCTTTCTATGCTTCAGTATCCTGATAACTTCAGGATTGAAATCAATAACAAGAACATCAGAATACAACCTCTGTAAACTTTTCAGGATATCAAAACCAGTTCTGTTATAGCCAATGAGAAAACAGCCAAAACGTTTTGTCAATACTTCTCTTTCTATTAGAGTTTTCCTTTCAAAGATGTTCAGATATTTTGACAATAAAGGATATATCCTGTCTGCATATAGAATCAAATAAGTAGAGGCACCTATGGTAATCACTCCTACAAATGTAACGAGAGAAAGTATATCAGGAGGAATATGCCCTATCTTAACCCCCATTGCTATAAGAATAAGAGAAAACTCTGATATCTGGGCTACAGTAAGTCCTGCAAGAAAACCTGTTCTTTTAGTATATCTGAAGGTCCCCATAAGAACCATCACTATAAGGGGATTACCTATAAGAATAAAAAAAGAAAGAACTATTGACTGAGGTAAAAATTTTAAGATTTCCTGAAAAGTTAATTGGCTTCCCAAAAAAACAAAAAAGAATATAATAAAAAAATCTCTTAAAACTTTAAGTTTGGATACAATGGCATAGTTGTAGGAAGTTGTGGAAAGAAGAATACCTGCTGTCAATGAACCTATCTCCATTGAAAACCCGATATATTTGAACAGAAACGAAAGTCCTAAACCCCATACAATAACAAAAAGAAATAAAAATTCCTGAGAGGATGTAAGAAAGTTAGTTATCCTGTTAAGAATATACCGTGTAAATAAGATGAGTATTAAAACTAAAATAACTCCTCTGGAGAAGGTAAAAAGAATCTGCCACAATATTCTCTGTTCCAGTGAAGAGATTCCCATAAGAACCAAAATAGCAACAAGGTCCTGAACAAGAAGAAAACCAATAGAAATCTTTCCATAAAGTTTTTCTATATCATCTTTATCTGAGAGAAGTTTCATTATGATAATCGTTGATGAAAATGTAAGGGCAACAGCAATATACAGTGAGACAATGGCAGAAAATCCCAGTTTAATACATATAATATACCCGAATATAGAAGTAAAAATAATCTGTCCGAGCCCTGTAACAAGCGAAATCTTTCCATATTCTTTTATAACACGAGGAGAAAGATTAAGACCGACAAGAAACAACAGAAAAGATATCCCGAACTCAGAAAATGTATTAATAAGAGTGGTTTCATAGATGATATTTAAAAAACCTGGTCCTGCAATAATACCTGCAATTATGTATCCAATAATAAGTGGCTGTTTCAGCAATCTGGCAATAAAGGATACCAGTAGTACTACAAGGATAAGAAAACTAAACTGAGTAATTACAATGTCCATTTCTAAATTCCATCTATATTTTAACTTTTATATAGGTAAAGGTAAAATATACAGGTATAAGGAGGTTGGTATGCACAGAATATTCATCACTGCATTAATGCTTACATGCAGTAATATCTTTATGACATTTGCGTGGTATGCACATCTTAAAAACCTAAATAGCAAACCATGGATAGTAGCAACTCTTGCCAGTTGGGGAATTGCCTTTTTTGAATATCTTATTCAGGTTCCTGCTAACCGTATCGGCTATACTGTAATGAACCTCGGCCAGTTAAAAATTCTTCAGGAAGTAATAACTCTATCTGTATTTATCCCTTTCTCTATTATATATATGAAGGAAGGACTTAAACAGGAATATTACATAGCATCTTTGTTTATTCTTGCTGCAGTTATATGTGTATTCAAAGGAGCAATTGTAAAATAAAAGGTATTGCCAATGAAGAAGGTTTATATAAAAACATACGGCTGTCAGATGAACTTTTATGATTCTAGAAAGATTAAAGCACTGCTTGTTAAAAACGGCTATGAAATAGTTGGATGCCCTGAAAAATCTGATATCATTGTTGTAAATACCTGCAGTGTGCGGAAACACGCGGAAGATAGAGCACTCTCTTTTCTCTCTTCTTATAAACACATAAAGAAAAAAGGGGGAATTTTATGCCTTTTAGGGTGTATTGCCAGTTTATACAAAGAAGATATCTATAAAAAATATGATTTTATTAATGTCGTATGCACTCCTGATAATTACAATAAACTCCCTGAGGTATTAAAAATTTATGATAGTGAAAGAATATGCATTACAGGGGAAAGTAAAAATCCTTTTATTTCAGAAAATCTTATTATAGATAGCGATGTCTCATCTTTTGTAACAATAACAAAGGGATGTGAGAATTTCTGCTCTTATTGTGTAGTACCTTTCACCCGTGGAAAATTGATGAGTAAAAAACCCGAGGGAATCTACAGCGAGGTTGAATATCTTGTTGAAAAAGGTGTAGGCGAAATAATTCTCCTTGGACAGAATGTTAATGAGTATGGGAAGGATACAGGAGATAATTTCTCTGACCTGCTTGAAAAGATACATAATATAAAAGGACTTGTACGTCTTGGATTTCTCACATCACATCCAAAGGACATTCATAACGCTCTTATTGTTTTATTCAGAGACCTCCCTAAATTATACAGATATCTCCATCTTCCTCTTCAGTCAGGTTCGGACAGAATATTAAAATTGATGAATAGAAAATATACTTTTGCTCAATATATAGAAATTATAGATAAGGTCCGTAAGGTCGCACCAGATATTACTATTACATCTGACATTATAGTTGGGTTCCCATCAGAAACAGAAGACGACTTTAATGATACAGTAAAAGCAATAAAAAACATAGAGTTTGATGACCTCTTTGTCTTTAAATATTCCCAAAGACCGCTTACATCAGCTTCGCTGATGGAAGATGATGTCCCTAATGGAGAAAAAGAAAGAAGACATAGAATTATCCTGGGTATTCAGGAAGAGATAGCCATTAAAAGGAATAAGAGATTTACAGGGAGAACTGATGATGTCTTCGTTCTGAAGCAAGCGGATAAAAAAAATGGCTATTTTCTTGGTAGAAGTTCTTCAAATAAAATGGTTCTTTTTAAATCCATATACTCAAAACCAGGAACACTTGAAAATATTACACTTACTTCTGCTGACCGTCGGTATATTTATGGATGCTCTTCCTGTTAGAATAAATCAGCAAAAAAATTGTAATTATTACTAATAATATACTACCAATAACTCTTTTACTCTCTATCACTTCAGGTATTTTATATCCACTCTCAATTATTTCAAACTGTTCAGCATGGATATCACGTTCACCTGAATGGAGTGGACAATGAAGATGATAGACACCTGAAATTTTAACAACATCTCCTTTTATCTTATATCTACCTGTGTATTTTATCTTTTCCTTCTGAAAAGCATTAATAACAATACCAATAAAAAATCCTTCATCTTCTATATTTATCCAAAAACTCTTTCCATCTCTCATAATATCTCCAACAACTTCGCCTTTAACAATAACCTCTTTTCCGTCATATAGAGATGGAGTTTCAAAAAGAACTCTAAGAGGAATGGTGCTCCCTAACTGTTTTACATCCTTTGAAGCAATAGCAGTGCTTGAAAAAAGGACTGTTAACACTCCCAAAAATATCCCTGTCTTTTTCATATCCATCATCCTTTATTCAGGGCTCTTAAGAGACAACAAAAACCTAAATAATACAAATACAGATATAAATTCTAAACGTCCTATCCACATCTGAATAATATATGTAATTTTTAATCCAGCAGGCATAAAGGGAGATGTAATACCCATAGAAAGCCCAACATTAGCAGAAGCAGAGACAGATTCAAAAAGAGAAGGAAGAAACGGGTATCCGTAAAAGACACCTATCAATCCACCTGTTATATAAAGAGTGATATATAAAATTATAATTATTGCTGCCATCTTTATATGTGTATCTTCTATTTCAATATCCCTTATGTGATGGAACCTTTCAACAACCACAGTTGCTCCTGGTGATGTAAGAACCTTCAGTTCCTTTTTAATACCTTTTAAAAGAATTCCTATCCTTAAAATTTTAATACCACCCGATGTTGATGTGGAACTTCCACCCAATCCCATTGCTATGATAAGACCGAGGATAGCAAGTGGAGGCCAGTAGGCAAAATTATGGAATGTCATATTTGAATATCCAACTCCTGTATGGGCAGAAATAAGTTGATAGAAACCTTCACGGAAAAATGATATGAAATCAGGAAATTGAAAATGTATAATAAAGCCAGTACACACAAGAAAGAAAGTTATAAGAATGCTTACGATGTAAATTTTTAACTCATAATTTCTTAAAAGTTCACGGGGCTTCCCTGTCCATACAGTATAGTGGACACCGAAATTAACTGCACCTAATAAAAAGAACATCGCAGTGAACAGTTCTATAGCAGGGCTGTGATAGTAAAGAACATTCTGACTCTGGACAGCAAAACCGGCAGTATCCCAGCCAGCCATAAAAAGACAGATAGCATGAAAAAGTGCCCTACCGGGTGACATATTCCTCCACAGATTTATCCCAAAAAGTATAGTTGTTCCTATAACAAGATATGTTAAACTAACCAACCATATAAATCTTGCTGTCTGGATAATATTTGGCATTATCTTCTCTTCCCTTGCCTCTCCCACATAGACCTTGAATACACTTCCACCCCTGACAAAAAGTGTAAGTGCTACAAGAATAATACCCTGCCCGCCAATGAAGCACATAAGATGTCTCCAGAAGTTATAAGCATAGGACATATGGTCAAGGTCGTTTACAACAGTAAGGCCTGTGGTAGCAATGGCACTCATTGATTCAAATGATGCATCAAGATAATTTATATAATGACCTGAAAGATATAATGGAATAGCACCAAGAAACATTACAATAATCCAGCATAAAGCGACAACACTCATACCCTGTCGCCAGTTAAGGTCTCTATCTTCCTGAAATATTATAATTAGAAGACACCCGATAGAAATTGAGAGAAGTGAGGTAAAAAGAAAGTTTATAGATGGTGACCATTCATGGTTTATAACTCCAATAAAAAGAGGAATCAGCATAATGATACCAATCCCTTTTATAATCTTACCCAGATAGTACAGAATAAGCCCGACATCTTCTCTGGAAAAGTAAGGTATCATTTTAAGTTAAAAGTAATAAATTTTTATTTTCTAATAAATACAGTGAGATACAGTAAAAAGCATAAAATCGCAGCGGCTGAAAAAGTAATAAGCGGATATATCAACTCTAACACAATACCGATAATCCATCTATCAATAATCCTTATATATTTTTTTAATCTCTCCATCATTTCTCGCTCACTTCTCCGATCAGAGATTTAAAAAGAATGGATTCATTCTCTACTTTCGTAATTGCTATTACTTCGTCCTTTTCTTTTAAAATAGAATTCGGCCTTGGTATCATTATTTCACCATCTCTTATAATAGCCACAAGAACAGAATCTTCAGGAAGTTCTATTTCACTTATAGAACGGTTTATAACAGGTGATGTTTCAGGAAGGTCAACCCTTATTATTGAAAGATTCCCGCGCTTGAATGTAAAAAGAGTTATGAAGTCCTCCCAACTAACCTCATCCTCTATTACTTTTGCTATTATTGCTGTGCTTCCTATTGCTATATCAACTCCTAATTGATAGAAAATTTTTTCATTTTTAGGGTCATTAACCTTAGCAACTGTTCTCTTTACATGAAATATATCCTTTGCAATCTGACATACAACAAGATTATCAACATCACTACCTGTAACAGCAGCAACTACATCGGCTTTTGTAATACCTGCCTGTTTTAGAAGGTTTATATCACACCCATCACCCTGTATAACAAGAATATTCATCTTCCCTGCCAGACGCTTACCTGTATCAGGGTCTTTTTCTATAAGTGTAACATAATTACTTGTACTTAACCTTTCAGCAAGATTACATCCGACATTACCACCACCAACTATAATAACATTCATTGAAGTTTAAGTGTCCTCCTTATTCTTCTTAAAACGGTTAACCTTACAACACCAAGTATAAAATCATCATCTTCAATAACTGTCTTTTCATCAGGAATAATCGGTTCCTCCCCTCTTATTATGGCAATAACTTTAAAATCACCTGGAATATTCAGGTCATCAACAAGTTTTCCTGTATATCTCCCGGTATTTTTAACTTCCAGGATATTCAGTTTTTCACTCTCAAAGAGATAACTGGTGAAGTTCTTTCCAAGTATCTTTTCTCTCAAAAAAGAAGAAAATATAGCAGTGCTATTGACCGGGTCAACACCAAGATTTCTATATATTTCCGACTTACCTACATCAGATACCCTTGCAACAACCTTCTGAACATTAAAAATTTTCTTTGCAATCTGAGCCACAACGATATTGGTATTGTCATTGCTTGTGGTAACAACAAGGGCATCTGCTTTTTCTATACCTGCTTCTTTTAAAATATCAGGGTCAAGTCCATCACCACTAACATAAAGACCGTTGAAACTGTCTCCTAACTTAGAAAATGCCTTGTCTTCTCTATCTATGACAACAACATTATGCTCATCCTGTAGGATATTTGCCAGATAAGACCCTATCTTTCCACAACCAACAATTATAATATACATAGTATTTTATTATACTCTTTTATTTTACAACTTTCCAAGATGTCTTACCACCAGGATATAGTAAAACCACATTGCCATTCAATTTTTCTTCTCTTACTGTGGTTTTTATCTCTAAAAGAACCTTTTTTGAATTTCTGCTTTTACAAAAGAATACAACAGAAGGTCCAGCGCCACTCAAACAACCTCCAATTGCTAATTCAGGTTTTCTATCCACTAAAAGTGTCTTCATATGCGGAATAATCTTTGCTCTATATGGTTGATGCAATCTATCTTCAAGGCCAAATTTCAGCAAGTCCAATTTTTTTAAGAAAAATGCCGCACATAAGAAACCTGTGTTTGAAAGGGTATAAACAGCATCTGAGAGAGAAACATCCGCAGGAAGAATATCCCTTGCAATCTTTGTAGAAAGTCCCCTTTCAGGAATAAAGGCAACCACCCTGAGATTTTCAGGAGGCATAATAGAAACAACAGTCAGGGTGTCTTGTCTACCAATAACAAATCCGCCATAAAGAGAAGCGGCAAGGTTATCAATATGTCCTTCAATTGGTAAGGATATTCTTAATATCTCTTCCTTACTAATTTTTCTTCCAGCAAACAGCAGTCCTGATATAACACCTGCAAGAATTACAGTGGCACTGCTTCCAAGTCCCCTCTTAAATGGTATGTTGTTTTCCATTCTTACTTTTACAGGGAATGTTTTTAAACCGAGGTTTTTCATTGTAATACTAAATGCCTTTAAAAATAAGGAAAAAGCCTGTTCAGAAGATATTTCTTCGGGTGGTTTTGAAAACACTATCTCTGTTTTTTTTGTTCTTTCTACATTAAACTCATTATAGAATTTTAAACTCAAACCAGCACAATCAAAACCACTACCCATATTCCCTATACTTGCAGGGACTTTTACATACACTTTTTTTATCATTCTCTCCTTCTCCCGAGAATGTAATTGATAAGCATCTCTCCTTCACACAGTCCGTAGATACCTGAAGAACAGGATACCTCATCAAATTTTTTTATACTATCAGGTGGCAAAAGCGGGCTATAAATAAAAAAAGGAACTGGTTCAGAAGAATGGGCACCTGTATCTATAGGGGTATAGTGGTCAGGAAGCAAGGCAATAGTTGTCTCTTTCATATCTATATGCGTAAGTATATTACCTACAAGACGTTTGTCAAAATCCTCTATGCACTTTATCTTAAGTTCTAAATTCCCTTCATGGCTTGCTTCATCTACTGCTTCGACATGAACATAAACAAGGTCATATTTTTTTAATGCCTTTACACAGGCATCTGCTTTACCTTCATAGTTTGTGTTATAAAGTCCTGTAGCACCTTCAACATTTATGACATCAAATCCGCAATATACTCCTATTCCTTTTATAAGGTTCACTGCAGAGATTACAGCACCTTTAATACCAAACCTTTCAACAAATGTTTTCATCTTCGGCTTTCTACCAGGAGACCAGGGCCAGAGCATATTAGCCATATCTTTACCTTTTCTTTTTCTCTTTAGATTAACAGGATGTACATCAAGGAACTTTCGAGATTCTTCTATAATTTTATTCAAAAGTTCAACGGTTCTGAAGGCCTCTTCCTTTTTTGGCTTTGGCAGCAACTCTTTATAAAAATGTCCTACATAGTCATGGGGTGGAAAACACTCTATTTCAGAAGAATAGTCCTCTTTCAATACAAGGAGATGCCTGTAACTCACACCAGGATAGAAGATAACCCCTTGATTACCAAAATATCTGTTTGCTTCCTCTATCAGAATTGCTGCCTCTTCAGAAGAGATATGTCCTGCTGAGTGATTCTTTATCCTGCCATCATCTGTTATACATATTGTATTACATCTGAAAGCAATATCTGTATCTTCAAGATAGATACCCATTGCGGATGCTTCAAGAACTCCCCTGCCCTGAAAATATCTCAGCGGGTCGTAGCCAAGTATTGAAAGATTTGCTACACCTGAACAGGTAGAAAAGTTTTCAGGAATTGTTCTGAAAAGTCCACACCTGCCTTTCTCTGCAAGATAGTCAATATTACCTTTTTTAGCCACCTGAAGAGGGGTTCTGCCACCTAACTTCTCAAGTGGTTTATCTCCCGCACCATCCATTATAAGGATTATGTATTTCATAATTAATAAATTAAAACTTTTTACTGAGAAGATATCTTTTGAAGTCATCGTAGTTATTCTCAAGAACTTCAAAATATTCTTTTTTACTGTCCAGCCCTGATAAAGAAAACGGGAGTGGTGGTTCTACTTTTAGTAATTTTGTGATTTTTTCAGGGAACTTTGCAGGGTCTGCTGTTTCAAGAGAAATGATAGGTGGTCTTTCTTCTGATTTCTCCGCCGCCTTTATTCCAACTGCTCCATGAGGTTCAACCAGTATTTTATATTGTTTGTAAAATCTCACTATTACCTCATCTACTTCATCCTCTTTTATAGAATAAGCGATAAAATCATTTCTTAATCTTTCCATTTCTGGCATTTTTTTCAAAACACCTCTTTCTATTACCTTCCCTGTTTCTCTATCCCTCTCATCTGTAAGGTGTCCACCATAGATGTCAATAAGCCGTGCAAGATTACTTGGATGTCCTACATTCATAGCGTTTGAACTGCATTCCCTTGATGGCACAACAGGTCTGTATTGCCCTGTGTGTAAAAAATTTGGGAACTCATCATTTTCATTTACTGCAACAATAAACCTTCTTACAGGTAGCCCCATCCTCTTTGCAAATACACCACCCATCAGGTTGCCAAAATTACCTGAAGGGACAGAAAAAACAATATCTTTTACATCTAACCTTGAATAGGCATAAAAATAATAGACAATCTGTGGCAGTAATCTGCCAAAGTTTATGGAATTGGCTGAGGTAAGTGATAAGTGTTTTAGTTCTCTATCATTAAAAGCCCTCTTTACTATTGCCTGACAATCATCAAACTTCCCTTTTATAGCAATCGCTGATATATTATCTTCTAAAGTTGTCATCTGCTTTCTCTGTCTTTCAGTCACCTCTTTATAAGGAAAAAGTACCACTACATCTACATTTTCAAGATGATAGAATGCATTTGCAACTGCTCCACCTGTATCCCCTGATGTGGCAACTAACACTGTAATCTTTCTGTTTTCTGCTTTTGCAAAATATTCCATCATCCTTGCCAGCATCCTTGCAGCAAAGTCCTTGAACGATGCTGTTGGTCCTTTTGTCAGCCATAGAAGATAAAAGTCATTGTGCACATTCTGTAAAGGAACGTCAAAGTTATATGCATCAGAAACCATCCGTTCAAGTTCTGATAATGGTATCTCCCCTTCTGTAAAACAGCGTATAATCTCATATGCAATTTCCGGATAACTCTTCTGTCTGAATGAACTTATATCATCATTACTTAAAGAGGGAATCTCTGTTGGGATGTACAAACCATAGTCCTCTGGCTGACCTTTAAATATTACCTCTCTAAAGGTAGCCTCTGAAACTTCCCTGTTGGTACTTCTAAAAATGACTCCCATTGTTATTCCTTTAATATTTCAGAATGTTTCTATTTTTCCAATTCCCATATCTATATTATTATATCAGAAAGTTAACAGGGGATGGAATTTTCTTATCAGGTATGTATCTTAGTGCCTTTGTTTTGCAATTTAGCATCCTGAACTAAACTCCTGTCTATCTGCTTTTTCTTTTTTATCTTATTGCCAGAGGAAAGTTTCCTAAAAATGACGCTGGATCCTTGTTTATAGTGAAGTTTTTGTAGAATTTGAGATACATAAGTAAGAGATAACGGTATAGAGGTGAAGAATCTTTTTTCCCCTCACCCATACCCTCTCCCCCTCACCCATACCCTCTCCCCGCAAAGCGGGGCGAGGGAAGAGCCCCTCACCCTTCTTGCCCTTACGGGCTTCGGTCACCCGCCTCACCAACTCGGCGGGCGTGCCAAACGATGCTCTTTACTCCTCTACTCGGCACCCCTCTCCCCACTGTGCGGGGCGAGGGAGCCCCCTCACCCTGCACCCTCTCCCCTCTGGGGAGAGGAAAAAGGTCCCTCACCCTGCACCCTCTCCCCTCTGGGGAGAGGAGAAAGGTCCCTCACCCTACCCTCTCCCCTCTGGGGAGAGGAAAAAGGTGAGGGGAATAAAGGGGCGAGGGAAGTTTCTTAAATTCCTCTCCATATCGACAGGCCGCCAAATCTGTAGCGGTGTCCTGTATGCCACGCATTGTGTGATAAACCTTGCCGCCAAATCTTTAGTGGCGGGGCACACCGCTACAATATATAAAACAGTATAATAGAACTCTAAAAAAAATTAGATGAGAAAGTGTTACCCGGGCAACCTATCTGTGCGATTATAGAAGGCAAGAAATAAGATACCTTAAAGTGCTTAAAGAAATTTATTAATCCATCTGTAAACTTATAGGAATTGATTAGAGAAACAATCCTCTGTAATAATTCTTTACAATACTTGACATAATTTTTTACATATTGTAAAATATATGTGGTAGAAAAACTTATTTAAGGAAGGGGGAAAGATGCGTAAGAATTTGAATTCAATAATTGGGGGAAAGATAAAAAAGTTGCGGACGAAGTTTAATTTAACCCAAGAAGAATTAGCTAAAAAGTTAGGTATCCCACGACCTTCTATTTCA
>JAMWCZ010000102.1 GCA_023819225.1 Candidatus Omnitrophota bacterium
ATAATTATATCACTTTTTAGTTGAGTATAGGACCTCAGAGATGGTAGTTGTGCCGTCAAGGACTTTTATTATTCCATCTTCACGCAGTGTTTTCATCCCTGATTTTCTTGCGAGTTGGTCTATCCTTGATACTTCAGGGTTTATCATTATCTCCCTTCTGAGTTCTTCATTCATAACCATAAGTTCAAATATACCAGTTCTACCACCAAAGCCGGTTCCATTACAGATGTGACATCCCTTGCCCCTGTAAAGAAATTCTATTTCTTCTGGAGGGATGTCTATCTGTGTCAGTTCTTCTTTCAGTGGTTTATATCTTTCCTTGCAGTTGTTACAGATACTTCTTACCAATCGCTGGTTCAAAACTCCTATAAGTGATGAAGATATAAGATACGGCTCAATACCCATATCTATCAATCGTACTGGTGCAGCAGGAGCAGTGTTTGTATGAAGTGTTGAAAATACAAGTTGCCCTGTTTGTGCAGCGCGTAACGCAATCTCTGCTGTCTCTCTATCTCTTATTTCTCCTATCATCACAACATCAGGGTCCTGCCTTAATATAGACCTTAAAGCAGTGGCAAATGTAAGTCCTGCTTTCGGATTTATCTGCGTCTGGTCAACATTCTGTATATGGTACTCAACAGGGTCTTCAACCGTAATTATCTTTTTGTGGAGACAGTCCAGTTCGTTTAATGAAGAATAAAGAGTTGTTGTTTTTCCACTTCCTGTAGGTCCTGTAACAAGCAGAAGTCCATATGGTTCTTCAAGAAATGTCCTCCAACTATGGAGTGTCTGCGGCAGAAACCCTAATTGCTCAAGTCCTGATACAATATTCTTTTTATTCAACACCCTCATAGCAACCATCTCACCGAATATTGTAGGAAAGGTTGATACACGGAGGTCCACATCTACACCTGAAATTTTCATTTTGAAATAGCCATCCTGCGGGATTCTTTTCTCTGCTATATCAAGTGATGAAAGGACCTTTATATGAGATACAATAGCAGGGTAAAGTTCTAATGGTGGTGGGGGGAATTCATAAAGAAGGCCATTAATTCTATATCTCAGTTTAACGCCTTCCTCTTCAATTTCTATATGTATATCTGTTGCCTTCAGTTCTATTGATTTTCTGATAATGTCTTCCACTGCCTCTACAGCAGATGCCTCACTGATTTCTTTAATTCCTGATGGTTTGAATACCTTTCCTGCTGTTTCAATTTTTTCTACAGGAGATATAACCTTCAAAGAGCCCTGTGCCAGATATTTTTCAAGGGCAACTTTTACATCTGCATCCTTTACCAGCCGTGGTTCTATCTCCATAGACGATATCTTTTTAAGTTCCTCTATCACATCTTCATCTAAAGGGTCAACCATCCCGCATATGAGTTTCTTGCCACCTTTATAGACAGGAATAGTTCTGTATTTCCTACAGGTGAATTCAGGCAAGGATGTAAGTATATCCTTGCTAATCTCCATACCTGAGATATTCAGGGGAACAATCTTTATTTCTTTCAGGACAAAGTTGTACCACTGGTCTGCTGTTATAAGACCAAATTTTATTAGAAGATATCCAAAAGGTGCACCTGTCTTTTCCTTTTCATTGACTACCATTTCAATCTGTTCTCTCTTTAGATGCTCTTTATCAATCAGAACCTTTATAATTTCATCCCTTTTCATAGAATGCCTTTTATTATTTCTGTTAACTCTTTTTCTGACATAGAACCGATTTTCTTCTGATATATATTTCCCTGTTTATCTATAATAAAAGTTGTAGGCACAGCCCTTATGCCACCATACTGACTTTCAACCTTCCCATCACTCATACATACTGGATAGTTAATTTTCTTCTCACCGATTATCTTTTTTACATCATTTATATCTGAAGATACAGCAATCCCGATTATCTCCACCCCTTTTTCTTTATAGGAATTATAAAACTTAACAAAGTCAGGGATTTCAGCAAGGCAGGGTGGACACCATGTTGCCCAGAAGTTAATGACGACAACCTTCCCTTTATAATCAGAGAGTTTTAATACCTTCCCATTGATGTCCTGCAGTGTAAAATCAGGTGCCTTCGTTATCTCTGCTTTTGAACAGGAAAGAAGTAAAAATACTATAAAGACAGATAAAAGAATACTCTTCATATTTGCCTCCATAATCATTGCTTTTTATCAGCAGTTAGAAGGGTAAGCGTTTCCTTTATATTAGAAAGATGCAGTATAACACAGCATTTTTTCTCCATATCATACCAGGCACAGTTTTCCTCAATACACAGGTCAAAATCATCAATAAATTCAGGAACACCAAAGGTTGCTTCTCCTAATGGCCTCTTCTGTGCTCTAAGCCGTAGTGGACACTTCATAAGGGCTCACCTCCTTTTTAGTGATACAGCCCACTCCTGTTTTTATGAGAAGTTTCTTATTACATTAAGAAACTCATTTTTCAATAGTTCAAGTTTCTCCTCTGAGTATGCTTCAATGCGGATAACAAGCGCTGGCTGTGTGTTTGATGCCCTTACAAGTGCCCAACCATCGGGAAGAAATACCTTTACACCATCTATATCAGAGATTTTATTACCTTGTGAGATGAAAAATTTTTTAATTTGTTCCACAATTTCAAACTTCTTTTCATCAGGGACTGTAAGCCGTATTTCAGGTGTAGAGTAATATTTTTTAACTCCTTTGAGTAATTCAGAGAGGTTTTGCCCTGTCTCATCCATTATTTTAAGGAGTCGTAATGAAGCATAGATAGCATCATCATATCCGTAATATTTATCTGCAAAATACAAGTGTCCTGAAAGTTCTCCTGCAAGGGGTGCCTTTTCAATATGCATCTTGTTTTCTATAAGAGAGTGTCCTGTCTTCCACATCAAAGGAATCCCGCCTGCTTTTGATATCTCTTCTTCTAATGCCTTGCTACACTTCACATCAAATATAATTTTTGCTCCGGGCATATTATTTAATATATCTCTGGCATATATAATCAACAAATGGTCTCCCCATAATATATTACCTTTCTCATCCACCACACCAACTCTATCTCCATCTCCATCATAGCCAAGCCCTGCCTCAAGGTTATTATCTTTTACTGCTTTTATAAGGTCTTTCAGGTTTTCAGGGACAAGAGGGTCAGGAAGGTGATGTGGAAATGTAGGGTCGCTTTCAGTATAAAGTGGTAGTATATCAAACCCAAATTTTTCAAAGAGATTTACTATTAGAGGACCTGCTGTTCCATTACCAGTATCAACTGCCACCTTTAACTTCTTTTTAAATCTAAAATTATCCAGCATAAATTTTATATAGTCATCTGTGGCATTTTTCTGAAGGTACTTCCCCTTACCATCTTCAAAGTCATTTTTCTCAATTATATCTGCAATTTCCTGTATCTCCGGTCCGTATAAACTTTTATTTCCAAGCATCATCTTGAACCCATTGAATTCAGGTGGATTATGGCTTGCTGTGACCATTACCCCTGCATCAAATTTATAGTGATGTACAGAAAAATAAAGGACCGGTGTGGGAACTATTCCTGTATCTATTACATCACAGCCAGAGTCAATCAATCCAGAGACAACCTTTTCTTTAATCTCAGGAGTCGTTATTCTGTTGTCACCTGCGACACATACAGTTTTCTTCCCTTCCTGTTTTACGAGACATCCGAATCCCCTACCTATAAGATAGGGAATCTCTCCTTTTAGGTCTTTTTCGTAAATTCCCCTTATGTCATATTCCCTGAATATACTCCTGTTGATAGTTTTCATACAAAAGATTATACATTATATCTGTCAATGTTGACAATACTATATTTTAACAGGTAAGATAAAAAGGGGAGCAAATGAAAAAAGGTATGTCTCTTATAGAGTTCATCGTAGCAATTGCTATATTTTTAATACTCGCTAACTTATCCTTAAAACTTGTTTCATCGGTTCTCCATAAAGCAAAGGTTGTAAGTGCGAAGGCGCAGATTGCCCAACTTGCACAAATACTTCAATCGGTAAAAGATGATACTGGCTTTTATCCTGTTTCTCTTTCTTATGTAACATCTGCCTCTGCTCCATCTGGAATGGAAAAGGGCTGGCGTGGTCCTTATGCTACTTCTATACCTTTAGACCCGTGGGGGATTCCGTATTTTTATCAAATACCTTTAACAAATGTTTTTGGTTCTCCTCCTGTTATTAGAGGGAAAGGTAAGCCGTTTTCTTATTATTTCAATTTTGAAGCGACAGGGCAGACAGCCACTATGAAGATTGAAAACTATGGTGTTGCTTCAGCATATGTTTGTGTCAATGGAGAGACGATTTTTCGTCAGAAGGATTTTAG
>JAMWCZ010000103.1 GCA_023819225.1 Candidatus Omnitrophota bacterium
CAGTTTCTTACGAAACTAATTTTTATTTATAATGAAAAAGGAGGATAAATGGACCAGAAGATGGTAGATGAAGGAAAGGGGTTGGCATGGCTTTCTTATTTAGGAATTTTGCTTATAATACCTCTTATTGTAAATAAGGATAATGAATATTCAAAATTTCATGTAAAACAGGGAATTATACTTCTTATCTGCTGGATTGGTTGGCAGATAGTATCTCTTATATTTCATATAATACCTGTAATAGGAACCATTATCTGGGCAGGAGGGCTTCTTTTTCTTTTCATCCTTATGGTAATGGGAATAATCAATGCTTTGGGTGAAAAAACAGAACCACTTCCTGTTATTGGAAAGTACGCAGAGAAGATAAAATTGTAATAACGCTAAACTCATCCTGTCACTATCCCCTTTTGAGAAAGGAGAGATATATTTTATTCTACTTCTATCTTCAATAGGAAAGGTAAGAGAGTAAAAGGATATAATAAATAAAGGAGGTATCTGTATAAAATCCTCCCTTTTTAAAATTAGATTTTCTTGTTATTGCTCATAAGAAAAAGAAATATTGTTTATTTTTAAAACGATGAAGAAGTTTTTTTGTTTTTTATCAGAAAGGTGGAAATGTGAAGGTGGTTACAGGGAATTATTTTTTCTTTCTTTTCCCCTGATATTAAGTACAAGCGCATGGACTATACAGCACTTCGTTGACAGATTGTTTCTTTCCCGGTACTCTACAGAAGCCATTGCAGCGGCACTTCCTGCGGGATTGTTGAACGGCACTATTACCAGTATATTCACAGGGACTGCTACCTTTGTGAGCACCTTTGTTGCACAGTACTACGGAGCAAAAAAGTTTGAAAGGATAGGGAAAATTACATGGCAGGGTCTCTATCTATCTATTGCCGGTGGTATCACAATGTTATTATTAATGCCATTTTCAGGGTTCTTTTTTACTGTAGTAGGACATCCAGCAGAAGTAGCATATTTTGAAAAAATATATTTCAGGATACTATGCCTTGGGGCTTTTCCAGCAATTGCCTCATCAGCCATTGCTGGTTTCTTTTCAGGAAGAGGACATACTTTACCTGTAATGTGGATGAGTTTTTTGCAGACAGGGATAAATATATTTCTGGATTACTGTTTGATATTTGGAAGATGGGGATTCCCTGAGATGGGTATAAAGGGGGCTGCAATAGCAACAGTTATAGCAACATTCATTACATTTGGTATATACCTGTCACTTTTTATAAAAGACGATTTCAATACTTTCTATGCAACAAGAAAGAATATAGGGCTTGATTTCTTTCTCTTTAAACGTCTTTTGCACTTCGGACTACCCAATGGAATTCAATGGTTTATAGATATGGCTGGATTTTCTCTCTTCCTTCTTTTTATAGGTAGATTAGGACTTATCCCACTTGCGGCAACAAACATCTCATTTAATATCAATACCCTCGCATTTATGCCTATGATAGGAATTGGTATGGGGGTAAGTATTCTTGTAGGGCAGAAGTTAGGTAAAAATGATGTATATACTGCTGAAAAGAGTGTCTATTCTGGTTTTCATATTACATTTTTTTATATGGGAACTATTGCACTGCTTTATGTTTTTCTTCCTGATATTTTTATAAAACCATTTGCTCCCCGTATATATCCCGTTGACTTTGAAAGAATCCACGGCATAGCGATTATACTTTTAAGATTTATCGCTTTTTATTCTCTCTTTGATACGATGAATATTATCTTTGCCTCTGCATTAAAAGGTGCAGGAGATACAAGATATATAGTGAAGTCAGTAGCACTTGTATCTTTATTTATACTTGTCATTCCTTCATATATTTCAGTATTCATATTCAAAAAAGATATTTATACAGTATGGATAATCGCAACGATGTATGTGATAATACTCGGATTTACATTTTTCTTTAGGTTTCTGAAAGGCAAATGGAAAAAGATAAGGGTGATAGAAGTATCTGTTATTGAATAATTTGACTTCCCCTTATATCCTTTCTACGAAAATTGCTTGAATTGATAAAAAATTTGATGGGCTCTGTAAAAAGAAGAAAACCTCTAATCTATCTTAGACACAATCCAGAGAATAGGACGGAGAGATGCCCTTACAAGTATCTTCGCCCATTTCCGCTGCCTTATATACTCTGCAATTTTAGGGCTATGTCTGTAATACCATCTGACAAATGTTCTGCCTGCTCTACTTTTCATTAAATACTTATCTCTAAAGTCCTTTAATTTTATAACCTCTTCTGCAATAGGAGTTCCAAAAGCCGCAGTTGCTATAAAACATCCACCACCTCCACCACCACCTGAAGAACTCCCTTTTGTTGTGAAACTCCAGGCAATTGACCAATCACTCCACTCATCATTTTCATCCTGATAACGGACACGCCAGTAGTATTTAGTGCTATAGGAAAGAACACCTGAAGGAACGGTTATCTCTGTTGTCGCAGAAGTAATACTGTTCCATACAATATTGCTAAAGTTTCCATCACTTGCAATCTGCCAATGGCTTGCAATATGGTAGTCATTATCAGGGTCAACAAATCCAGTGGCTTTAAGAAGTGGTGTTAAAGAGACACCTTCTGATTCATCTGCCGGGCTTATACACTCAGGCCTCATAGGCGGAGAATTTGTATACGCATAACACGCTGAAGATATCCTATCCTCTTCAATCTGCTGGTCCATTCCATAATAAGCCCAGATGGTATAGTAATATGGCTTGCCTTCCTCAATATCCTCATCTATATAAGAGGTATCTCCCCCGGTATATACTAGTACCCCTTCTTCCCAGTGTGAAGGAAATGTTTCCTCGGCCCTTCTTATAATTACATAGTTTGCTCCTTCTGGAATATCCCAGGTAAGTTGAATACCTCCTGGTGCCTTTTCTACTTTAAAGTTTCTTGCAGGCATTATATAGTCAGGTAAAGATGCTACCCTGAGTGACTCATATACATTGAGCCGACCACCTGTGATTGAAAGGTTTGTCCACTGTGGGAGTCGTGTTATGCCAGATAGTATCCAGTACTTAAGTGTTTCTGCATTCGTTTCATCTGTAAGAGATGTTAAAAGTCCTGCAACCCCTGCTACAAAAGGTGTTGCCATTGAGGTTCCACTTTTATATCCATAACCTTCTGAAAGTATTGTGCTGTATATAGAAGAGCCAGGTGCTGCTATGTGTACAGTTGTTCTGCCATAGTTTGAAAAATAAGAGCGGTTGTCATTCTGGTCACTACCTGCAACAGATATGATATTGTGAAGGTTATAACTTGCAGGATATAAAGGGGTAACATCATTATTTCTGCTTGAATTACCAGCAGCAGCAACAAATAAAATCCCCTTTTCTGCCAGACGTGCTATTGCATCATAAAGGGAACTACTATATACATATCCACCCCAGGAATTACTTGTTGCAACAATCTTCTCTCCTTCATCCTTCCTCCTTATCACATAGTCAATACATTCTATTGCATCAGCAAGTGTTCCATTTCCTGTGGCATCAAGAAATTTCAGTGCCATAATCTTTATAGTCCAGTTTACTCCACAGACCCCAATTCCGTTGTTTCCAATAGCACCTATAATCCCTGAGCAGTGTGTGCCGTGGCTATTATCATCCATAGGGTTACTATTATTTTTTATTGCATTATATCCAGGGTTGTTCTCACTATCGGTCCATACATTATCAGAAAGGTCAGGGTGGTTATAGTCAATACCAGAGTCAATCACGGCAATTATAACCTCACTGCTGCCTGCTGTCTTATCCCATCCAGAAGGCGCAGATATCTTTGTAAGTCCCCACTGGTTTCCGTAATATGTGTCATCTGGCTCAATAAGTGCCTTATATATATAGTTTGGCTCAGCATATAAAATATCAGGGTCAGAAGAAAGTTCCTCAACAACCTTTTTTGTATCAAGCCCTGATGGAATTTTAAAATAATGAAGAGAGGGGAATGAACGGAACCTTTTTGCAGGGATGAGGTTTAATGAACGGACCTTTGGATTGGTCTCTGGTTTTATCTCTGGTGAGATAAACTTAACAAGAACATCTCCTTCAATATATTGCACATCCCTGTTTGCTGCAAAAAGAGAAAAAGCAGAGAAGAAGATTAAAAACCACCTGTATAATCTCATTTGCCTCCTATGTCTATCTTTTATTTTACATTTCTGTAGACACCCCTGTCAAAAGAGCGAATTGCTTCATTAAAAATCTATACGAAATTTTATCGTTGCTTCATTAAAAAATCTATACGAGAATATCCATCTCCTAAGAAGAAATTATATAAAAA
>JAMWCZ010000104.1 GCA_023819225.1 Candidatus Omnitrophota bacterium
ATAGCACAGAGGGCGAGATGGTATTGCCAATGCGACGAGTAAGGAGCATTGTTTGGCAAGGGCAGTGAGTCGGTGAACTGCCCCCCGTTGACCGAAGCCCGTAAGGGCAAGACGGGTGAGGGAAAATTTGCCTGAAGAAATGGTTTGGGATATAATCAGAAAGGTATTCCTATATCTGCGCTTTTATGTAAAAAACAATTAGAAGGATTGAAAGAGATAAAAAGCTATGAGAGATACAAAATATGAAGATATTTTGGTTACCGGACTTTTTCATGCGTGTAAATGGCTAACTGAAATAGCACAAAAGAAAGAAGAAAATTTAATTCCCGAGATAGAAAAAGATACACAAGAACACCGCCAGAAAACATGGAAAGGATGTATTCGTGGTGAGTATAGCCCGCATGAGAAAAAATGGGACTTTTTCTGCCCCATATGGCATACAGGACAGGCAATCAAATCACTTGTTCTTGCCTATCATATCTTGAAGGATGAAAAATTGCTGGATGCTGCAAGGTTAGGCGCAGATTTTATAGTAAAAAATAGGATTGAGGATAGAGGTGATGATTATGGTCTTATCCTTGCTTTTGAGGATTTTGGTAATCTTGTAAATGTGTCGGCAATACTGGAGGCACTGGACGGGCTTATCTATCTATATGATACAACTGGTGATATGTTATTTCTTGATGTAGCAAAGGATGCCTGTGAATGGATAGAGCGTAAAACCTATATAAATGGAGAGGGACTTTTTCACGATGTATATTCACCGGAGACACAAGAAGTAATAAAGGGATTTTATGAAAAACGCAGACCTTATATTCCACTTATTGGTAGGCCATTGATTGATGATGGTATATTTCTTAAACTTGCAGAAAGATGTAATAATGCCAGTTTCAGGAAAATTTTTTATGATGTTGCAGAACGATTGATTAAAGAAGAGGAACCACCTGGCAACTGGATAAAGTTTGTACCCTGTAATCCACAGCGCGGTAATATCCATCCCAGGCATGCATACTGGTGGGGAAGACCTTTTGTAATGGCATACAGGGATACAAAGGAAGAGAAGTATCTACAGATGGCAAAACGTTCAGCAGAATGGTATATCAATGCACAGAGAAAAGATGGTGGTATATTCCGTAATACATACAGGGACTTTAAAACTGATAGTTTTGGCCATGCGACAAGCGGTTCTGCCTGTGCGGTGATATTCTTTATAGACCTGTATGAAGAGACAGAAGATAAAATTTATCTTGAACCGATATATCTCGGATTGGATTTCTGTCTCAAGATGCAAATTCTGAAGTCAGGAGACCCTAATATGAAAGGTGTAATAATAGAAAAGGTCCTTCCACCGGATGGGACAGATGGTTCACCATATCATATCAGAGACCTTGGAACAATATTTTTTATTCAGGCAGTAAGTAGAGTCCTTGCAAACAAAAAACTTCTAAGTATGCTGAAAAACTTATACATAAATAATCAACATTGAAATAATAAATTTGTTGAAAGAAAAAACATATGGAAATGTTGGATAGAGATGATACCTTGTGTCCAGACACTTGCACATCTTTCACAGATTCTTCAGTGGCCTATGTATAGAAAGGCAGATACCTCTTCTATTCTTCTTGCTGGCAATCAAGAGACATATAAACTATTAGAAAAGATGATAGTTTCAGCAAGTAGTCCTTATCGTTCAAAGCGGATACATATAGGTATGGATGAAGCACATAGTTTGGGAACTGGACAATACAAATACCTTTATGGAGAAAGAAATCTTTTTGAGATTATGAGTGAGCATCTTGTAAAAGTAGATGTGATGGTCCGTTTTTAGGACTGTATGAACCCCCGAAGGTTTCAGGAAGGATACGGTGTATGAGATTATAAGAGGATTGCAACACCAAGTGCTATATTTTGAAGACACTTTATATCTCAGGATGTAATATATAACTTCTTCTGTATCCCTCATGTGTTGAGTCAATAGTAATAGTTTTTTCATCTTCCCAGCGTGGATGGAGGTCACATCTTATTGGACCTGTTATTTCAGGGACAGAATAAAACTTCCCTATTAAAATTTCTTCCTTTTTATCCATACAGAAGACCCTTAGGTATCTGTGGTTCTCTATTGGATATGTGTCATAGAGAAGGTATCTCTCATCTTTTGAAAATGAACAGTGTCCATCATCTTTCTGTATTTTTTTATCTATCTTTTTATATCTCCCTGTTTTATCTTCAACAATCCAGAACCCTATTTCTCCTTTTATCTCAGCCCAGACAACTATTTCTTTTTCATTCTTCCAGGCATAATGAGAGATTAAGTAGGAATCAATTAGGTCATATGCCTCACTGCCCTCTAAGTCAGATGTTGTAAATCTTGTTCTGCGGGGTTGTTTCTCTCCTTCCTTCCATCTATTCAGAACACAGAATCTTTCTCCACTCTTATTGAAATCCAGATGGTTGAACCATGCATAAAAATTTTCAATCCCTTTTTCCTTTCTGAGCCCAAGCACCTTGGATAAAGGTAATACCAACCTATAATTTCCTGTAATTAAATCTATCCTGTACACACCATCTTCCTGTGGCCATCTTTCTCTTTCATATCTATCAACTCCTCCTGCGTATCCATAGCCAGGTCTATGTCTGGCAAGCCGTGCAAAGTTTAAACTTAAACCAATATTTTTTTCAGGATATACACATCCTACAGGTCTTTCTATTATTCTTGTTTTTCCATTTTTGATATTATAAATCTTTGAGTAGAACTCTTTTTCTATCCTGATATTGTAGATTATCTCTTCATCTGATAGCCAGTAAAGCATACATCCCTGCTGGAAGTTCCATGCGTATGTTTCGTCTAATTTCTCATATTTTTTGTGTCTCACTTCTCCAATAAATATCTCTGCTTTATCATTTTCATTCGGCTCTCTATCCTGGAATTCTACCTTCATAAATAAAAAGTATCTGCCGTTGGGTGATAACTGCTTCCTATTGTAATATCCAAAAAAACATATCCATCCTTCAGGTGTTAAGGGTTTTATATCCATCTTTTTTCTCCTCGTTTTCAAAAGAAAACTCTGTAAAAGGGGATTTACAGGGTGGACCATAAGTGATTAACATCTTCCTTTCCTGTGGAATCATAATCCTTGAACTTCTTGTCTCTTCTCCAACTTCATCCCACGGGCTATGTCTGCATACAGGTCCTGGAGATGTATGGTAAGAGAGTAGTTTTTTCATTCCTTTTAGAGTGAACTCTATCTTGTTTTCCTTATACAAAATTTTTATTGTATTTTCTTTTTCTTTATTCAATTTAATAAAGAGTGGTTCATTCTGTGCTTCTATAGGACTATGGTAAAGCCCTGTATTAAAGCCGAATCTATCCACAGGAATAGAAAAATAATTTCTGTTATCTATCTCTATCCTTAAACACTTTCCTTTCTCATCAGCAACCATCCAGATACCTATCTTTCCTACATATCTGTGGTTTTTTGCTATACTGAAAAAACTATTAACATCCTCGGAATACTGCATTGCATATCTTTGAATGATGCCTGTCACAGCACCATCTTTTGTTAGATATCCTTTATGGTGGCTAGAGACACTTGCAAGGGATAGCCCATATTTATTTATACAATTAGACCACACCCAAACCATACCTGCTATAGTTGCTGCTATAAATGGGATTCCTTTTTCTGGATAAACTTCTCTTACGAGTATCTGTTCATATTCTTCCTTATCACATTCAAGGTTTTGTGCAAGTAAGGGTCCATGGTCTGAATTCTGAAAAAATATATTGGTGCAGCCAGAAATGCCCTGAAAGTTATTATAGGTAAATATCTCTTTATAACTCATTCCTGCACCTTTTGCAATACCTTCCATCTCTTCGCAGATTTCAGGGAAGTGTTTTTCTGTATAAGAAAGATTGATGTATCAATCTTCTCAAATGTTCTCCTTCTCTGTAAACAGAAGAATTCATAGCCCCTCTGAATTTCTTCTCTATATGCGTTTCCTATCTGATATCCTATTTCATATGGCTTACCTATTACTCTTATAAACCGCATTTTTTATACCTTTCTTTCATATTACAATATAAACTCTTTGTGCAGTGCTTTCAATGCCTTTACTCCATCGGTCTTTTTTACCACACAGGAGATTTTAATTTCTGATGTGCTTATCATCTCAATGTTTATGTTTTCCTTCGCAAGTGT
>JAMWCZ010000105.1 GCA_023819225.1 Candidatus Omnitrophota bacterium
CCTCTCCCCGCTGTGCGGGGCGAGGGAGACCCCTCACCCATACCCTCTCCCCCGTGGGGAGAGGGTATGGGTGAGGGGAGGGTTGGGGTATTTTTTAACAAAAAATTAGAGGAGAAGGGTTACCCATTTACCCTATCTATACGAGATATTGACGATAGGGAATAAAGATATGGTATAATTAATAGGGATGAGGAACCTAACAAATAAGAAGTTTTATACAACAGGGGATATTGCAGAGATATTTGGGGTAAGTAGAATCTCTGCATACAAATGGATAAAAAATGGGAAAATCAAGGCATTTAAAGTCCCCGGTGGTAGATACCGCGTAACTACACAAGGGTTGAAAGAGTTTATAAAAAAAAGCGGGCTGGAAGAAAAAATTCCATACCCTGATAGAAATATTATAAAAATATTAATAGTGGATGATGAAAAACTTATCGCTCAGTCAATAAAGGACTTCCTTGAAAGTAAACACCCTTCATGGCATATTAACCTTGCCCATGACGGGTTTGAAGCAGGAAGATTGATAACAATAGTAAACCCTGATATTATTATCCTTGACCTTTTTCTCCCTGGTGTTAACGGTTTCTATCTATGCAGGAACCTGAAAAATAATGAAGCAACAAAAAATATAAAAATTATTGCTATCACCGGCTATCCTACAGAAGAAAACATTGAGAAAATTAAAGAATATGGAGCAGATGCAGTCCTTTCAAAACCCTTCAATATGGATGAACTGGAAAAGATACTGAATAAACTTCTGTAGTTTCACTTTTTTGCTTATCTACAATATCTGACAATATTTCTAAAAAATATCAATCCATAGCCAGTATCTTCTCTATCTTTTTCGTTCTGCCAATCAGGATAATAATACTTCAATATAGCCCTTTCTGGATGAGGCATCATACCGACAATAAGTCCATCAGGAGACGAAATCCCTGCAATGTTATTAACAGAACCATTGGGATTGTATGGGTATCCTTTCAAACTTCTATCAAGGTCACAATACCTGAAAATAACAAGATTCTCTTTTTCTATCTTTGCAAGGACATCATCATCTTCCGGAATAAATTTCCCTTCAGCATGTGCCACAGGAAGTTTTATTACAGGAGGCAATCCTTTGAAAAAAGGAGAAACGGTCCCTTCTATCTTAAGATACACCCACCTATCCTCAAACCTTGCAGAGTCATTCCATCCAAGAGAAACAACCTGCTGCCCATTCCATGGAAGAATCCCTGCCTTTACAAGAGCCTGAAAGCCATTACATATCCCTATTACAGGTTTCTTCTCCTCAATAAATCTGTTTATCTCTTCTTTAAGGTTATGCCTTATCTCATTAGCCAGAACCTTTCCTGCTGAAATATCATCACCATAGGAAAAACCACCTGGAATTACAAGAACCTGATAATCATTCAGTTTTTTACTACCTTCTTTTAGTCGGTTTATATGAACCCTCTCAGGAAGAGCACCTGCAAGGGAAAAAGCCCACTCTGTCTCTCTATCACAATTGGATCCACCTACCCTTAAAATTAAAACTCTTGGTCTTACCATTTAAGTCCACCCTTCCATATATTTTGCGCTTCTCTTACAGAAATAGTAATTCTATCCTGTTTATAAACTACACTTAAAATACCGCTTTCATCTACCTCACCTATAAGAGCAAATGTGGAACCAGCCATAAACTTTTCAAATTTTTCTCTATATCTTCTCTCAACCTCAACTACAAACCTGCCCTGACTTTCAGAAAAAAGAATGACCTCAAGGGAGTTATCAGAACAAGGGACCTTACCAGGATAAACAGTTGCTCCTTTATCTCCACCCATCGCCATCTCTAATAAAGTAACAATCAATCCACCATCAGAGCAGTCATGGCATGCCTTTATAACCCCTGCCTTTATTAAATTAAAAATATTTCTCATTAAAGGCAATGTATTTGATGGGTTTGGTTCAGGAACCTTGCCTCCTTTTATCTTATGAGTTCTGTAGTACTCTGACCCACCAAGTTCATTGTATGTTCTACCACAGATATAAATAAAATTTCCTTCTTTTTTAAAGGAAGATGTAACTGTTTTTCTTATATCTGGAACTATTCCCACTGCAGAGATAAGTAGTGTCCCGGGGATAGATGTCTTTTCCCCTGTGGTCTTATCTATGAAAAAGTTATTCAAACTGTCTTTACCTGATATAAATGGGAGTTTGTATTTAATAGCAAAATCATAACATCCCTTTACACATCTTGTTAAAGCACCAAGATTTTTTTCATTGTTGGTATCTCCCCAGCAGAAGTTGTCAAGGATTGCTACACTATCAGGGTCTGCCCCAACCGATATAACATTTCTCAATGCCTCTTCAATACAACAGCCAGCCATATAGTAAGGGTCTATCTTTCCATAAAATGGATTTATACCACAACCCACTGCTATCCCTTTCCATTCCTCATAAAGGGGCTTTAATACAACCGCATCTGAGGCTCCTAATTGTTGCATACCTATCAGTGGTTTGACAATTGTATGTGCCTGAACTTCATGGTCATACTGGGTTATAACTGCTTCCCTTGAACAAATATTATAACTGCCTAAAACTTTTAAAATCCGTTGTTTCCAGAGAGATAAATCTTGCAGTCGTTTTTTTATGAAAACTGGCTTCCCCTTATCAATGTAAAACTTCGCTTTCAGTTTTCTTGGAGGTAGTCCCCTGTGTAAAAACTTCATATCAAGACAGCATACCTGTTCTCTTTTGTAGAATATCTCTAATTTACCTGTTTTTAAAAATTGACCTATTACTGTCGCTTCTACATCTTCTTCAGAAAATAATCGTAATAATCTTTCAAGGTTTTTTTTAGGAACTGCAAGGACCATCCTTTCCTGTGATTCTGAAACCCATATCTCCCAGGGCGCAAGTCCTTCATATTTTAATGGAACTCTTTCAAGATAAACCAGAGCCCCCACATCTTTTCCCATCTCTCCGACAGCAGAAGAAAGTCCTCCTGCTCCACAGTCAGTAATAGCATTATAAAGATTTTCATCCCTTGCCTTTATCAATACATCCATCATCTTCTTCTCAACTATGGGATTTCCTATCTGAACCACACTTGTAGAAATATCCTTATCCAGAGCGATAGAAGAAAAGGTAGCACCATGTATTCCATCCCTACCTGTCTTACCACCCACCACTACAATATAATCACCATCTGCTACCTTTTTTTTGACTTTATCCACTGGTATTATCCCAAGTGTTCCACAATAAACAAGACAGTTATTCTGGTATCCCTTATCAAAGATGACTGCACCGGAAGCAGTGGGTATCCCCATCCTGTTGCCATAGTCCCTCACACCGCTAACAACCCCTCTGAAAATCCTCCTTGGATGGAGCACTCCTTCAGGAAGTTCTGAATATGGGGTCTCTAAAATTCCAAAACAAAAAACATCTGTATTAAGTATAGGGACTGCACCCTTGCCTGCACCAAGTATATCTCTTATAACCCCACCTATCCCTGTACCTGCTCCGCCGTAGGGTTCAAGCGCTGAAGGATGGTTATGTGTTTCAACTTTAAAGGCGACACCATATCTTCTGTTAAATTTTATAATCCCTGCATTGTCCTCAAAAACAGAGATACAGAAATTACCTTTCACCTTATCAGTTGCTTCCTTGATTAATTTTAGAAGGGTTATATTATACCTCGTATTCTTCTTTCCTTTTATCTCTGTATAATCAATATCTGCCCTGAATATCTTGTGATAACAGTGTTCTGACCATGTCTGTGCAATCGTCTCTATCTCGCAGTCAGTAGGATTTCTTCCGAGAGAAGCAAAATATTCTTGAATAATCTTCATCTCATCAAGGTTAAGAGATAGAAGATTTCTTTCGCTTATATCCAGTAATGTCTTATCATCAACTCCTATAATTTCTACTTCTTTTACATACCTTTCCATTTACATCTTCCTTTAGTATTATTACATAGTCCTGGACAAGACGGTTTGCAAGAACCTTTTCACATATAAGTTCAATCTCTTTTTTTGTTAGGTCACCTTTTATATAATATCTTTTGCCTGTGGATATCTTCACATCCTTTTTTATCCCTGCATCTTTAACTGCAATATCAACTGTTTCTGCAACCGCATCTGTCACCCCTTTTTTATAAAACACATCCACCACAATACTACAATCTA
>JAMWCZ010000106.1 GCA_023819225.1 Candidatus Omnitrophota bacterium
TCTTGAAAAACATTCAATTCCTTTAATAAATCTTCTGGCAAATAGATTTCTTACTAATCTTACCAATATACTTTTTGGAAGCAGAATAACTGATATGGAGACATGCTATAAACTATGCCCCAGAGAACTATTATTAGATTTAAACCTTAAAGCAAATGGTTTTGAAATTGAGCCGGAGATAACCTGCAAAATATTAAAAAAAGGATATAGGATAAAAGAAGTTCCTATAAACTATAACCCAAGAAAAGAAGGGAAAAAAATAAACTGGAAAGATGGTGTAAAAGCAATTTTTTATCTTTTTAAATACAGGATTACAGAATGAAATTAGAAAAATATCTTATTTCAGGCCTATTTCTGCTTTTTCTATACCTTCATTTTTATGGGATAAACTGGGGTATACCTGATAAACAAGTATCTTCTATAGTTTTTAAAAATAAAAAGGAGATGGAAAAACTTATACCTGTAATGTTAACTACCCATCAGGAAATAAGAGAAATGCAAGTATATTATGGAGCACCTTATAAAGATGATTATCAACTAAAACAGGATATAACAGTTGATTTAAATGGCAAAAAACCTATTTCAAGAGAGATTATTAATTCCTGTAGAAGTTATCTCACACGCTCTGCAGGAGCCGATGAACAAGCAGTTCTTGTATCTTTAAGTAAAATGTCTCCATCCCGTCTTAATTTTAATCCACATTTTTATGAATACGGAGGAGCATATTTATATCCCATAGGTATTTTTCTTTATATCTCTTCAAAGTTTCATATCTTTACCGTTACTTCTGATATGTCATTTTATTTCTTAAATCCCTGTGAGATAGGTGAGATGTATATAGCAGGGAGAGCATTTGGAGCCGCTGGTGCTTTTATATCTATAATAATATTTTTATTAATATGCAGGGAACTATTTGAGAATAAAAACTTAAGTTATTTATTAACTCTCTTTTACGGGGCATCTGCTGGATTTGTTGTCTGGTCACATTATCTAAAACCATTCTCTTATGGTATGCTCTGGTTTTTACTCACTCTTTATGGATTGGTTAAGTTTTACAAGTCGGAAAAAGAAAAATGGATATATATCGCCTCTATATTTTCCGGACTATCTTTTGGGACACTTCTAACTTATGGATATGTATACTGGGCTGTAGTTATATTTGTGGCTTTTTATAATAAGCCCATAAAATGGAAGATAAAAACACTTTATCTTACATTCTTGATTTTCCTCGGTACTTTTTTCATAACAAATCCTTACATTCTTATCTCTTATAAAGAATTTATACAGGAACTACATTATCTTAAAACATACTGGCATAAAGATGTATCTTTAAATGCTTTGTATGTATTTCTCTTTAATACAAAAAGATATGGGCTTGGAACTATGTTATGGATTACACTTATAGTAGGTCTTACAGGTAATTTATTTTATAAACCTGATAGATTATCTTTTATCTTTTTTATTATTATAATCCCTGCTTTCTTCTATTTTGCCTTTACCACAGCAGAGTGGATTCACTATAGCATTTTTCTGTATCCCTTATTTATTATTTCCACAGGTTTATTCCTTGCCCGTATCAGACCTAAAAAAATTATTATATTCTATCTTGTAATTATTGCATTATATACAGTACTTTATACTTCTTCTTATATTAAACTATTTGGTATGGAAAACACCCGGAGAGAGGCAGGTGTCTGGATAAATGAAAATATTTCGTCTGACGAGAAGATAGGGCTATTTGAAGCACCTTCTCCCTGGAGAACACCGCCTTTTAGATTTCTTGACTATGATATTTTAATTCTCTCAGATAAAACAGAAATAGAAAAGGAAAAACCAGAATATTTTATTGTAAGTGAGTACCAGTGGTTAAGAGGTTCTGGTATGGAAAAAATAAAAGATATTCTTTCTAACTATAAGATTTTTAAGAGATTTGAAAGGGAACCATCCATCTTTGGTATTAAATTCAGACATCAGGAAAATATACCTTATGACTGGTGTCATCCTAACCCGGTAATTTTAGTATGGAAAAGAAAAAGATAATTTTAGTTTTTTTACTTGCGCTATTACTACGAATTGGGTTTATTCTTACATTAGATAATACTGTGGATGTATGGGGTGATTGGTGGGATGAACTTGGATGGAAGATTGCTACTGGACAGGGGTTCTGGGTTAACAATCCTTATTTTTCTTACGGTCCCAAGTTTTATTCCTGGCGTGCACCTGGTTTTCCATTTTTCCTTGCAGGTATATATAAAATATCTGGTCATAGTTATTTTGCAGCAAAAATTGGACTTGCTGTATTAAATGCATTGAGTTGTTTCTTTCTCTTCCTGCTTGCCTCTGAAGTCCTGAAAAGTAAAATAGCAGGTTTCTGGTGCGCTCTTATATACACCTTTTACCCCCCTTCTATCTTCTGGACTGGCTACCTTGTTCCTGTAACACTGGAAGCTTTTTTATTTCTGTTGGTATCCCTGTCTTTAATTAAAGGAAGGGTAGGCAAAAAAATCTTTCCGTTTATTATAGGAGGCTTATTTACAGGTATTGGGATTTTAATACGTTCTATCTTTCTTGTATTTATGCCTGCTGTCTTTCTGTGGTTGATTTTAACGGATAGAAAACACCTATTCGTAAAATTCTTCTCTTATGGTATCTCCGTCTTTATCACGATATCCCCATGGATAATTAGAAATTATATAATTCACAAGGCATTTGTTCTCGCCTCTACTGAAGGAGGTATTGTCTGTTATATTGCAAATAATGAAAAATCAATCTATCAGCCATCTGGTTACTGGGATCCAACAGGAAATTATGAAGAATCTGTTATTCAGAAAATCAAAGGGCTTTCAGAGGTTGAAACAGACAGATTATTTTATAGGGAGGCATTCAGATTTATAAGGACACATCCTGATATTTATTGGAAACTTGTAAAGGATAGGTTCTTCAGATTCTGGAGGTTAACACCGCATACATTTTCAGGACCAGGAGAAAGTTATAAATCATATCATACAAAGATAGCACTTATTACAAATCTTCCTATTTTCATACTTGCTGGATTTGGTTTTCTATTTTCCCTAAGAAGATGGAACGACTTTTTACTGTTTTATCTTTTAATTATATTTTGGTCGTTTCCTATTATTCTGTTTTTCAAAACCATTATTAGATATAGAGAACCCTTAATGCCTTGTATAATATTATTTATGGTCTCCTTTATAAATGAATTTTTAACAGGAAGGAGAAATTGAAAATGAAAATCAGAAGATGGAAATTTACTCATATCTACCTTATTGTGGGAAGTATGCTGTGTATATTATTAAACTGTATAGGTTTAAATTTTGGAGTTCCCGGGGAAAGAATAAGAGATATTGTTTTTGAAAACGAAAAGAATGTAAAAGATAATCTTCCAACATTAATAGAAGAACGCAAAATAATAAGGGATATGATTAAAACCGCAGCAGCAGAATACAGTCCAACCTACAATCCAGAACAAAAAATTCCATTCTTATATAATAATGAACAAATTTATATAGTAAGAAATATTGTTAATGGAATGAGGAGTTATTTATTACGAACAAGAGTTCCTGATGAAAGTGTATTAATACCTCTTGAAAGAATGAATCCCAAAAAACTTGATTTTAATCCAAGGGTTTTCGCCTATGGTGGTTTTTATATCTACTCAGAAGGACTCTACCTTGCAACATTAAGGTCTTTGGGTATTCTTAATATAAAAAGAGATATTGGATATTATTTATTAAACCCTTCTGAAATGGGAAAGATATTTGTCGCATTAAGGGCAGTTAATACATTACTTGCATTAGGTTGTTTCTTCATTATATTTTTTATAGGGATGAGATTAGAGGGACAGTGGCATGGAGTTATATCGTCTCTATTATTCATCTTTACACCTGGTATTGTAATCTGGAACCATTTTGCAAGACCCCATATATTTTCACTTTTCTGGATTTTACTTGCAGTGTATTTTTTTATAAGAGTACTACAGAATGAAAAATGGAAGAGAAAAGATTTTATTTTAGGATGTGTATTTACAGGTATAACAATGTCTGTTTTACTGCCGTATGGAATCCTTATCGCTTTTCTGATTCCTTTAACTCTTTTTTTATTTAAATTAAATAGTATTCAAATATCTATTTTTAAAA
>JAMWCZ010000107.1 GCA_023819225.1 Candidatus Omnitrophota bacterium
ACCTTCAGGTGGTATAGGGGGTTTGTTTTGTCTATAAACTTTTTTAAAAATTACCCCTTGACTTCTCATTGGAAATCTCCTTATATCTGCCCCTAATGCTGAAAGTTTTGCCTCAAACTTTTCGTATCCCCTGTCAAGATGGTATATCCTTGCTATCTCTGTTTCTCCTTCTGCTGCAAGGGCTGCTAGAACTATTGCAGCACTTGCCCGCAGGTCGGATGCCATTGTTTTTGCACCTTTCAGTTTATCCACTCCTTTTATTACTGCTTTGGGTCCGTCAAGAGTAATATTTGCTCCTAACCTATTTAACTCTCCTATGTGGATAAATCTTTCTGGAAAAATCTTTTCTGTTACAGTGCTTATTCCATCGGCAAGTGTGAGAAATGCAGTCATCTGTGCCTGAAGGTCTGTCGGAAAGCCCGGATAGGGAAGAGTAACAATATCTACTGAGCCCCATCTTTTCTTTGATTTATGTATCTTTATAAAATCATTACCTGTTGTAAATGATACCCCTGCTTCCTCTATCTTATCAAGAAAAGAAAGCAGGTGCGAAGAAACAAAATTTTTTACTGTAATTGAACTTGAAGTAATACAACCTGCAAGTACATATGTTCCTGCTTCTATTCTATCCGGTATTATTGAATATTCTGTTCCTTTAAGTTTTTTTACTCCTTCTATCCTTATACAGTGAGAACCTTCTCCGTATATTTTAGCACCCATATTTTTTAAAACCCTTGCAAGGTCCACAATCTCTGGCTCACAGGATGCGAATTCAATAAATGTCTCTCCTTCAGCAAGTGTTGCTGCACTCATTACATTTGCAGTTGCAAGTACACTTGAACCAAAATTACCACCTAAAAAGATAGTAGCACCTTTTAATTTTCTTGCTTTACCTATTATATATCCTTCTTCAATCGTTATATCTACACCAAGTTTTTTCAACCCTTTTATATGAAGGTCAATGGGCCTTGTCCCTATTACACAACCTCCTGGCATAGAAAACCTTGCCTCTCTGTATTTTGCAAGCAATGGACCTAAAAGACATATAGAGCCACGCATTGTACTGACAAACTCATAAGGAGCCGTATATCTGTTTATTCCAGATGGGTCTATCTCAAGAGTATTGTCACTGTATTTTATTTTTGCACCTAAATACTCAAGAATTTTTATCAATGTTCTTATATCTCTGACATCAGGAATGTTATGAAGAATTGTCTTACCATCTCCAAGAATTGCTGCTGATATAATAGGTAAGGCGGCATTTTTTGAACCCGAGATTTCTACACTTCCAAAGAGTTTTCTGCCTCCTGTTATAATAAATTTGTCCATTTTTCTCCTCTTGTATGCCTGAAAATTTTAACATTTATGATAAATTCGTCAACCTTTTCTTTTCTCGAATATAACTACTCTTTCAATTCCTGCAAGGTCTTTTTCAACTGATATTAATTCAAGGGATGAACCTATCTTTTTTATATATTGTCCCTGTTTGTTTCCTATTTCCAAAAGTAAAAAACCTCTGTCTTGTAAAAATCTCTCAGAATTTTCTATAATTTTTTTTATTATATTTAAACCATCGTTGCCTGCAAAAAGAGCGATGAATGGTTCTCTAAGGACTTCTCTATCAAGATAGGATTTTTCGGAATATGGTATATAAGGTGGATTACTCACAATTATATGAAACTTTTTCTTCTGAGGAGGAAAAATATTTACCTTTAAAAATTCCATCCTACCTTTTACTTTATGTAGTTGGGCATTATAACTGGCTATTTTAATCGCCTTTTTAGAGATATCCGTTGCTACTACCTTACAGTTTTGAATCTCTCTTGCAATAGTGATACCAATATTTCCACATCCAGTTCCAATATCAAGTATTTTTATACACGCAGGAGAAAAATATCTTTTGTAAATTCCTATTACCTTTTCAACAAGCATCTCTGTTTCAGGTCTGGGGATGAAAACACCTCTTTCTATGAAAAAGTTATATCCATAGAAATTAACTGTTTTTGTAAGGTACTGAAGTGGAGTCCCATTGGCTCTTTTTATGAGAAGTTTATTATAAGTACCTATAACCTTTTTAGAGGGATAGATATCTGCTGTGTATATATAATAAAGTGGTTTATTAAGAATATGAGATAAAAGAACTTCTGCGTTTTTCCGTGGTTCTTCAATACTATTTTCTTTAAGGAAATTAGTTCCTATTTCAATAAGTTTTCTCAAAGATATTTTTTTACTTGCCGGGTGCCTTTGTAAGAGAAGCAAGGACACTTGAAGCAGCTCCTTTAATTTCTGGATATTCTCCTTCTTCACTCAAAAACTCAATCAACCCCTGAAGCTTCTGGTCGGGTCTCTGGGTAAGATATTCTCCTGCAACTTCTATAATACTCTTGCGAAGTGTTATCTCTGCATCTAATTGCGCCTGTGGATAGTCCTGCCTGAGGCGTTCAGCAAGTGATTGTATTCCAGTAAAATCGCCCAGTTGTGCGAGAGACAATAAGTAATATATAAGTTCACTTTCAACACCATACTCCTCCCATCCCTTTTTGATAACTGAAATACCCTGCCTGTCTCGCATAGTCCCTAATGCTCTTATAAGTTTAAGTGCAAATATAACCTCATTCTTGTCTTCACTGGTCTCCTCATATCTGGGTGTTTCTACAACAGGCATTCCAAATTCAGGACCAGGGGGACCATATGGTATCCCCTGAGGTGGAACAGGACTCCTAACTACGTTAATATCTGCACTTTTCTGTGTCCTCGCACGTAAAAGGGATTCATATCTACCTTTTTGCTGTTGGAGTTCAGTTATTTGTTGTTCTGTTTTTGTAAGGTCTCCCCTTTTCTTATTTATAGATTCTTCTACTTTGAGGAGTTCTGTCCTTATTTTTTGTATTTCTTGCATACTTAATGGCTTTGCCCCTCCTGGCTGTCCTATTCCTGGAGGTGCACCAAATTCAGATGGGATATCACTCATCTGTAATTTTTGCATAATTTCATTTCTCTTTTGCTCTTCCTGCTGTATCTGCATATTTAATGTAATTTTTTGTACTTCAAGTGTTTCTAATTTTGTTGTTATATCCTTAATGTTCTTCTGTGCTTCGGTCCTCTCCTTTTCTCTGTTTTCTACCATTAGTTTTAAAGTATTTCTCAGTGCCGTTGTTATATTTTCTGTTCTGATGTTAAATATACTGTCAAGCGCAGTGATTTTTATATCGTAAAGTTCGTTTTTGTCCTGTATGATTTTAAGGATTGTATCAATACCTTCCGGTGCGCCTGTCTTTCCAACAGCCAGTATAACATTCTTTCTCACAATCGGCTCATCACTTTGCTTTATAATATCTATCATATCTGTAACAACTTTTGATAACTCTAACTGCTCATAAGTAAGTAGAATGGTAGATGCTCTCTGCCTTGCTGTTTGGGTCCCAAACTTTATTTTTTTAACAAGTTGTTCCACTGGAATTTTTTCTTCCTGTGGTCCAACCTTCATTTCAGGATACATCCCCATAAATTCAGTAGGTAAACCTTCTGTAGGTGTTTTTTTCACTTCTTCCACTTCTTTCTGTTTTTTCAACTCTTCTTCCATCTTACCCCATTTCTGAGTCATCTCCTTGCTTTCCTGTTTTATTAAAATCTCTTCTTTTAACCTTTTTGCTGATTTACCAGTAACTGAAGATGGAGAGAGTTCTATTACTTTATCTAATAATTTAATTGCTTCTTCATAGTTACCTTCTGAAATATATAAATGAGCAAGTGAATAATGAAAATCAGGATTGGTATTATCTATTTCAATTGCCTTATTATAATTATCAATTGCTTCTCTCTTTTTTCCCATTGCATAAAACGCTTCACCTAAATAATAATATGCATAAGGGTCTGATGACTTTGTATCTCTGGCTTTTTCAAATAATTTTATAGATTCTGTTATTTTTCCCTGTTTTAATAATATCTGGCCTTCATTTATGAAATCAGTATAATCGGCACAGAAAAGAGGGATGCTAATATCTATGATTATCATAAGAATAAATATTTTTTTCATTGTAATCTCCTCCTTAATGTTTCTATAAGTTCATCCATTTCACCTTCTATAATCCTGTCAAGATT
>JAMWCZ010000108.1 GCA_023819225.1 Candidatus Omnitrophota bacterium
CTGCCTCTATAAGTCCACCAAGTATGTCTATTATATATCCGCAACTGTGAAGGAATGTTAGAATTCCTTTATTTCTTGCAAATCCATATACCTTTTTATACTTCGGCTTCCACACCTTATCCCATACTTCAGGTTTTACCATAAGACGGTTCTGCAGTCCCCAGTCATCACAGGAGATAATACCATCCACCCCTCCTATTTCACTAAGACGCTCTATAACTGTTATGTTTATCTCACAGATTTTATCAAGGAGTTTGTCTAACTGTTCCGGATAAAGATAGGGGTCTGTCCATGCTGCCTCGTGTCCCCTGAGATATTCAAGACGGTGGATTAAACTTAAGGGGATACCAGCAAGAACAAACTTCTCTTCCTTGTTTCCATCCACAGCCCTTTTTATACTTTCATACCTTCTTTTGTCTTCATAGTCAGGAAAGGTGAAACTTTGAAGTTTGGAATAGTCATCAAGTGGATGGAATGTAACCTGCCCCATTGTCTTATCTCCTGGCAACCGTTCCCATATACAGCCCCACTCATCCTCCCATCTTGTTTCTGTCTGAACCTTCGGTTTCCAGTCAGGGTCTACATCACAACCAGTATACAAAAAATCAGAACCCCACTTTTCCGGAAGGTCCCATGGAACCCTGTCAGGTCCACTAAATAGAACCGCCCTTTTTACCCTTTCTCTTGATGTCATCTTATCTCCTCCCGTATTTGTTTACACACTCAAAATAATAGTATATGTTTTCAACTGGAACATTGGATGGGATATGGTTTCCCACAGCCATAAAAAAACCAGGACAATTCTTTGCTGTATCCATACACCGCTTTATCTCTGTCTCTATCTCTTGTTTTGTTCCGAAGGTAATAACTCTACAGTCCGCATTCCCCATTATTACATGGGTCTTACCATATTTCTCCACCACATATTCCAAACTTGTAAGTGGCTCAAATATAAAACCATCTGCACCTGCATCTGCAATATCATCAACAAATTCAGTAAAGTTCCCATCAGAGCAGAATAACACCTTTATCCCTTTTTCTTTGAGGGGTTGCCAGAGTTTTTTATAGCGAGGGAAGACATATTTCCTGTACCAGTCAGGATGGAAGATTGCCCCTTCAGACCATACCATATCATCATGGGAGATAAAAACATCTATACCTGCCTTTGCCCATGCCTTTATATTGGCAAGTGTAAGATTAAAAAATCCTTCTAAAACATATTCACCAAATCTTTGCGGGTCAACCCCTACCGATAATAAGAACATATCCCAGCCAAATGCCTGGATACATCCAGAGATAAGGGTTTTATAATATCCACCAGGTATTACCACATCTGAAAAGTTTTTTTTATTTCATTATGCACCTGCCGATAGTATCCTGCCCTTTCATTGATATCCGGTATTCCATATTCTTCTGCAGCATCAAAATTCAGTACCTCATCAGGTGTCTTAAAAGGACATTTTAATGTATCCCTGAAGTCCATACCTTTTTCTGCATATACAGCATGTCCCATATCAGTAGTTCTACCAAGTTTATCCCAGGAAACAGGACCATCAGAGTTAAACCACAAAAAGTCATAGCCAGCCCACTGATAGAACTTCTGCCATGCCTTCACTGCTTATTCATTATTCTGACTCAAAGGGTCAAGCCCTGTAAGTAAGCGGACAAACTCTGTGTGGTCAAAATATTCTGTTATTCCAACTCTTTCGGTCATCTCAAGATTTATTACTGCATTACCTATCTTGTAAGACATATGTCTCTCCCTTTATATATACTGGTATGGACTTAACTTCCAGTCATCCAGTATCTCTGGTTCTATGTTATAAAACTTGCCAAATATCAGCCGTTTCAAATTATCCATCTCCATCTGTCTTGCTAAAAAGTAAGAAAAGATGGTATCAACCCCATATGGGTATACTCTGCTAATTCTGATATATCCCATTATAAGATTGTATCTTATTATGTCATATTCATTTACAGTGATAGGCGTCTTCAACCCACGGTACAACATCCCAGCAGTACTCCACAGAATATCCTCCCTCTTATATCTTTCCTTTTTTATCTTACCACCATCCACTATGAAACTTAAATCTAATGGAATACCTGCCATCTGTTGTTGTATAAATACCCCTATATTGGAAAGGTCTATCTCTATTTTTATGTAGTTATCAATAAAATCCGAGTGTTGTGTCTTAACCAGATTTTTGGCTGTCTCCCAGTATATCCTCTTTGCCCTTAAAAGGACTTCTTGCATATCCTTGTTTTTTGAGACAAAGACAACCAGTGGTTTAAGGTGGGGTGGGATATCTTTGAAATTGTTTTTAATTAATGCATCCTTCAATGTGAAGTAGTCCACAGAAGAATAAGGGACATAGTTTTTGCTTTCTTTACCGGTTTTGTAGTTATCAAGGACAAGTTTAAGGTTATGAAAGTCATACCGCAGTAAAAGATAAAAATACAGTTCTTCGGATAATGATTTATCCATATCTTTTATAAGGTCTATTGTACTTGTGTAAAAAAAAGAGTATATCTCTTCTGGTTTTGTTATTGAGGGTAGTTGATAATGCGTTGCGGCAAGAATACTGGATACCTCATTGAGTGTTTTTGCATTAACTATCCTTAAAATATCATCTTCTGTAAGAAACTTCTTCTCCAGCGATTTTATCCTGCCGCTCACACATAGTATATCCATAGTAATAAGTTATAGGTTAAAACGTGAAAGGATATGAAAGTCCCTTTTCAACAGTTCTAATTTGTTAGGGTCATAGACAGCCACAGCAGGATGATATAGCGCAACTATCTTTACACTTGAAAAAAGCCCTTCTCTTATTTCCATTACCCTGCCGTGTAAGGTGCTTATAGACCCTTTTTCCTTTAATGAAAATCTGTTAATAAAATATCTTAAAGAGTATCGCCCCAAACAGCATATAATAGATGGTTTAATAATCTCAATCTGCCTTTCAAGATAAGGAGTACATTTTTCAATCTCCTCTTCTTCAGGGTCTCTGTTTTCAGGTGGTCTGCACTTTATTATATTGGTAATATAAACATCTTCCCTTTTAAGATTGATAGATGAAAGAAGTATATCAAGAACCTCACCTGCCTTACCACAGAAAGGGATACCTTTTAAATCCTCATTGTATCCTGGTGCCTCTCCTACAAAAACAATTCTTGCTTCTGGCTTGCCTTGACCGAAGACCACATTCTTCCTTGTTTTCCATAGAACACATCTTTTGCACTCCATTACATCTCTTCTGCATTCCTCAAGGAGATTCTGTTTGTCCATTATTCTGTAAGAAAAACTTGCCTGCTTTCTCTCTCAGTATATCTTCTATAGATTTTTCAACACTCTCCCAGTTAAAAACAACTTCCCATTTTGAAGAAAAGATGACAAACCCGTTTTTTATTGAATCGTCCCTTTCTATTTTAAACACTCCATCTATATGGATATCTTTATCTGCGGGTATCCTGACTTTATAATCATCCTCTTTAATCTCCTTGCAGAAGGATTTTATTATCTCTTCCATATTTCTGTTCAGATATTCATTAAATCTATTCTCAACCATCTTCAAAACCTCATCTATAAAGGAATTTTTGAGAGCAAGTAGTTCCTTTTCCTTCTCCATAATAAAGTTGAGTATCTCTCTTTCCTTCTCTTTATCTACCTCTTCTTTCTTAACCTGTAGTTTTAATTCATATTCCTTATCTATTAGTTTTTTTTCAGCAGTATACTTTTCCTCAAGTTCTTTTTTTGCTTCTCTAATAATATCATCTGCCTTCTTTTCAGCATCCTCAATGACTTTTTTAATCAGTTTATCTAACATTTTTACACCTTAATAGAAAAAAGCAAGAATATAGAAATGACCAGCGCCAAAACTGCATATGTTTCAACAAGTGCTCCATAAACAAGCGCCCTCATACTTGCTTCTGGATGCTTGGAAGCCACAGCAATACCTGCGGCACATACCTTGCCCTGATGTATGGCAGAAAAAAATCCTGAGATGGCTATTGGAAGGGATGCCATTAGAATCTGCAACCCCTGAAGATTGGTTATAGATGTTGCCTCTCCTCCACCCAAA
>JAMWCZ010000109.1 GCA_023819225.1 Candidatus Omnitrophota bacterium
AGAAGATTGTTCTGGAATACACCTCCTGAAAGTACCACCTTTTTTATATTCCTTTCTTCCTTTATTCTTTTACATATTTCTGTAATTATGCCTGATATGGTCTTGTGGAACCTGTATGACACCCTCCCTGGATGTATACCTTTTTTAATATCATCTACAATACCTTTGATTAAAGGTACAGGGTCTATTACCAGGTTCTTTGTTTCTTTTATTTTGTATGGATATGGTTTTACAACCATCTTTTCTGCTAACATCTCAAGTTCTATTGCTGCTTGTGCCTCATATGTAATCTCACTTTTAATGCCGAGTATTGCAGAGACACCATCAAAAAACCGCCCTATACTTGATGCAGGTACACAGTTTATATCCTTTTTGAGCATATCCATAATACATTCTGCCTGTTTTAGATATCTCTTTACAAACGGAATCTTCAGTTTTAAAAGGTCTTCCCCGAATGTCTTATAGAGAAGCGAAATCCCTGTCCTCCATACCTCCTTAATCGCCTTTTCTCCACCTGGAAGTGATATATAGTCAAGAAAAGCATATCTTTCATATCCCTTATAGTCAGCAATTAAAAACTCAGCCCCTCTTATATCTCCTTCCTCTCCATACCCTGTGCCATCAAATGCAATGCCTATAACATCTTCATCAGGCAGGTTGTTGTCTAGCATACAGGAGGCAATATGTGCGTGGTGGTGCTGTATCCCTATCGCTTTTAGTTTATTTTTTTCAGCCATATCCAGTGCAAACTTTGTAGGAAGATAGTCAGGATGGAGGTCATAAGCAACAATTTCAGGGGAGAATCCAAAAAGTTTTACAAAATGGTTAAATGTCTCCTTATAGAAGTTAAATGCCTCTGCATCTTCCTGTGTCCCTGTGTGCTGACTCATTACAATTCCATATTCCCTTCCAAAGGCAAAAGTATTCTTCTCTTCTGGGCCTGCTGCAAAGACCTCTTTTTTAAACGGGATGGAGGTTCTTATTATCTCAGGGGTATAACCCCGTGCCTTTCTTATTATATAAATCTTTTTATCAGGAGAGACCCTTACAACAGAATCGTCACACCCTGTCTTTATAGGACGGTTGTTGGTAAGGATGTAGTCAGAGATACTTGAAAGTTTATTCATCTCCCTTTTGCTATCTTTAAATATGATAGGACTGTCTGCGATATTGGCACTTGTAGCAACAATGACAGAAGGAGCCCCGAAGTGAAACAGCAGGTGATGTAGAGGGGTATATGGAAGGAAAAACCCTAAATATCTTGTGGAAGGGGCAATGACATCAGGGAGTTGGTTCCCTTTTTTCTTTTGTAAAAGCACTATCGGTGTCTGCCAGGATGTTAAAAGTTTCTCTTCCTCTCTGCTTATCATGGAGTATCTTTTTATCGTCTTTATATCCCTTGCCATAAGTGCAAAGGGCTTGTCTCCTCTCTTTTTTATATCCCTTAACTTTTTTACCGTCTTTACATTTTTTGCATCACAGATAAGGTGGTAACCACCTGTCCCCTTTGTAGCAACAATATATCCCTTTTTTATAAGTTCTGCTGCATCCTCTATTGCCTTAATCCCTTTATTTAATACCTTTCCCTTTATGAGAAAAAATTCAGGACCACAGGTAAAACAACAATCCGGCTGGGCGTGGAACCTTCTGTCAGAAGGGTTGTGATACTCTTTGAGGCATATAGGACACATCTTAAATACCTTCATAGTAGTATTTTCTCTGTCATAGGGAATTTCTTCTGTTATGGTAAACCGTGGCCCGCAGTTTGTGCAGTTTATAAAAGGAAAAAGATATCTCCTGTCCCTTTGGTTAAAGAGTTCTTTGAGACAGTCATTACAGGTAGCGATATCAGGTGATAGTTCTGTCCTGATTTCCTCTGATGTGCTTTTACTTTCCAGTATGGTAAAACTCTTTTCTCTATTGAGGGGCTTTGTATAGATAACAGAAAGTTTTTTTATATATGAGCGGGCGGGTGGTCTTTCTTTTAAGGTATTAATAAACTTTTTTATGTCAGAATTAAATCCCTCCACCTCAATATATACACCATCTGCTGTATTACGGACAAAACCAGTAAGATTATTTTCAGATGCATACCTGAATACAGTGGGTCTGAAACCCACCCCCTGGACCCTGCCTTCAACAAATACCTTTACTCTTTTCTTTCTTACCCTCTCCATATCTCCCACATTTCAAGGAAATCTTTACCTTTTATCCTTATATTTCTTCCATCTATAAGTTCAACATAGGGACTTTGACTATGAGCAAAGGCACTTGCAGAAGAGATGTATTCAATAACCAGTTCACAGGGGCCTTCTAACTTTATAGGGGCTATCTCCTTTATCCTCTGGGTTGCCCTGTATGCACCTTCCTTTATCTTTTCCCTTGCCTTGACAGGGGAGATAGAGATTGCAGTTGTTCTGTTTATTCCCTTTTTCACAGATACTGCTTCAATAGCCGGGACATACTGTCTTGCCTCCCTGCATGCTGCCTCATCTCCTGTAACTAAAACCGCAGGTATTCCAAACCATCCGGCAAGGTATATATTCATCCCTATCTCTCCGATGGGGCTTCCGTTTAAAAGCATCTTCACTATTGCCTTACTTGAATATGTATGGTTGAGATTGCCATCAGGGGTACCGTTCATTGAATGGTGTGCAAGAAGAAAAAGACCATCCCATTTGCTACTATCTATCTCCCAGAACTTCCCTATCGGCCTTCCATGTAAAAGTTTTGCTGAAGGGTGTAGCATCTCAGGGATGATACCACCTGGCCCATGGCTATCACAGACAAGAACCTCTGTTGCACCTGCACGCATTGCACCATCCACTGCTGCATTTATCTCTTCTGTAAGAAGTTCCTTTGCCTTCTCATAGTACTTACCTGTATCATATGCCTGACTTTCAAAGTCCACCACACCTGCGACCCCTTCCAGGTCGGTCATTATATATATCCGCATTTCTCCCCCTTGTTTTTCTATAATATTTTTGTAGCGGTGACATTATGCCACCGCCACAATTTTTATCCCCCCGCTCCTTATCTCTCCTTGTCCATTTTCCCCTCACCTTTTTCCTCTCCCCAGTGGGGAGAGGGTATGGGTGAGGGGGTCCCTCTTTTTCCTCCCTCGCCCCTCTGGGGAGAGGGTATGGGTGAGGGGGTCCCTCTTTCTCCTCCCTCACCCCTCTGGGGAGAGGGTATGGGTGAGGGGAATTGTAGAGAGAAGGTGCGAGTGAAGGCAGTTAACTTTTTCCCTCCACAGATATATTCTCTCCTGAACGAACCTTCTCCAGTTCAGTATAGTCAGAAGTTATTTTTCCCACAACCTCCACTGCACTGGCAGGTATGGGTTTTTCTCCTTTACTTATTGGTGTCGGACCGAAAAAGAGACATAGGCATCTACCTTCAGGCCAGTATCCAATATCACCTTTCTCTACCTCTTCCACAGGATTGTCAATCCCACTTGATACAGGTATTTCAAAGTATATCTCCTTACCCCACAACCTTGCCTTTGAAGTAAAAGGGAGTTGGTTATAAATCTTTTCTGCCAGTGGAGTATCTTTCATTACCCCTTTTACTACCACACTTCCTGCCTTTATCAATATCTCTTTTTCCATTATTTATAGTTTATTATTACCCAAAAATAAATGCAAATTTCATCAGTTATCGGCATGGTTTTTTGTATAAGCCCTGGCCATAGATTTTGGACCTTTTATAACCTGTATTATAATTATTCCACTATGATTATAGAAAAAATTGTTGTGGGTGAGTTTCAAACAAATTGCTACATTGTGGGTTGTGAAAAGACAGGAAAGGGATTTATTATTGACCCTGGGGATGATTATGAAAAGATAAAAGAAATTATAAAAAAAGTGGGGATTGAACCATCCTTTATTGTCAATACACACGGACATATGGACCATATAAAGGATGATGAAAAGTTTAACCTTCCTGTAT
>JAMWCZ010000110.1 GCA_023819225.1 Candidatus Omnitrophota bacterium
TATAGTGAAGGAAATAATTTCACCTGACGGTAAGAAGATTAAGGAATTTTTCCCGGAACTGAAAAAATTTGTATATGTGAGTGAAGAAACAATGGAAATTCTTAAACGTGGGCTAAAAAATGTTGTTATGTTTGGGACAGGGAGCAGAGCACGGCTGGATAAAATTGAAGTTGCCGGTAAGACAGGGACAGTCCAGCGGGCAGCCGCAGAACTTGGTCTTGGGACACATGGCTTTTTTGTATGTTATGCTCCTGCTGATAGCCCGAAGATAGCAATGGTGGTTTTTTTAGATAGCGCATCAAGTTCAGAGGCAGCAGGTATTGCAGGCAAAGCATTAAAAAGAATTCTTATTCCTGAATTAAATGATTCTACCGGGGCAGAGACAGAGGAGTTAGAGAATGTTGAGATATTTTAAAAGGCAGATGGCAGAAAAAGGGGTGGTATTCTGGGCTTCTTTGCTGTTATTTATAGGAATCATTATACTTTTCAGTGCATCAAAAGGTGTTCTTGTAAAGGAAAGCATATTTCTTAAACAGTGCCTCTGGATTATTATTGCAACAATAGCAGGGGTTTCCATAAAAAAGATTGATTACAGGGACTTTCAACGTATTGCCCCGCTCCTTTACTTTATAATATCTCTCTTGTTGATTGTGGTTCTCTTTCTCGGTAGTGCAGGTGCCTCAAGGTGGATAAGATTGGGTATCTTTAACCTTCAACCATCAGAGTTTGCCAAACTGATAACAGTGATAACACTCGCTGCCTACCTTGCTGAAAAAGATATAAAAAGGTTTCCAGTCCTTCTTGTTTCACTATTTATTGTTGGGATACCATTCCTCCTTGTATTGAAACAGCCAAACTTAGGGACCGCATTTATCTTTATAGTAATATTCTTTGCAATAATATACGAGGCGGGGGCAACAAGAAGACAGATAATAACACTATTTCTGCTCGGTCTTTTAGCAAGTCCTTTTATGTGGTTTATAATGAAGCCATATCAGAGGGAAAGAATCCTGACATTTATAAATCCGATGAGAGACCCTCTCGGGAAGGGATATAATCTTATACAGTCAATTATTACAATAGGTTCCGGAGGGCTGTTCGGGAAAGGGTTTTTAAGGGGGACTCAGACGAAATTAGCATTTTTGCCTGAATATCATACTGACTTTATATTCTGTGCCTTTGCTGAAGAGTTCGGGTTTATTGGTGTTTTAGTTTTACTTGGTATTTATTTTATGTTTTTTAAAAGTATTGTAGAGGTTATCTATTATACAAGAGAAAGATTTGCGAGATTAATGGCAACAGGTATCCTTGTTATGTTTATTGCCCATGTTGTAATAAATACAGGGATGACAATGGGGCTTTTCCCTGTGGTTGGTATTCCTCTTCCTTTCATAAGTTATGGTGGTTCTTCCCTTATGGTATCACTTATCTCTGTGGTTATTGTAGCAAATATCAAAGAAAATACTATTATGTTTTAATTTTGGGGGTCAGGTCTTGCTTTTTGCATATAATGACTCCATAGACAGACAATGGAAGATAAAATTTTTAAACTTTTGCCCTATGTCTCTGTCCCCTCCCGTTATACGGGGATGGAGATTAACGCAGTTCATAAGGAATTTGAAAAATGTAAAGTAAAATTTGTGTTCTGTTATCCTGACCTTTATGAACTTGGTATGTCTTCCCTTGGTATCAGGGTTCTTTATGGATTGCTGAATGATGATAAAGATGTTGTATGTGAAAGGGTGTTTGCTCCTGCATCTGATATGGAGGGGTTACTTAAAATTAGAGGCCTCCCCATCTTTACACTTGAATCAAAAAAACCACTTAAGGAGTTTGATATTGTTGGTTTCAGTATATCTTCAGAACTTAACTATACCAATGTTTTGAATATCCTTTCTCTTGCAGATATCCCTGTCTTTTCTTCAGAAAGGACAGAGAATGACCCGATTATTATCGCAGGTGGAAACTGTATATTTAATTTCAAACCGCTTGAGCCATTTATTGACTGCTTTGTAGTAGGGGAAGGAGAAGAGGTAATACTGGAAATAGTGGGGGTATTGAAAGAGACAAAAGGAAGCGGGAGAGAAAAGGTATTGACTGCTTTATCATCTATAGATGGGGTCTATATCCCTTCTTTTTCAGAAGGAAATGTAAGGAAAAGGTTTATACAGGACTTTGATAATGCATACTTTCCCTTAAGATGGATGGTTCCTCTTACTGAGATAGTCCATGATAGGGTTTCAATTGAGATAATGCGTGGCTGTGGCCAGGGATGTTTTTTCTGTCAGGCAGGAAGATGCTGGAGACCTGTAAGAAAAAGGAGTCCGGAAAAGATATTAGAGATAGCAAGGGATGTATGGAAAAACACCGGATATGGAGAGTTTTCTCTTCTTTCTTTTTCTTCAGGTGACCACCCTGAAATAGATAAAATTGTAGATAATCTTCTATGTGAATTCAGAGATAGAAAAGTTATAATTTCATTCCCTTCCATAAGGATAGATACTTTTTCCTTTGAACTTGCGACAAAGATAAAGGAGATAAAAAAGACAGGACTTACATTTGCACCTGAGACAGGAGAGCAACTGCGAGAAAAGATAGGCAAGAAGATAAAAGACAGTGAACTTATCTCTCTTGTCCAGAAAGCAAAGGAAGGCGGATGGAAACAGATAAAACTCTATTTTATCCTTGGGCTACCTAAAGAGAAAGATAGCGATATTATTGATATAGCAGCCATTATAAATGAACTCTCAAAGGTCATAGGAATAAAGGCATCTTTCAATACATTTATACCCAAGCCACATACGGTCTTTGAAAGGGAAAGGTTTATAACAGAAGAAGAATATATTTATAAAAAATCACTTATAGTGAAAAATGTCAGGAGAAGCAACCGTATAAAACTCAATTTTTATTCCTATCATATGAGTTGTGTTGAAACATTTCTTGGAAGGGGAGATAAGACAATATCTCCTGTTATAAAAAAGGTATGGGAAAAAGGTGGGAAGATGGAAAACTGGGATGAGCTCTTTAATTTTTCTCTCTGGTTTGAAAGTTTTAAAGAGTGTGGAATAGATATATCTTCCTACCTTTCTGAAATCCCTCTGGATATTTCACTCCCCTGGCATAACATCATTGTATAAACTCTTTGTGCAGTGCTTTCAATGCCTTTACTCCATCGGTCTTTTTTACCACACAGGAGATTTTAATTTCTGATGTGCTTATCATCTCAATGTTTATGTTTTCCTTCGCAAGTGTCTCAAACATCCTTCCAGCAACACCTGGATGGTTCATCATACCGATACCGATGATTGATACCTTTGCTATATCTGTATCACATATTACACTCTCCGCCTTTAATTCATCTGCAACCTCTTTCATAATCTTCATTGTTTTTTCAGCATCATCTATATTTACTGTAAAGGATATATCAGCATAGTTTTCTTTGCTCACATTCTGGACTATAACATCTACATTGATATTTTCTTTTCCAAGTGCAGTAAATATTCTTGAAGCGATACCGGGTCTATCAGGTACTCTAAATATAGTAATCTTTGCCTGCTTTTCATCAAGTGATACAGATGATACATCTGCTCCTTCTTTTAGTAATATTTCTTTTACCATTGTTCCCTCCCCTTTACCGAAAGTGGACTTTACTACGAAAGGCACATTATATCTTTTAGCAAACTCAACTGCTCTTGATTGCATAACCTTTGCTCCTGCTGATGCCATCTCAAGCATCTCATCATATGAAATCTCAGGTATATGTCTTGTTTGATGAACTATATGCGGGTCTGCTGTAAAGATACCCTCCACATCAGTATATATCTCACATAGGTCTGCCTTTACCGCTGCTGCTATAGCGATTGCTGTCAAATCAGAACCACCTCTTCCTAATGTG
>JAMWCZ010000023.1 GCA_023819225.1 Candidatus Omnitrophota bacterium
CATTGTATCTCTTTTTCAGATATTTCCAGAGAACCTTCAACCCCTCAGAATAAATCCCATCATCATTCGTCAGTAGTATTGTCTTTTTCCCCATTTAAAGTCCTATAGCAAATTTTTTATGGTGTGTTTCATAAGCAGCAGTTTCATCTTGTTATTATCAATACTTTTGTTACTGCCTTATAATCTTCTCCTCCAAAGGTGAACTCAATCTCATCTCTCCCAGAAACAGTCTCCTCATTTAAAAAATTGTCAATCTTCTGAAATACAAGATCAAAATCTCTTTTTAATTCCCAACTTCGTTCAGGATTATCTTTATCTAACAAAACAACAAACATTCTATTATCGGCTCCAAATCTTTGAGCACCTTGATTTTCATATAGCCAAATTGCCAATTTAGAAGGATGTTCTATCGCATCTACTGGATCGTAGTTGTGCGGTAAATAGGTTACTTTCAAATCAAACGGCTGTCCACCAAAGAAAATATCAATTCCTTTTATGTTTTTAATAGTGGGTATTACGTTTTTGTGAATGCTTATATGTTCTTCTATCAACACAGTTGTCCAATGGTTAAACCAAGTGCAAATCACATAATTTGTTACCTCATTATGAAGTGTTTCTCTAACATTATTCAGTAAATCTTCATATCTGAAAATTTTTCTTACATATTGAGTTTGTATTTTTTGGTCTAATTGTTCCTGAACCACACCCCAAGAAAAAGTTGTAACTTTCATTAAATCTTCCTTTAAATCTTCATCAGAAATAGTATTCCTTCTTTCTTGAATTTTCTCATTGTATTTTCTTTTTATAAATTCATCTACCTTTCTTTCAATTTCATCTATTTCCTCCTCCAAAATTCTTTCAATAATCTCTGTTGATGAATCAGTATTGCTAATTTCCAATTCTCGAGCGAATGTTTTCAACTGCGGGAAGGGAATACAACTAAGTTTTAAGTTTAAGACCTCTTCTGGGTTTAATAACGGCATTTTTTCACCTCTTATTTTTTCTTAAATAACATTATGTATTCATGCTTAAAAATGTAAAATCCACCGACTAATGCTCTATATCTCCAGAGTTCTTGTTGGTTTCTTTTTCCTCTTGTTTCTTCAAAATTTTTAACAATTATACTTTTTAGGAGGTATCCCCTTTTCATAACTTCATTCATACAATAAAATCCCAGTGGTATCCATTCGCCTTTTGAGTATTTATCCCCTATAACTAGCGCAAAATATCGTCCTTTTTCTAAGTAGGGAGTTGCATTATCTACTACTTCACCAAACATTTTTAAAAATTCTTCTGTATTTGTCGCATTTGAAAGGTCTTTTTTATCTTTTGAAAACTTAATAATATCATGATATGGAGGGTGCATAATAAGAAGTTGAACTTGTTTAATATTATACTTTCTCAAGATTTCTTTAATATTTATAGTTCTACTATCACCAATAATTATATCACTGACCACTTTGTCATAGTTTGTCTCTTTTTCAATCAATTCCTTCGTTTTCTGTACCACTTCAGAATTTAATTCTATCCCTATCCCATTTCTACCTAATCTTCGGCATTCAATTAAAGTCGTTCCGCTACCTACAAATGTATCCAATACCCAGTCACCTTTTTTTGTGTATCTCAGCATCATCTGATGAGGAATTTGAGGGATAAAATTTCCCCAGTACCAACCAAGATGTGCTCCGGAAGTGTCTCTTTTGCCTAATATCCAAAGACTATCGGTAATAATATTGTCGTATTCTTTCCACCTTAAAAGATTTATATCATTAACTTTACTTGTTTTAATTTTTTGGACCCCTTCCTTTAATCTCTTTAGGTAATACTTTGCTCTCTCAAGTGTTTGTGATTCCAAAATTTGATTCAATTCAGAGACGAGTATATCTCTGCGCAATGAAAAAGTATCTCCATTAGCATCAATATTTAATAAACCTTGTTGGTCTTTTTTATGATTAGTTAAAATATCTTTTAGAATAACAATTCTATTTTTAATAGAAGGCAGGTCTTCCATATCAAGAATTTCGGATAAAACTTCAATAAGCTTCTCTTTATTTAATATTATCCCTCCGTAAGTAGGCGGCGTTGCTTCTAAATTTTCAAAGGTTAATTGTTCCATATTATCTATTTTCATATCTCTATCCTTTACACCTATTGATTAAATGTCCATTTGCTAATTTTAGTTTACCAATTTTTATAGGGACATGCAACAAAGATATATCTCAAGAAAGGATAAAGAAAAAAAAGATAGTGGAGCAGACCGGAGTTGAACCGGCAACCTTCCGCATGCGAAGCGGACGCTCTCCCATTGAGCCACTGCCCCATAACATTCACTGAAAAAATTGAATTTAAAACTTAAAATCTAAAAGTAGAAATTCTACATACTTGAATATTATACTATGTGGTGTGAATAGTCGCAATGGATTGCTTATTACTCGTAACAAATACCTACATTCGTACTATAAATGCTACCACTACAAAAATTTGGGGAAAATGCAAAAAGCAAGACCTGACCCCGTTAGGTAATCTCTTTATCTTTAAGTCCTTTTGCAATGACATCTATATTGCATAATGGGCTTACTTCTACTTTTACATCAGAAGATACATATATCCCTAACTCTTCAAGTTTCTTTCTATAAAAATTCATCATCGCTTTTTTGACTTCTTCAGGGGAGTCCTCCCCCTCTTTATTTTTAAGGGGCGCAAATTCATCTTCCCTAATTGTCTCCACACAACATACCTTATCTGCAAGAGGGATTGCATCAAAGACAAAGGTCTCAAACTTCCAGATTTCTTTTTCTTCATTATCTATTTTCGTCTTCTTTACCTGTCTATGGTATGGCAGAGCAAAACCATCTTTGTTAATCTTTCTTATAAAAGATGTCTCTATAAAGTGTATTCCTATACTACCTGCCCAGAAAATGAGATTTCCATTTATATCCTTTTTGTATTTAAGTTCATCTGGGAACTCTATATATTCAATAATTGTTGGTTTCCCATCAGATATAACAAAATGTCCTACCTTCTCCTCTGGCTCTCTCTTTTTTACTACTTTAAGAGAAAATTCTGCTCCTTCCTTTATATGCCAACCAAGAAATACAGGGTCATTTACATTTACCAGTGGGTTGTCTATGTGGCAATAAAAGATTCTTTTGATTCCCTGTTTCTCCATCCTGTCAAGAAGTCCTGACTGCCATATCGCTTTAAGTGAACCACCATGACCATCAGGATTGGCAAAGATGGAAGTTTTTTCTTTTATTATAAGTTTTCCATCAGGGGTTATTGAAGGTAAAATATCCTGGTTAAAGAAAAAGATACATTCTTTCGTAAGCCCAAAGTAGTTATTACCATTGAAAAAATTCTCTATCATCTCTTTTGTTTCAGGGTTGGTCATTATAAGTAATGGAATATTGATTTTATATTTTAATGACAACGCAAGAACTTTCTCTGTGGCAATCTGGAAAAGTGATTTACCTTTTACAGGGGATATTGGATACATCCCCTTAGGATAAGGATAACCAAGCCGTGAGCCCTGTCCACCTGCCACAATCATCACTGCTGTTTCTCCTGCTTTAATACTATTTTCACCAATGGACAACATCTCTTTTTCTTTTTTGTATTTTTCAATATCTACAATATAAGGAGGGGTTATCTCTTTGTATGTCTTTACTTCTTCGGGTTTTGAAAAATTTTCATATAACTGAAAGGCAAGTTCAAGATTCATAGTATTGAGATTCTTGATAAAAATATCCTTCTCATTTTTATCAAGTAGTTCAATATGCCTTATAATATGCTCCTGTCTATGCTCTTTTAAAAATCTATGTATCTTTTCCCCTGACATTCTGTTTTCTCCTTTTTACTATAACATCTGATATGGTATCTTAATTATATTATGGATATGGCAATTAAATCAAAAAAACGGCTTGTAGTAATAGGAGGACCTACAGGCATAGGTAAATCAGATATTGCATACAATGTTGCCTTAAAAATTAACGGAGAAATCATATCTGCTGATAGTATGCAGTTTTACAGAGAAATAAATATCGGGACAGATAAGGTCCCTTTATGGATGAGAGAAAAAGTTCCCCATCATCTGATTGATTTCCTGTCTATCCGTGATGACTTTGATGTATATCGGTTTATAAAGTTAGCAACAGAAAAGATAGAGGAGATATTTAAAAAAGAAAGGATACCCATAGTAGTAGGCGGTAGTGGTTTATACTTAAGGAGTTTACTGAAAGGTATCTTCTATATCCCTGATGAAATGAAAGAAAAGCAGAGAGATATAAGAAATAAACTTGAGAATGAAAATACAGAAACACTATACCAGATACTTCAAAAGGTTGACCATTCAACAGCAAATGTTCTTCATCCCAATGATAGAAAAAGGATAAGACGGGCACTGGAGGTATATTATCTCACAGGTAAACCAATGAGTTTATTACAAAGAGAAAGGAACCCTGAAATTTCAGAAAACATACAAATATACTATTACATACTGACAAGGGATAGAAATGAGATGTATAATAGGATATGTCAAAGGGTAGAAAAGATGTTTGAAAGTGGTTGGATTGAAGAGGTGAAAGAACTAAGAGAAAAGAGTTTTGAAAGATATTTAAAACTTAAAGCACCTATTGGATATAAAGAAATTCTTGAGTATCTTGATGGTAAATATAGTATGGATGAATTAAAAGCGATGATAAAGAAAAAGACAAGAAATTTAGCAAGAAGGCAGTTAACATGGTTCAGGAAAGAAGATGGTATATGGATTAAGATTGAAGGAGATGGAGAAAACGCAGTAAGTAAAATAGTGAAAAATTTTAAGGGGGAGATATGATACCGAGATATACGAGAAAGGAAATGGCAGAGATATGGAGTGAGGAGAATAAGTTTAGGAAATGGCTGGATGTAGAAATAGCAGCATTAGAGGGCTGGAACAGTATAGGGGTTATACCTGATAAAGCAGTAGAAGATATAAAGAATAAAGTAAAGATTGATGTAGAAAAGATACAGGAGATAGAAAAATTAACAAATCATGATGTGATTGCATTTGTAGAACAGATAAGCAGTAGTGTGGGAGAAAACGGCAGGTATATTCATTACGGGCTTACCTCTTCTGACATATTAGATACATCCCTTGCTTTATTATTAAGGGAATCAGGAAATCTTATTCTTAAAGATATAGAGGCCCTTATCAGAACACTAAAAGAAAGAGTATTTAAATTGAAAGATGTTGTGATGATGGGAAGAACGCATGGGGTTCACGCAGAGCCCATTACATTAGGATTTAAATTTGCTGGATGGTATTATGAGTTTTTAAGGAATTATAAAAGGATGGAACAGGCGATAGAAGAGATAAGTATAGGTAAACTTTCAGGAGCAGTAGGAACATTTTCAAATATAGACCCACGGGTAGAAGAGTATGTATGTAAAAAACTCTCGCTGGAACAGGAAAGATTTTCAACGCAAATCATTTCAAGAGATAGACATTGCTACTTTCTCGGAGTTCTCGGCATTATAGCATCTTCATGTGAAAAGGTTGCACTACAGATACGACTTATGCAACAGACAGAGGTTGGAGAATTAGCAGAGCCATTTGGGAAAGGCCAGAAAGGATCTTCTGCTATGCCACATAAAAGAAATCCTATCCTTTGCGAGAGGGTATGTGGACTGGCACGGGTGATAAAGAAAAATGTAAGTATTGCGTTGGAAAATGTTGCTTTATGGTATGAAAGGGATATAAGTCATTCTTCTGCTGAGAGAATTATATTTCCTGAATCCCTTATCCTCTTGGATTATATACTTACCCTGCTTAATAAGATTGTTTCAGGACTTGATGTATTTGAAGAGAATATAGAAAAAAATCTCAATCTTACAGGCAGGGTCTTTTTCTCACAGAGATTACTTAACGCACTTGCAATGAAAGGACTGCCAAGAGAGAAAGCATATGAGATGGTTCAGAAGAAAGCATTTGAGACGATAGAGAAAAAAGATGATTTTGTCAGAATTATAAAGTCGTCTCCTGAGATTAAAAGATATTTCACAGATGAAGAACTTGAAGATATATTTGATATGAAGCAATTGTTCAAAAATATTAATAAACTTTTTGACAACCTCAAATGAAATATTATCTTATATCTCTTAATGGTTATGGGGAGATGTTCAAGAAAAAGTTTAACAACATCTCTCTTTTTTCTTATGCTAAAAAAGACCATTTTGATACTATTGCAACTTCAGGAAGATGGGGATATCTCTGTCTCGGTAAGGCACTTGAAAGAGGGTACTACAAACTTTTTGATGAAGAGAAAAACTTCCCAGGAGAGGCATATATAAGGGGCTGGAAGGATATTACAAAATTGGGAGGAAAAACATTTTTCCTCGGTAGATTTATGGCACAGTCAGAAGGTAAGATAATAGAGGAAAATGTAAATATCTCAAAGAAAGAAATTATAGAACTGCTTAATATACTATCTGATAATTGTAAAAAGTTTAATTTCTTCTTGAAAAATACTCTTCCCATTCTTGAATTCCAGAAGGAGTTCCTCCAAGAGGAGATTACATTTCCGGATAATATGAAAAATAAAGAATTTACCTTAAATCTGTATAGAAACAAGGAACTGGAAGATATAAAAAACCTGATAGTTTCTTCTATATCTATATTAGAGAACCATCCGGTAAATAAAGTAAGACAAGACCTTGGAGAGATGCAAGCCAATCTTTTATGGCTATGGGGTATGGGAAGATATAAAAAGGCGCCTGATATCAGGGATACATCTAAAAAAGAACTTTTTTATCTTCCCTGTGAAGAACATAATCTACCTCTACCCGAATTTTTAGGGTTCAAAAGAACCGATACTATAAAAAATTTACCTGATAATTCTCTTATATGGATTAATAGTGCTGTAGATAAAAGGAGCAATTATTCTGTCTGGTTAAAACAATTTGAACGGCTTGACAGGGAAGTTATTGCTTTTTTGGTGGATGAATATAATGGAGGCATCTGTAGAGCACTTTTTATCTTTGATGGATTTATCTCTCCTGATATTGAAATCAAAAACTGCTGGGCGCCTTTCTTCTATTTATCAGAAAATATAGGAAGAATACGCTTTAGAAAGAAGTTTAAGGATAGTTCTTTTTTGTTAAAACTACTTTTAGAATAGAATGGTAAAGGCATATATAGCAATAGGAAGTAATAAAGGTAATAGAGAGCATAATGTTATAAAAGCACTCAAAAAAATGGAAAAAGGGCTTACCATAAAAAAGATATCACCTTTCTTCACAACACCACCAGAAGAAGGAGCAAATGGGGGGTTTTTTATAAACAGTGTAATTGAAGTTGAAACAAAGTTTTCCCCTGAAAATCTCTTGTTATTCTTACAAAATATTGAAAAAAGTATGGGTAGAAAATTCCCTCATAAAACAGGGGATGAGAGAACAATAGACCTTGATATAATTTTTTATGGGAATATAGTGATTAAAACTGGAAATTTTTTTGTCCCACATCCTAAATATAGTAAAAGGTATTTTGTTGTCTTTCCCCTTTATGAGATAGCCCCATTGATAAAAGACCCTGAAACCGGCGAAAGTATATCTGTTATTTACAGGAGATTAATATCTAATGAAGATAGTAAAGAAAGTAGATGATGTAAGAAAAGAAGTAAAAAAAGCAAGGAAAGAAGGTAAAACTATTGGGTTTGTCCCAACAATGGGTGCTCTCCATAATGGACACCTATCTCTTATAAAGGCCTCAATATCAGAATGTGCGTTTACTGTTGTAAGTATATTTGTAAATCCTATTCAGTTTAATGACCCCGCTGACTATAAAAAATATCCAAGGGATAATGAAAGGGACATCAATCTTTTGAAAAAAGAAGATGTAGACCTTCTCTTTATACCTGAAACTGAAGAGATGTATAAAGAAAGAGCAGAGACATATGTTGAAGTAAGAGGACTATCGGATGTATTAGAAGGAAAATTTAGACCAGGGCATTTCAAAGGTGTATGCACTGTGGTATGCAAATTATTTAATATAGTTCAGCCGGATAAGGCATATTTTGGATGGAAAGACGCACAGCAGTTAATTGTAATCAGAAAAATGGTGAAAGACCTTAATATCCCTGTTGAGATTGTCGGATGTCCTACTATAAGAGAAAATGATGGACTTGCAGCAAGTTCAAGGAATGTTTTTATTAAAGAGGATGATAGAGAAAAGGCATTATCTCTTTATAATTCACTGAAAAAAATAGAGGATATGGTATTAAAAGAAGGTATAAAGGATACATCCATTCTATTGGAAGAAGGGAAAAGTATTATAGCAAAATACACTGATGTGGAATTACAATATCTTGAAATAGTTGACTTTGAAAACCTATCACCTGTGAGGAAAATAGAAAGCAAGGTTCTTGTGCTTGGGGCAATAAAACTACCTTATGTCCGTCTTATAGACAATATCATTATTAATGTTTAATGAGGTTCTTTTCCCACTCAATAAGATATCTTTTAAATCTTCTCCCGAGGATATATTTTCCATAACTTCCATCTTTTCTTATCACCCTGTGACAGGGAATGGCTACAGGATAGGGGTTCTCTTTTAAAAATGTTGATACATATCTGATCTTTCCTTTCATTCCTACTTTTTCTGCAAGTTGAGAATAGGTTATGGTCCTACCGAATGGTATTTCAGAAACTGCTTGCATTACTTTATTTTTTATAGTATCCTTTCTCTTTAGGTTTTTTGACATATGCGTACTTTTATAGTATTATTTATACAAATTTTTCTGTACTGACAGACAAGAGTTCAAAGGTTATCTTTATGAACAATAAAATTTTAACACAGATAAAGTTTGATGAGAAAGGGTTGATTCCTGTAGTAGTGCAGTCAGCAAAAACAAAAGAGGTTATTATGCTTGCCTATATGAATGAAGAGGCATTTTCTAAAACAATAGAGACAGGGAGGATGCATTATTACAGCAGGAGTAGAAAAAAACTCTGGATGAAAGGAGAGGAATCAGGTAATTTTCAGGAAGTGAAAGAGATGTACATTGACTGTGATAATGACACTTTACTATTTATTGTAGAACAGAAGAGGGGTGCCTGTCATACAGGGCATTACTCCTGTTTTTTTAGAAAACTAAATGATAGAAAAGATGATTTTATAATAAAAGGGGGAAAGGTATTTGACCCGGATGAGGTTTATAAGAAATGACAAAACAATACTATCTTCGGCTTTCAGTAATAGTAGTAATTATAGGTTTATGTATCTATCAGGTTTATCCTCCTGAAAAGAAGATAAAGAAAGGACTTGACCTGCAGGGTGGTGTTCATGTGGTCCTTGAATTAACAGAAACAGCACAGGATGAGAAAACGATATCAGACCTTGCAGACAGGGCATTAGAAGTAATAAGAAATAGGATAGACGCACTCGGTGTAACAGAGCCAGTCATACAGAAAGAGGGTATGAAAAGAATAATTGTGGACCTGCCAGGAGTTCAGGACCCTGATAAAGCAATAGAGATAATTGGTCAGACAGCACTTCTTGAGTTTAAACTTGTCTCTGATGACCCTGACCTTTTTAAAAGTGCACTGGAAGGGAATATCCCCGAGGGATACCAGTTGATTTACTATAAGGAAAAAGATGAAAGGGGGATATACAGAGAAGGACATCCCCTTCTTGTAAAGGCAGAACCAGAACTCACAGGTAAATATATTGAAGATGCTTATATGGGCTATGACAATTCTGGCTTTCCTGATGTCAATCTTGTCTTAAACAAAGAAGGGGCAGCACTTTTTGAATCAGTAACTGCAAAAAATATAAATAAACAATTAGCAATAGTTCTTGACGGAGTTGTAAGGTCTGCCCCTGTAATAAGAGAAAGGATACCTGGTGGTAAAGCACAGATAACAGGCAGGTTCTCTGTAGAAGAGGCAAGAACACTGGCAATAGTCCTTCGCGCTGGTGCTTTACCTGCAAAGATGGAGATGATTTATAGAGAAGTTGTTGGACCGACACTTGGGAAAGAAAATATCGTACAGGGATTTAAAGCTGCTTTATATGGAGGTATACTGGTTCTTCTTTTTATGCTTATCTACTATACTGCTTTTGGTTTGCTTGCTGACTTTGCCCTTGCATTAAACATACTTATTTTACTGGGAATTATGGCAACACTAAAGGGTGTCTTGACACTTCCGGGTATAGCAGGTATTGCCCTTACCTGTGGTATGGGTGTGGACGCTAATGTCATTATATTTGAAAGGATAAAAGAAGAACTGAAAGCAGGTAAAAGCCCTAAAGCAGGTATTGATTCTGGCTATAAGAGAGCATGGACTGCAATTATTGACTCCAATATTACAACACTTATAGTTGGGCTTATACTATTCTTCCTTGGAGAAGGGCCTGTGAAAGGTTTTGGCCTAACATTGAGTATAGGTATAGTGGCTAACCTATTTACTGCTGTCTTCGTAACAAAAACTATCGTGGATTGGGTGATGATAACGAGAAAGATAGAAAAGGTGAGGATATAATGGAATTTATTAAAAATCCTGCATTTAATTTTATCGGTAAAAGAAAATTTGCCTATATTTTTTCCTGCATTATTATTATCTGGGGTATGGTTATTCTCACTATGAAGGGAAAGAGTATATTTGGAGTGGACTTTGTCGGCGGAGATATGCTTAATATAGAATTTAAAGAAAGTGTAACTGTATCGGAAATAAGGGATAAGATAAAAGGGCTTAATATCGGGACTTATTCAGTTCAGGCACTCGGCACAGAAGGAAAGGATTTTATAATAAAAAGTGGACCGGGAACATCTGAAAAAATACTTGAAGCAATGGAAATTATTTATGGAGCAGAGGGAGATGCTTTTTCTGTTAAAGGAAAATCTTCAATCTCTCCATCAATGAGTGTCTCTTTGAGAAAAAAGGCATTATATGCATTCTTTCTTGGAATTATAGGCATACTTGTTTATATTACCTTAAGATTTGAATTCAGATTTGCAGTAGGTGCCACACTTGCCATATTCCATGATATGCTCTTTGTAGTAGCTATACTTGCACTTACTAAAAAGCAGATAGATACATCCGTAATTGCTGCTTTGCTTACAATTGCAGGTTATTCGGTAAATGATACGGTAATTATCTTTGACAGAATAAGAGAAAATATAAGAAAAACAAGAAGTGATGATTATTTCACCTTATTCAACAAAAGTATTAATGAAACACTTAGTAGAACAGTACTTACAGTTCTTACTACTCTATTTGTAGTTTTTCTACTCTTTTTTGTTGGTGGAGAGACACTTCACACTTTTGCTTTTTCACTACTGGTTGGATTTGTAATAGGAACATATTCTTCTGTTTTTATTGCCTCTTCCATCATTATTGACTGGCATAGATGGAAGCCACATAAGTTTAAGGTATGAGAGTAATCAGCGGGTACCTAAAAGGCAGAAGGTTGTTTTTCCCTGAGAAGAGAAAAGAGTTAAGAGCAACAAAAGATGTTGTAAGGGAAGCAATTTTTGACTCTCTCAGGGGATGGGTAATTAATAAAAGAGTAATGGAAATTTTTGCAGGTACAGGTGCATTGGGTATAGAAGCAATAAGTCATGGCGCAAAAGAGGTTGTTTTTGTTGAAGAAGACAGAGAAGCGGTAAATTGTATAAAAAAGAATATTGAACATTTAGGTATTTCAGAATACTGTACTGTAAAAAGAGGTAAGGCAGAGCAGTTGGTTGAGGAGTTCAGCGATGAGAAATTTGATTTGATAATTGCTGACCCTCCTTATGGTTATCCAACCGGGAAAATTGTACAGATTTTAAGAAATATACTGGAGTTAAAAATACTGGATGATGAAGGAATTATAGTGATTGAACATAACAAAAGAAATGTATTGCCGGAAACAGATGGATTTACTGTTTATAAAGAAAAATTTTATGGGAAAAGTGTGGTATCATACATAAAAGTGAAAAAGCAAGGATTAGAAAAATGAAAGAAAAGATAGCAGTTTATCCGGGTAGTTTTGACCCTGTTACAAATGGGCATATTGATGTAGTTAAAAGAGCTCTTGTATTTGTTGATAAGGTTATAGTAGCGGTCGCTGATTATTCAAGGAAAAACCTTTTGTTCACAAAAGAGGAAAGGATAGATCTTATAAAAACAGTGTATCAAGGAAATAAAAGAGTAGAGGTGGATAGTTTTAATGGCCTTCTTGTTGACTATCTTAAAAAAAAGGGAATTAATTTGATAGTAAGGGGATTGAGGGCTGTATCTGATTTTGAATATGAATTTCAGATGGCTCTGGCAAATAGAAAACTTAGCAGGGATATTGAAACCGTATTTCTTATGCCGGGAGAGGAGTTCTTTTTTATAAGTTCCTCTATAGTAAAAGAGATAGCATCTTTAAAAGGTAATGTATCAGAAATGGTACCTGAAATAGTCGCTAAAGCATTAAAAAAGAAATTTAATTATTGAAAGGAGAGTACAACTATGCCAAATCCTAAAAGAAGACATTCAAATAGTAGAACGGGAAAAAGAAGAGGCGGACATAAAAAAGTGAAAATATCGTCCCTCAGTGTATGTTCCAATTGTGGCTCCTTGAAGACACCTCATACTGTATGTGATGTATGTGGATACTATAAAGGGGTACCTGTCCTGCAAATAAAAGAAAAGAGTAAAAAAGAATAGCGCAAAAATGGCTACCGAAGAAATTATAATTTCCCTTGATGGGATGGGTGGAGATAATGCCCCTTTTTCTGTTGTCAAAGCATGCCAGATGTTTTCTCCTTCAGAAAAAATAAAAATTATTCTTATAGGGGATGAGAAACAGATAAAAGATAAGATAAACCTTGAAAGATATCCATTCGTCATCCTTGAACACTGCGAGAATTACATAAAGATGGATGACAAAATAAATCTTAAACTACTTAAAGAGAAAGATAATAGTATGGTTAGAACTATATCAATGATAAAAGAAGGTAAAGCACACTGTGCTTTAAGTGCTGGAAATACTGCTGCTTTTGTTTCCTATAGTATCTCAGAACTTGGCTTGATAAAAAATGTTGATAGACCTGCTATTGCTCTTTTGATGCCAGACACAACAGGAAGGGGAATTATATTTATTGACGCAGGGGCTAACATTAAGGTTAAACCATTACATCTATTACAGTCAGCTGTTATGGGAGCATTGTATGCAGAATATGTATTCGGTATAAAAAATCCAAGGGTTGCACTGTTAAATATAGGGGAGGAAGAATCCAAGGGCGATGAGTTAAGAAGAGAAAGTTTTGCACTGATGAGTAAGAGTAAAAGGATAAATTTCACTGGTAATGTTGAGGGTCATAGTATATTTACACAGAGAGCAGATGTAATCATCACAGATGGCTTTACAGGAAACGTTGTCCTTAAGGTCTCTGAAGGCGTAACAAGGGCTTTCCGCACTATTCTTATGAAAGAGATACAGAAAAGTTTTAAAGGTAAAATAGGTGCTTTTCTAATGCAGGATATTTTGCGAAATTTCGCAAAAAAAGCAGATTATGCTGAATATGGAGGAGGACTACTCCTAGGCGTAAATGGTATTGTCATTATAAGTCATGGCAGGTCTTCCCCGCGGGCTATTTACAACGCAATAAAGTTAGGGAAAAAAATTGTCTCTTCAGAATTTATGGAGATACTGAAAAAGGATATGGAGACGATACAATGGGAAATGTAGTAATTGCAGGCACAGGTTCTTTCCTGCCATCTTTTGTTCTTACAAATTATGATTTTGAAATGATGGTTGATACAAGTGATGAATGGATTGTTACAAGGACAGGGATAAAAGAAAGAAGAATCTGTCCAAAAAATATGGCATCTTCTGATATGGGAGTTGAAGCTGCAAAAGCCGCCTGTAAAGATGCAGGTATCTCTTTTGATAAAATTGATTTTATTATCTGTGCTACAGTAAGTCCTGATAAGTTTTTTCCTTCAACTGCCTGTATCATTCAGGCAAAACTCGGCATTAAAGATATACCTGCATTTGATATTTCTGCTGCCTGTTCTGGCTTTATATTTGGACTTGAAATTGCAAGAAGTTTAATATCTGGAGGTGGTTATAAAACAGGGCTTGTCATTGCTTCGGAATGTATGAGCCGTCTTACTGATTATACAGATAGAAGTATCTGTGTATTATTAGGAGATGGAGCGGGAGCCGCAATAGTTAAGGTATCTGAAGAGGAAGGGATAATGGGCTCTTATGTCTCTTCTGATGGGAGTTATGGAGATATACTTAACGCTCCCGCAGGTGGTTCAGCCAGGCCTGCCTCTTTTGATACAGTTGAAAAAAGGATGCACTTTATGAAGATGGAAGGGGCGGTTCTTTTCAAGATAGCAATAGAGACAATGTGTGAAGCAATAAATAAACTTCTTAAAAGATTTAATTTGAAAAAGGAGGATATATCACTTATTGTTCCACACCAGGCAAATCTGCGTATTATAAATGGTGTGGCTAAAGGTATGGGTATGCCTCCTGAAAAATTTTATGTAAATATTGAAAAATATGGGAATATGTCCGCTGCCTGCATTCCTATTGCCCTTGATGAGGCATCAAAAAAAGGGCTGATTAAAAAAGGAGATATTGTTGCTACAGTAGCTTTTGGTGGCGGGCTTACATGGGGAGCAAATCTTATAAAATGGACAAAGTGAAAAAATTTTCTGTTGTTTTTCCCGGACAGGCATCACAGTATGTAGGTATGGGAAAAGAATTGATAGAAAATATCCCTGCCTGCGCGGATATTATTAAAAAGGGAGAAGATATAACATCCATACCTCTTATGAAAACAATTATGGATGGACCCATTGAAGAATTAACAAGAACACTGATATGCCAACCAGCGGTCTTCGCCATCAATATGGTGTGCTGGTATGCACTAACAGGAAAAAAACTTTTTCCTGTAAGTGTGGCAGGACACAGTTTAGGAGAATATTCTGCCCTTGTTGCTTCAAAAGTAATCAGTATAGAAGATGGGTTTTATCTTGTAAAAAGAAGGGCAGAGATTATGGATGAAATATCCCTAAAGATAGATGGGACACTTATGGCAGTTATAGGATTGCCTCTGGAAGAAGTAGAATCTCTTTTAAATAACTTTGATGGGATAAGCGTAGCAAATATAAACTCACCAAGACAGGTTGTTGTAGGGGGGACCAAAAAAAATATTGAGAATTTAAGTTCCTTTTTGAAAACAAAGAAAATAAAGGGTGTGATGTTAAATGTAAGTGGTCCATTCCATACCCCCTTTATGGAGGAGGCATCTTTTCTCCTTGCAGAAGAAATTGAAAAGATAAAGTTTAAAAATCCTGAAATTCCTGTCTATATTAACTTTTCAGGAAACAGAACAACAGACAGCCAGGAGATAAAAAGAGGACTTGTAAAGCAGATTTATTCTCCCGTTAAATGGGTAAAAATTATTGAAAATATGGTAAAAGATGAAGGAAATAATACCTTCGTTGAAGTGGGACCAAAAACAGTTTTGAAACGGCTTATAGAAGGAATTATCCCTGAAGCAAAGGTGTTTAATGTAGAAGATATGACATCTCTTGAAAATACATTCAGAGAACTGGCTGACAATATTTCTTAAAAAGGAGGACTATGTTTCAGAATAAAGTTGTTGTTATTACAGGGGCTTTTGGTGGTATTGGGAGGACACTTGCAGTAAAATTTGGTGAACAGAGAGCAAAAATTGCTCTATGGGATATATTTATAGATGATGCCTTTGAAAAACAACTTACCGAAAAAGGGATTCAATTTATCTCGTCAAAGATTGATATAACTAAAAAGGAAGATGTGCAGAAAAATGTGGATGGAATTGTTGAAAGATGGGGAAAAATAGATATCCTTATAAATAACGCAGGTATTACAAAAGACAATCTGATACTGCGTATGACCGAAGAAGAGTGGGATAACGTTATGGAGATAAACTTGAAAGGTGCATTTATATGCAGTAAAATAATAGGCAAAGTTATGTTTTCTCAGAAGACAGGGAGCATTGTAAATGTTGCTTCTATAATAGGACAGATAGGCAATATAGGACAGGCAAATTATTCTGCATCAAAAGGTGCATTAATATCTTTTACAAAAACCTGCGCAAAGGAATTTGCCAGGTTTGGAGTAAGGGTAAATGCAGTAGCACCTGGATATATAATAACAAGAATGACAGAGCAACTCCCTGAAAAAATAAAAACAAAGATGTTAGAAATGATACCATTAGGTAGATTTGGAAAGCCAGAAGAGGTAGCGGACTTAATCATTTTTTTATCATCAGATAAGGCAAACTATATCACGGGTCAGGTCTTCAGAATAGATGGTGGTATGGTGATGTAAGAATAGATTAAAACTAAAAAGTAAAACATAAGGAGGAAAGATGGAGAGAAGTGAGATATTTGAGAAGGTAAAGGGAATTATATCAGAAAAGTTAGGAGTGAGTGAGGGTGAAATTACTGAAAGCGCATCTTTTATTGATGACCTCGGTGCTGATTCACTTGATACTGTTGAACTTGTTATGGAGTTAGAAGAAAAATTCGGGATAGATATACCCGACGAAGATGCTGAAAAGATAAGAACAGTTAAGGATGCTGTTGACTATATTGAGAAAAATAAAAAACAATGAAAAGAGTAGTTGTAACAGGAATAGGGCTGGTTACCCCTGTCGGAAATGATGTAAAAACATCGTGGGAAAATCTCAAGGCAGGAAAAAGTGGAATAGATATTATCAGGGGATTTGACACAACTGATTATCCGACAAAAATAGGAGCAGAAGTTAAAAATTTTACCCTTGATGGATTCCATCCTAAGAACCTTCGCAGGATGGACAAATTTGTACAGTTTGCACTTAAGTCAACTCTTGAGGCAGTTCAGGATAGTGGAATTATTCTCTCAGAAAGAGAGAAAGAAAGAACAGGGGTAGTTATAGGAGCAGGAATAGGCGGACTCAGAGTAATAGAAGAGCAGGAAGAAATTTTGTTGAAAAGCGGACCATCACGGGTATCTCCATTTCTCATTCCTATGCTTATTCCTGATATTGCAGCAGGACAGGTTGCAATACATTTTGGATTAAAGGGAGTGAACTTCGCCACTGTAAGCGCCTGTGCATCTGGGGCTCATGCACTCGGAGTTGCTCTAAACCTCCTGAAAAATGGAGTTACTGATATTATAATCGCCGGAGGAACTGAGTCCTGTATTACTCCTCTTGGACTTGCAGGGTTCTGCTCTATGAAGGCACTCTCCACAAGGAATGACTCACCAGAAAAGGCATCCAGACCTTTTGATAAAGAAAGGGATGGATTTGTAATGGGTGAAGGTGCAGGTATTGTAATTCTGGAAACGTTAGAACATGCCCTTGCAAGAAATGCACCTAAAATATATGCTGAGTTTATAGGCGCAGGGATGAGTTGTGATGCTTATCATATAACTGCTCCTGACCCTGATGGAAAAGGCGCATTTCTTTCTATGAAATACGCGATGGAATATGCCAGTTTGAAACCAGAAGAGATTGATTATATAAACGCTCATGGAACATCCACTCCATTAAATGATAAAAGTGAAACATCTGCAATAAAGACACTTTTAGGAGAGAGGGCTTATGAGATACCTGTAAGTTCAATAAAATCAATGATAGGACATCTTTTAGGTGCTTCTGGTGCAGTAGAATTTATTTCCACAGTGCTTACAATAAAAGAAGGTATTATCCCACCAACAATAAACTATGAATCCCCTGACCCTGAATGTGATTTGAACTATGTTCCAAATAAAGCAGTTGAAAAAAATGTAAATGTGGCAATTTCCAATTCATTCGGTTTTGGAGGACATAATATAACACTGGTCCTTAAAAAATTTACCGGATAATAAAATAACTTTAAAGGGAGGAAGAATAAATGGACTATTTCCTCACAGAAGAGCAACAGATGATAAAAGATCTCGCCAGAAGAATAGCAGAAGAAAAAATACTGCCTGTCAGGGCTGAATACGATGAGAAGGAACAATTCCCATGGGATGTGGTAAAAGCACTTGCCAAGGCAGACCTTTTTGGCGTCTATATCCCGGAAGAATATGAAGGTATGGGGTTTGGCGTCTTTGAACTATGCCTAGCAATAGAAGAGTTAAGCAGAATATGTGGAGGAATTGCCCTTGCTTACGCAGGAACTGCACTTGGAACATTTCCAATACTTCTTTTTGGGAACGAACAGCAGAAAAAGAAGTATCTCCCCTACATAGCAAAAGGTGAAAAACTCGCTGCTTTTGGTGTTACTGAATCCGGAGCAGGCAGTGATATTACTACATTAGATACAACGGCTAAAAAAGAAGGGGATTATTATATATTAAACGGCACAAAACAATGGATTACCAATGGAGGAGAAGCAGAGATATATGTTGTTATAGCCGCCACCGATAAAAATAAAGGGCCAAGAGGTTTGAGTGCTTTTATAGTTGAAAAAGGAATGGAGGGGTTTAACTTTGGTAAGAAAGAGAATAAATTAGGAATTCGGGCATCTGCTACAAGAGAACTTGTTTTTGAAAACTGTAAGGTTCCTGCTGATAATCTCCTTGGGAAAGAAGGTATGGGGTTTATTATTACACTTAAAAATTTTGATGCAAGCAGACCAGGTGTTGCCGCACAGGCACTTGGAATAGCACAGGGGGCATTTGAAGCAGCAGTTGAATATGCGCGCCAGAGGAAACAATTTGGCCAGCCAATAATTTCTTTTCAGGCAGTTCAACATATCCTTGCTGATATGGCAACACAGATAGAAGCAACAAGAGCATTGATTTATCAGACAGCAAGAACTATTGATGCTGGAGGCAAGGACTATTCCGGATATTCAGCAATGTGCAAACTTTTTGCCTCTGATGTGGCAATGAAGGTAACCACAGATGCCATACAGATATTCGGTGGCTATGGTTATATGAAGGAATACCCTGTAGAAAAGATGTTTCGTGATGCAAAGATAACACAGATATATGAAGGAACAAACCAGATGCAGAGGAATTTTATAGCCAGTGATATAATAAAGAAGGTAAAACTTAAAAGTTAGAAAATCTATTTTATTGAACCACTTTGGATAGAAAGTTAATATATCAAGAAAACAAAAAAGGACGAATTGATATATACCTTAAAACTACTCTCAAAATTTCAAGAGAGAAAGTTAAACTACTTTTGAAAGATGGACTGGTCCTTATACAAAACAAACAGGTAGAACCTTCCTATCTTCTTAAAAATGGGGATGAGATACTAATAAAGAAGGGAGAATTTTTATATGAAACCTCTCAAAACAATATCTTGCCAGAAAGATATCAACTAGATATCATCTACTATGACAACGACATCATAGTAATAAATAAACCCGCGGGGATTCTCACACATCCAACAGGTAAGGTTAAAAGTGGAACTATGATAAATTTTCTTTTGAACTTTACTTCACTTTCTGATACGGGTAATCCTTCAAGACCGGGAGTTGTACACCGACTTGACAGAGAGACATCAGGAGTTATGGTCTTTGCAAGAACTTATAGTGCATGGGAAAATCTTGTCCTTCAGTTTAAAAACCGTATGATAGAAAAAGAATATCTTGCTATTGTAAAAGGAAAATTTTATCCTTTAAGAAAAGAAATAGAATTCACTGTTTCTCATAGCAGAAAAAATCATACAAAGATGGAGGTCCATTATTTAAAAGGGAAAAAAACAGTTAACATTATAGAAGTTGTAAAATATATAGATGACCTGACACTGGTAAAGGTGAAACCAATCACAGGTAGAACACATCAGATACGTCTTGCTCTTACTTATTCAGGATATCCTGTAATAGGAGATACAAAATATGGTGTTATGTCTGAACTTATATCAAGGGTTGCCCTCCATTCTTATAGAATATCTTTTTTACATCCTTTCACAAAACAAAAATGTGAGTTTATAGCCCCTGTACCGGACGATTTTTTAAAGATAACGGGGAAGATTGACAAAAATATATAGAAAAGTATAATAATAGTAAATTTAGTGAAATCTTTTAGTTTTTTCTATTGATGTGTACGGTATTTTTAAATATTTATATTGCGGGAATAACTCAGCGGTAGAGTGCGACCTTGCCAAGGTCGAAGTCGCGGGTTCGAATCCCGTTTCCCGCTCTTTATTGACAATTGACATAAAATAAAATTCTGTTATAATATATATTTTTGCAGTGCTGCTGTGGCTCAGAGGTAGAGCACGTCCTTGGTAAGGACGGGGTCATGGGTTCGATTCCCATCAGCAGCTTAGGAATAAAACCTTAACAAGGAGGAAAAAGAAATGGCGAAGGAGAAATTTGTTCGGAGCAAGCCACATGTAAACATAGGGACGATAGGTCATGTAGACCATGGTAAGACGACACTGACCAGTGCTATAAC
>JAMWCZ010000111.1:0-3150 GCA_023819225.1 Candidatus Omnitrophota bacterium
CATTTGCTCCTTCCACCACCATTTTTGTTTTAAGTTTAGATGCTGTCTTTTCTGTTATAACATTTTCCATTGCTGCTGGGATAAATATATCACACTCAAGAGAAAAGAATTCATCATAAGAGATTGCTTCTGCTTCAGGAAATCCACTTACTGTATCTTTGCTTGTAGGACAGTACTTGAAAAGTTTTTCTATATCAAGTCCTTTTCTGTTATAGATTGAGCCACCTATATCCTGCACTCCTATAATTTTCGCACCCGTCTCATTTAAAAAATATGCAGTCCATCTTCCTACATTTCCAAATCCCTGTATAACTATTTCTGTATCTTTTAAATTCTTTTTTAACAATTTTTCACAGCCAAGTTTTGTTGCCCAGAAAACACCCCTACCTGTCGCCTGCAACCTGCCTGGAAGACCGCCTACTATAACAGGTTTACCTGTTACTGATTCAGGTATATGTGTCTCCCCGTATATAACAGCCATATCGTAAGGGGTACTTCCCATATCTGGAGCAGGAATATATGCCTTTGAATACAATTCTTCCCTTATCATATGGACATACTCTTTTATAATCGCTATCCTTGTAAAGTCATCCACTTTATAAGGGTCAAACTGAATACCTGACTTGCCGCCACCAAAAGGAAGTTCCATAAGTGCGTTTTTGTATGTCATTATCTCAGCAAGTTTCCTTGTCTCTTCAAGAGAAGCACGAGGAGAAAACCTTATACCCCCCTTTGCAGGACCCATAACTAAATTATGATATACAACAAAAGCATCAAAGCATAAGATACCATCACTTATTTTAAGGTTAAGTGAAAAATTTATCTCTTTCTCTGATTTTTTTAGAATAATCTCTGCAGCAGATGGAATATCCATTATCTCCTTCATCCTTTCAAGAGGTATCAGCGCCATTGTCTTTTCCTCCTTTTATAGTTTCAAAATCCTTTTTGCATTTTTGTATGTTATATTGTCATACTCCTCATCAGTAAGAATACCCTGTTGTTTTATCTGTTTGAAATAATCAACAATAGGGGCCTCCTGTCCTATATGACAAATATCTGTTCCAAAAAGTAGTTTTTTGTGAAACTCCCTCAAAAACTTATATCCGTATGTGATATCTCTTGTAATTGCGTTAAATCCACTACCAGCAGAAAGGTCTCCATATAGATTAGGATATTTCTTTAAAAGTTTCTGAAGTCGTCCAGGTGCCTTTACAGGCCCTTTCGGATACTTCCCTCTCGTGTTTTCTGATACATCCGCACTTATCTCAGACCAGAAAGCCATCGCATGACCTATAAAGATTGTTTCAGGACATTTTTTAAGAACCTTCTCAAGTCGTGGAAGGTATATATCATCAACAAGTCCGTAACTACCTCCTATCTTATTATAAAGGTGGAACAAAACAGGCAGTTCTGCTTTACCACACTGTCTGAAGAGGTTGATACATTTAGGGTCGTCAATATACATATTGGCTGTAATTTCACCTACACCCCTACAACCTTCCTTTTTGTATCTATCAATCAAAAAGGAAAAGTCAGTATCAGGGCTGTTACTTCCTGAACGCGGGTCTATATTGCAGAAAGGGATTACCCTATCAGGATATTTTTTGTAAACCCTTGTTACATCTTCTGGACCAAAGTATAAATAGGAACCCTCAGGACCGATGATAGGCAAAATAACAAACTTATCTATCCCCAGTTCTTCCATCCTTTTTATAAGATGCTCTTCTGTAAATGGTTCTTCTCCCCAGGTAGTAAGAATATGGGTATGTATATCTATTAACATTTCCTGTATCTCCTTTCAACCTTTACAAACGCCTTTATTGTATCACTTATTTCCTTTTTCCCCCAACCCTCATGGATATATAGTGTCATATGGTCTGATAATGCCCTTTCTGCTTCAGGACAACTTCCTTCATATTTTATCTCTCTTACTCCCGGTAAACTCCAGGGAAGGTGTGATGTCCCAAATGTATTCTTTTCTTTTATCCATTTTTGTTTATACATAGGAACTACATAGTGTGCACCTGCAGGTATTCCCTCTGCTGATAATACCTTTGCAACTTCTGATTTATCAATTAAAAGTTTTTTCTTGTCAACCCATATAAAACAGAACCAGGGATTAGGTTCAGAAGAAGGGATGCCTTTCCACAACCTGAATGCCTCAAGATTTTTCTCAAATCCTTTTTTTAATTCCTCATATATCCTTATCCTTTTTGCTTGAATCTTTTTAAGTTTCTTCAGTTGCTCCCTTCCTATCGCTGCTTCAAGTTCTGTCATCCTATAGTTAAGCCCTGCAAAAAGATTTGTTGACTCATCTGAATTAAATGGCTTTCCCCTGTCGGCAAATCTTTTAGCATTCCAGTAAAATTCCTCATTGTTTGTAATTACCATACCACCCTGTCCACCACTTGTTGTATGCTTTCCGCTCATCAAACTGAAAGCACCTATATCACCAAAAGTACCTACATACCTCTCTTTATATTTGACACCGTGTGCCTGGGCACAGTCCTCAATTAGATATAGATTATATCTTCTCGCAATTCTCACTATCTCATCTATCCTTGCCGGGTTTCCTGCTAGATGTACCACAACCACTGCCCTTGTTTTCTCCGTGATATTTTTCTCAATTGATTCAGGTGAGATATTAAGTGTCTCATACTCTACATCTGCAAATACAGGGATACACTGTTGAAAAATGATAGGCGAGACGGTTCCAGGGTCTGTGATAGGTGTTGTAATTATTTCACTTCCCGGTTCAAGTTGTAGAGCCGCAATTGCTGAGTGTACTGCTGCAGTCCCTGAACTAACAGCAGTGGCAAACTTCACTCCAAAAAACTTTGCAAATTCCTTTTCATATGCATCAACCTCAACTCCACCATATCTATCAAGTGCTTGATTACCTTTCAGACACTTTTCAATTACCCTTAAGGCAGCTTTTTTCTCCTTCTCGTCAAACATTATCCTTGGTGGCATCCCTTTTTCCCGCACTGGCTTTCCACCTTCTATCGCTAATTTCTCCATATCATCCCCTTTCTACTCCTTTTCGCTCCCGTATCGGAAAAGTTCCGATGCGGGAGCGGTAGAATTATCCTTTCACTGCTTTAACAGAAAGCATCCACCTTCCAATATCGGGTGGGTCTCCCGGGTCAT
>JAMWCZ010000111.1:3160-3718 GCA_023819225.1 Candidatus Omnitrophota bacterium
CTATCACCTTTTTAAAGGCAGATACATACTCATTTATTATTTCAGGATAGAACCTTTTAAACCATGGAACAACAAAAACCTTCTTCTGTATTCCATCACTCACAGGTAGTGGTCCTCCAATATTTCTTATATCCTTTGGAGAGTTTGCTATCCTTGTTGGCTTTCCATCTTTATATATATCTATCGTATTGAATACAGGATGTTGGTGGAGTGCCTTATTACAGCCGGGCCAGATATTAACACCTTCAGCCCTTAATGCCTCACAGAACCTTGTAATTGAAAGACCGCCCAGTTCCTCACTTCTATAATGTCCCAATGAGGCATACCAGCCACCCATTGTTGTTTTAGAATCCTTTGGTGGCCTTGGAGACCTTATACCAGGAAGCCCTTCAAGTTTATCCCAGAAGTAGTTCATTGCCCTATCAATCTCTACCATCTCTTGTGGATATTTTTTAAGTTGTACAAGACCAACAGCAGATGACATCTGATGCATCCTGTACTTATAACCACCCCAGGGAAGTCCAGCCCCTTCTTTAAGGTAATCAATTGTAAGTTCAT